>JBAWFF010000001.1:0-3300 GCA_049591635.1 Acetobacteraceae bacterium
CCCTTGGGTGCAGTGGCAGCCGGTGCGGCCGGGGTCCAGCCGGCCAGTTCCTTGTATTGGGTCGGCACGGCGACCTGCGGACGCTGGTAGTCGGGGCCGACCATGCAGCCGGACAGCCACAGCGTCAGGGCAGCGGCGAGCAGGGTGCGGGAAGGATTGCGGTTCATGCGCTTGCGTCCGGTTGGCGGTTCCACGGCAGGCTGTCGGACCACAGCGCCAGACGGGCGCGCACGCGGTCCAGGTACAGATAGATCACCGGTGTGGTGTACAGCGTGAACACCTGGCTGAGGATCAGCCCGCCCATCACGGTGATGCCCAGCGGCTGGCGCAGCGAGGCGCCCTGACCAATGCCGATGGCCAGCGGCACCGCGCCGAGCACCGCGGCGGCGGTGGTCATCATGATCGGGCGCAGACGCAACAGGGCGGCATCGTGGATCGCCTGGCGCGCCGGCATGCCCTGGTCGCGCTGCAGATGGATCGCCACGTCGATCATCATGATCGCGTTCTTCTTGACGATGCCGATCAGCAGGATGATGCCGATGATCGAGATCACGTCGATGTCGTCACCGGCGATCCACAGCGCGATCAGCGCGCCCATCCCCGCCGACGGCAGGGTCGAGAGGATCGTCACCGGATGGACGAAGCTCTCGTACAGGACGCCGAGTACGATGTACACGGTGACGATCGCGGCGAGCACCAGGTAGAGCTCGTTCGACAGCGAGCTTTGCAGCGCGGCGGCGGCGCCCTGGAAGGCGGTGATGAAGCTGCCCGGCAGGCCGATTGCCTTCTCGGCCTGGGTAACGGCGGTGACGGCGGCGCCGAGCGAGGCGTCCGGCGCCGTGTCGAAGGAGATCGAGGTCGCCGGGAACTGGCCGAGATGGCTGATCTCCAGCGGCCCGGGGGCCTGCTCCACCCGCACGATCGCCGACAGCGGCACCTGCCCGCCGGCAACGACCGCGGACGGCAAGTAGATCGCGCCGAGGCTGCCGAGCGAGCCCTGCAAGGCGGGCGTCGCCTCCATGATGACGCGGTACTGGTTCGACTGGCTGTAGATCGTGGAGATGATGCGCTGACCGAACAGGTCGTACAGCGCGTTGTCCACGGTCGCGGGAGTGATGCCGTAGCGCGCGGCGGCGGAGCGGTCGATCACCAGATTGACCGCCAGCCCCTGCTGGGAAAGGTCATCGGCGATATTCGCCAGATCCGGAGAGGCACGAAGCTGCTGCACCAGCTTCGGTACCCAAGTGGAAAGCCGCCCGAGGTTCGGGTTCTCCAGCACGAAGTGGTACTGGGTCCGGCTGATCGCGGAATCGAGCGTGAGATCCTGCACCGGCTGGAGGTACAGCGTCACGCCTGGGACCGACGCGACCTCCTGCTGCAAGCGCCGGATCACTTGCGTCACGTTGGCGGCGCGCTCGTCCTTCGGCTTAAGGTTGATGAGAAACCGGCCGGTGTTCAGTGTCATGTTCTGCCCATCGACGCCTATGAACGAACTCAGGCTGACGACGTCCGGGTCCTTGAGGATGGCGGCGGCGAACGCCTCCTGATCGGTGGCCATCGCGTCGAAGGAGGCGGTCTGCGCGGCCACCGAGATGCCCTGGATCACCCCGGTGTCCTGCACCGGAAAGAATCCCTTCGGCATGACGACATAGAGCCACGCCGTGAGCGCCATGGTCAGCAGCGCCACCGCGAGCGTGATCGGCTGATGATCCAGCACCACATTCAGCCCGCGGTCATAGCGCCCGACGATCCAGTTGAAGCCGCGCTCGGCGGCGAGGTCGATGCGCCAGCGCGTAGCGGCCGGACGATGGCGCACCAGCCGCGCGCACATCATCGGCACCAGCGTGAGCGAGACGACGGCGGAGATGACGATGGTGACGGACAGCGTGATGGCGAACTCGTGAAACAGCCGCCCGACCACGCCGCCCAGGAACAGCAGCGGGATCAGCACCGCGATCAGTGACACGGTCAGCGAGATGATGGTGAAGCCGATCTGTTCGGCGCCCTTGAGCGCGGCCGCGAGCGGGGCGTCGCCCGCTTCGACATAGCGGGTGATGTTCTCGATCATGACGATGGCGTCGTCCACCACGAAGCCGGTGGAGATCGTCAGTGCCATGAGCGAAAGATTGTCGAGGCTGAAACCGAGCAGGTACATCACCCCGAGCGTGCCGACCAACGACAGCGGTACCGACAGGCTGGGGATGATGGTGGCCGGCAGGTTGCGCAGAAAGACGAAGATCACCAGCACCACCAGCGCCACGGCGAGCAACAGCTCGAACTCCACGTCGGAGACCGACGCGCGGATCGTGTTGGTACGGTCCGTCAGCACGGCGACGTCGACGGATGGCGGCAGGCCGGCGGTGAGCTGCGGCAACAGCTTCTTGATGGTATCGACGACGGCGATGACGTTGGCGCCGGGCTGGCGCTGGATGTTGAGGATCACCGCCGGCGTGGAGTTGGCCCAGGCGGCGAGCTTGGTGTTCTCCGCCCCCTCGACCACGTTCGCCACGTCCTTCAATCGCACCGGGGCGCCGTTCTTGTAGGCGATCACCTGCTCGGCGAAGCCCGTCGCGCTGCTGATCTGGTCGTTGTCGTTGATCGTCGAATCAAGCCGCGGTCCGTCGAAATTTCCCTTGGGCGTGTTGGTGTTGGCGTTGCCGAGCGTGCTCCGCACGTCGTCGATATTGAGCCCGTACGCGGCGAGCGCGCGGGGATTGACCTCGATGCGAACCGCCGGCCGCTGGCCGCCGCTGATGCTGACCAGCCCCACACCGGGCTGCTGGGAGATCTTCTCGGCCAACAGGGTATCGGCCAGATCCTCGACGGTGGTGAGCGGCAGCGTCTTCGAGGTGAGGGCGAGCGTGAGGATCGGCGCATCCGCCGGATTGACCTTGGCGTAGACGGGCGGGGCCGGCAGGTCCGCCGGCAACAGGTTGGAAGCCGCGTTGATCGCCGCTTGCACCTCCTGCTCGGCGATATCGAGACTGAGGTCGAGGCCGAACTGCAAGGTGATGACCGAGGCGCCCGCCGAGCTTTGCGAGAACATCTGGTTGAGGCCGGGCATCTCGCCGAACTGCACCTCGAGCGGCGAGGTCACGGAAGACGTCATCACATCAGGGCTCGCACCGGGGTAGAAGGTGGAGACCTGGATGGTGGGATAATCGACCTCCGGCAGCGCCGAGATCGGCAGGAAGAAATACGCCGCCGCGCCGACCAGCAGGATCGCCGCCATCAGCAGCGCGGTGCCGACCGGACGGAGGATGAAGATGCGTGACGGGTTCACTTGGGCGGGGTGGCCGG
>JBAWFF010000002.1:0-16313 GCA_049591635.1 Acetobacteraceae bacterium
CACGCGAAGGATGCCGGTACGCGGGCGCGACGGCAGCTTCTGCGGGATGAACAGGACCGGCGAAGGCGAGCGGGTCAAGGTCTGGGACATGTGGTTTATGTCGCGCGCCGGGGCGGCGCGGGCAAGGCCGGGGCGCGACGCCGTGGCTTACGGGCGGCGCGGTTCCATCGCCGAGCCGATGTCGGTCTTACCGAAGTCGTTGCCCTTGAACAGCAGCTTGGTGGGGTGTGCCTTCGCCATCGCATAGGCGAAGCAATCTCCCATGTTGAGCTGCGCCGGATGCCCCCGGCCTCTGCCGTAGCGCGCGAAGGCGTCCAGGGCGGCATCCGCCTCCTTGGCGGTGATCGAGACGGTGCGGACACTGGCGGTGCCGAGAAATTCGAGCACGTCGTCCCGGGCCTCCGCCACGCTCGCGTGCCGCTTGCGGCAGACCCCCAAGGCTGCCTCGAAGATGGCGATCGGCGAGGTGATGGATGATTGGGCGCCGTCCAGCGCATCCGCCAGGGCATCGGCATCGGGTTCGCGGGTGAGGATGGTGACGATGGCGGAGGCATCGACGAACATCAGCCCTCCCCGCTCAGTTCGTCGTAGAAGGCCTTGTCGGCCTCCAGGCCGGTCGCCGGGCGGGCCATGATCCGGTCCTGAAGCGGGCGGAGCCGCTCGCGAAGGGGAACCGCTTCGTCGAGGCGCCGCAGTTCGTTTTCGAGCGCGAGCTTCACCGCGTCGGTTTTGTTCATGCGCTTGCGGCTCGCCAAGGTCTCGGCGAGCTGGTTGACCTCTTCGCTGCGTATGTTGAGGGGCATCAGGCGCCGTCGAGCGCGTGCGGTATTTCCGCCGACGCCGCCGCAATTCCTTCCCGCCTTTCATGGTGGCGCGCTAGCATGGGTTTCAATGCAATCAACGAGTACGATGAGGGCTCACGGGGGGAGGTCCGGCATTATGAGCAGCATGACGATCCGCAATCTCGATCCCGCCCTCAAGGAGCGGCTGCGCATCCGCGCCGCCGAACATGGGCATTCGATGGAGGCGGAAGCCCGCCGCATCCTGCGGGCCGCCGTGGGCGAACCAGAGCCCCGGCCGGTGCGCCATCTTTATGACCGGGTGCGTGCGCGCTTCGCGTCCATCGGCGGCGTCGAGCTCGACCCGCCTCCCCGCGACCGCACGCGCGAGCCGCCCAGCTTCGACTGATGTTCGTGCTCGATACCAATGTCCTGTCCGCCATGATGAGCGCCAAACCAGCGCGGGAGGTGGCGGCATGGCTGTTGGACCGCCCCTCCGAGGAGCTTTTCACGGTTGCCGTGTGTCAGGCGGAAATTCTCGCCGGCATAGCTGTCCTGCCAGCAGGGCGGCGTCGCTCGGAACTGGCGGCCGCGGCACGAGCCATGTTCATCGAGGAATTCGAGGGCCGGGTATTGCCCTTCGATATGGATGCCGCTGCCGCCTATGCCGAACTCTTCGCCGCCCGCCGAAAAGCAGGGCGGCCGACCGCCACCATCGACCTTATGATCGCCGCAATCGCGCGCGTCCGGGGCGCCAGCGTGGTCACCCGCAATGTCGCCGATTTCCAGGAATGCGGTCTGAGCGTCATCGATCCCTGGGGCGGCTGACGCCTTCGCCCCGGCCCGTTGACTCCTGCCCCGTCGCCCGTATATTCCGCGCTCCCCCGGCGGTACCTCCTCAGGACCGTCGGTTTTTCCGCTTGCGACGACAGGAGTGGCAGAGCGTGGCGCGTATTGCCGGCGTGAATATCCCTACCACCAAGCGGGTCGGCATCGGCCTGCAGTACATATACGGCATCGGGCCGACCAAGGCGACGGAGATCATCTCCCGCCTGTCGATCCCCGATGACCGCCGGGTCAACCAGCTCTCCGACGACGAAGTGCTGCGCATCCGCGAGCTGATCGACCGCGAATACCGGGTCGAGGGCGACCTGCGGCGGGAAGTCGCGATGAACATCAAGCGGTTGATGGACCTCGGCTGCTACCGAGGCCTGCGTCATCGCCGCGGCCTGCCGGTGCGCGGCCAGCGCACTCATACCAACGCACGCACCCGCAAGGGCAAGGCGGTCGCCATCGCCGGCAAGAAAAAGGTCACCAAATAGCATGGCGAGACCCGCCACCGCCTCGCGCCCCCGCCGCAAGGAGCGCAAGAACATCATCGCCGGAGTCGCCCATGTCGCGGCGACCTTCAATAACACGGTGATCACCATCACCGACGCACAGGGCAACGCGATCGCCTGGTCGTCCTCGGGCAGCCAGGGGTTCAAGGGAAGCCGGAAGTCCACCCCGTACGCGGCGCAGGTGGCCGCCGAGGATGCCGGGCGCAAGGCGCGCGAGCATGGCATGGAGACGCTGGAGATCGAGGTGAGCGGGCCGGGCTCGGGGCGCGAAAGCGCGCTCCGGGCGCTTCAGGCGGTGGGATTCTCTATCACCGCGATCCGCGACATGACGCCGATCCCGCACAACGGCTGCCGCCCGCGCAAGCGCCGGCGCGTCTAGCCGTACAACGTCGCGCCGATGATGGCGCGCGAGACATGATCCGGCCCGCGTCGACGCAGCCGGAACGAAAGGGCATGGCATGAGGCAAAGCGCCGTCATCCAGAAGAACTGGCAGGATCTGATCAAGCCGGAAAAGCTCGAGGTCGAGCCCGGCGCCGACCCCGCCCGCGTCGCCACGATCGTCGCCGAGCCGCTGGAGCGCGGCTTCGGCATGACGCTCGGCAACGCGATCCGCCGCATCCTGCTGTCCTCCCTCCAGGGAGCGGCGGTAACCGCGGTGCAGATCGACGGCGTGCTGCACGAGTTCAGCTCGATCCCGGGCGTCCGCGAGGACGTGACCGACATCGTGCTCAACATCAAGCAGTTGGCGCTGCGGATGCACGGCGAGGGGCCGAAGCGCATGGTGCTGACGGCGACCGGGCCGGGCGAGGTTCGCGCCGGGCAGATCCAGGGCACCCACGAGATCGACATCATGAACCCCGACCTCGTGCTCTGCACCCTCGACGATGGGGTGAAGCTGGGGATGGAGTTCACGGTCAACCTCGGCAAGGGCTACGTCGCCGCCGCCGCCAACCGGCCGGAGGACGCCCCGATCGGGCTGATCCCGGTCGATTCGATCTACTCGCCGGTCCGCCGCGTCTCCTACAAGGTGGAACCGACCCGCGTCGGCCAGGTGACCGACTACGACAAGCTGCTGCTGACGGTGGAGACCAACGGGGCGGTGACGCCGGAGGATTCGGTGGCGCTCGCCGCGCGCATCCTGCAAGACCAGCTGCAACTGTTCATCAACTTCGACGAGCCCCAGCAGGTCCGCCTCGAGGAGCCGCAGGACGACCTGCCGTTCAACCGCAACCTGCTGCGCAAGGTCGATGAACTCGAACTTTCGGTGCGCAGCGCCAACTGCCTGAAGAACGACAACATCGTCTACATCGGCGACCTGGTCCAGAAGTCGGAGCAGGAGATGCTGCGGACGCCGAATTTCGGGCGCAAGTCGCTGAACGAGATCAAGGAGGTGCTGACCTCCATGGGCCTCTCGCTCGGCATGGCCGTGCCGGGCTGGCCGCCGGAGAACATCGAGGATCTGGCCAAGCGGCTGGAAGAGCCGTTCTGATCCCCGGGTCAAGCCCGGGGATGACGATAGCGTAGGGAAGTAGTACCATGCGTCACGGGGTGGCCGGCCGGAAGCTCGGCGTCACGACCTCTCATCGCCAAGCCATGTTCCGCAACATGGCCTGCGCGCTGCTCAAGCACGAGCAGATCACCACCACCTTGCCGAAGGCGAAGGAGCTGCGTCCGGTTGCCGAGAAGCTGATCACGCTGGGCAAGCGCGGCGGCCTGCACGCGCGCCGGCAGCTGTATGGGCACCTGCGCGACGACCAGATCGTCAACAAGCTGATCGGCGCTCTCGCCGAGCGCTATCGGGCTCGCGCCGGCGGCTATACCCGCGTGCTCAAAGCCGGCGTGCGCTACGGCGACGCGGCCGACATGGCGGTGATCGAACTGGTGGACCGCGATCCCGCCGCCAAGGGCCTCGACAGCGGCCCGCGTCCGGAGACCCTGGAGGACGAGGCGGACCAGCAGCGGGCGGCGTAGTATATACCAGGGGCGATGCCGCCGAGACGCCGCTCCGACGACCTGTTCCCACCTACCCCGGCCGGTCCCCGCCCGCTCGCCGATCGGCTACGTCCGCGCACGCTCGATGAGGTCGTCGGGCAGGACCATCTGGTCGGCCCGGATGGCGCGCTCACCAGGATGCTGGCACGCGGCTCGCTCGCCTCGCTGATCCTGTGGGGGCCGCCGGGGACCGGAAAGACCACCATCGCGCGGCTGTTGGCGGAGCGCGCCTCGCTGGCGTTCGTGCAGATCTCGGCGGTGTTCTCCGGCGTCGCCGACCTCAAGCGGGTGTTCGAGGAGGCGGCGCGCGGTCCGACCGGAACGTTGCTGTTCGTCGATGAGGTGCATCGCTTCAACCGTGCCCAGCAGGACGGCTTCCTTCCGGTGGTCGAGAACGGCACCATCGTGCTGGTCGGGGCGACGACGGAGAACCCGTCCTTCGCCCTGAACGGGGCCTTGCTGTCGCGCTGCCAGGTGCTGGTGCTGCGCCGGCTCGACGACGCCGCGCTCGACGCGTTGCTGGTGCGCGCGGAGACCGCGCTGGAGCGGGTTATGCCGCTGACCCAGGACGCCCGCGCCGCCCTGCGCGCGATGGCCGATGGCGACGGGCGGTACCTGCTCAACATGGTCGAACAGCTCGCGGCCCTGCCGGCGGATGCCGCTCCGCTCGATTCGGGCGCGCTGGCGGGGCTGCTCGGGCGGCGCGCCGCGCTGTACGACAAGGACCGCGAGGAGCACTACAACTTGATCTCCGCGCTGCACAAGTCGCTGCGCGGCTCGGACCCCGACGCGGCGCTCTATTGGTACGCGCGGATGTTGGAGGGCGGTGAGGACCCGCGCTACATCGCCCGCCGCCTGGTCCGCTTCGCCGCCGAGGATATCGGGCTCGCCGATCCCGCCGCGCTGACCCAGACGTTGGCGGCGTGGGAGGCCTACGAGCGGCTCGGTAGTCCGGAAGGGGAGCTCGTCCTCGCCCAGGCGGTGCTCTACCTCGGCACCGCGCCGAAATCAAACGCCGCCTATGTGGCGCTGGGCGAGGCCGGCAGAGCGGCCCGCGCGACCGGCAGCCTGATGCCGCCCGCGCACATCCTGAACGCGCCGACGCGGCTGATGAAGGACCTCGGCTACGGGCGCGGCTACGCTTACGATCACAACGCCGAGGATGCGTTCTCGGGCCAGGACTACTTCCCGGAGGGGATGGCGCGCGAGGCGTTCTATCGTCCGCGCGATCGCGGTTTCGAGCGGGAACTGGCGCGCCGTCTGGCGCATTGGGCGAACCTGCGTGACAAGCGCGAGGGCTGAACCGGGGTTGCTCCTGCCCAGCCCATGCGCTAACTCGGCGCGGCTGTGCCCAGGTAGCTCAGTTGGTAGAGCATGCGACTGAAAATCGCAGTGTCGGTGGTTCGATTCCGCCCCTGGGCACCACGTCCCGTTCGTCTAGAGGCCTAGGACTCCAGCCTTTCACGTTGGCGACACGGGTTCGAATCCCGTACGGGACGCCAGCTTTATCCTGTCGCACGCTATGGTAGCGGCGAGCCGCCGCCGGCCCTACGTAGCCGCTAGGGCTTTTCGCAGGGCTTCGGGATCGGCCTTGATGGCGCGAAGCAACATCCGCGCGGGGCCGTTGGGCTTTTTCGAGCCTCGCTCCCACTCCTGCACTGTCCGAACACTGAACTCATACGCGTCGGCGAACTGCGACTGGGTCATCCCGACGGCACGCCTGATGGCACGAACGTCGATGTCCGGAGCCATGTCGGGCGTAGCATCGGGGTTGCCCGCGATCTGGCGAGCGATGTCCGCGTCCGTCATTGCGTCAACCTTGCGCCAATCCGTGGCCGCGAGGGCATCGCGTGCCGCCGGAGCGGTTCCGCTCACTCGCCCAGGCCGCCGAGCGGTCATGGCTCAGCTTGCCTTTCGCGGCCAGGTGAGCGGCAGGTCGAGTTCCACCCGGTCATACGTGACCTTGGGCGTGATCCGGCCCCTCTCGCCGCGTTCGAGGCGGATCAGGCCATAGCCCGCCATGGTCTTCAGTGTGCGCGACAGGTTCGACTTCGCCTTGCCGGTGATCCGCGCGAGTTCGTCGAACGAGCCGGGCGCCTGCTCCACGATCACCCGCAATACGCCGCGGTTGCCCGCCGAAAGAACCTTGGCGAAGGATTCCGTCGAAGTGAACCAGACCTTCGGTTCCTCCGGCGAGATGCGCTGCTCGCCGCGCGCCACGGCCATGGTGCGGGCCTTCATGTCCTCGTAGCTGGCGATGCCCACCTTCAACGTCGTCATGGGATCACTCCTCTCTCTCGCAACACCGCGTCCACCGTTTCCCAGAAATCGGCGAGCAAGGTTGCCGCGCCCCGGTACTCGTATGGCCTGATCGTCCCCAGGTGCCCCGGTTTAGCCGGGGCATGGCGATGGCCCCGCGCCTCGCCACGCTTCCGTCGCGCCACCGGATGGGGTTGCCAGACCGCTGGAAGCGTCATCGTACGTCTCAATAGACGAAATTAAGCGGGAGCCTGACTGTCTCCGTCGTTTCTTGCGGCGCGAGCATGCCGTTACAAATGCACCAGCCTCCCCAACATGACCAATACCGCATCCCCTGACAATATGATAACACACGATCATAAGAAGCAGCTAATTGCTTGAACAACGAAGCTGATACATAGGAACGCAAAGCCAACCCTTTGCCGGCGAAGGCGATCCAAATTCTTGGCTTTACTCTAGCGGGGGCCCAGCCCGCCCGCCCGCTCCACCAACGCGGCGATGTCGGCGACCCCGATGCCGGCGCGCAGGTTGGCGAACACGAACGGCCGTTCGGCGCGCATCCGCCGCGCATCACGGTCCATCACCTCGAGACTCGCGCCCACGAGCGGGGCGAGATCGATCTTGTTGATGACCAGCAGATCAGACCGAGTGATCCCCGGGCCGCCCTTGCGGGGGATTTTGTCGCCCGCCGCGACGTCGATCACGTAGATCGTGAGATCGGCCAGCTCCGGGCTGAACGTCGCCGCGAGATTGTCCCCGCCGCTCTCGATCAGCAGCACGTCGAGGTCGGGGAAGCGGCGGCACAGCTCGGCCACGCCCGCGAGGTTGATCGAGGCGTCCTCGCGGATCGCCGTATGGGGGCAGCCGCCGGTCTCGATGCCCATGATCCGGTCGGGCGACAGCGAGCCCGCGCGGGTCAGGAACTCCGCATCCTCCCGCGTGTAGATGTCGTTGGTAATCGCGGCGACCTGGAAGCGATCGCGGAAGGCGCGGCATAGCGCGTCCATCAGCGCCGTCTTGCCGGAGCCGACCGGACCGCCGATGCCGACGCGGAGCGGACCGTGGGTCATGTGCGAAACAACCTCGTGCGCTGGGTTTCGTGGCGCATGGCGGCGATGTCGGCACGAAAGCACGCGCCGCCGATGTCATCGAGGGCGGCGCCGCGGATTTCGCGCGCAACCGCGAGAATCCGCGGTTGCAACGCGGCCAGCACGCGCAAGCCGGCCGTCTGCCCAAGCGGTATCAGGCGCACCGCCGCCGATATCAAATTGCCGGCCATCGCCTGAAGAAAGGCTGCGACGACCGCGTCCTCCGCGACGCCGTGATCGGCGGCCAGCGCCCCGACGGCGACCGGATACGGCACCGGTCCGACGAGCCCCGCGAGACGCGGGCTGCCCCACACGAGCGCGGCACGCGCGAATGCGTCGCCCTGGCCCAGTGTCTCGGCCAATCGCTCCCTCCCGCCGGCAGTTGCCATTGCAAACGCGCACACCGAAGCCAACTCCGTCGGGTCGGCGCGGCATGCGTGGCGCAGCAGGATCGCATCGTTTCGGCCGGAGCCATGCGCCAGCAGATCGGCCAGCCAGTCCAGCAGGCCGGTTTCGTCGGCCACGTCGCCGGCCTCGACCGCCCATTCGATCCCGTGGCTGTAAGCGAAGCCGCCGGTCGGGAAGGCCGGCGAGAGCCAGGCGTGCAGCAGCAGGGCTTCAATGCCCGTGCTCATACGCGCCCGCCTCCGGATCGAACGGCGCCTCGATCCGCGCGGCATGACCGCCGAGTTGTCCGACCAGCGCGGCGATCACATGGTCGTCGCGGATGCGCAGCCGATCGCCCAGCACCTGCACCGGGAGGTGGCGGTTGCCGAGGTGCCAGGCGATGCGGATCAGCGCGCTCTCGTCGTGCGCGTGAATCTCCAGCAACGCCTCCGGCCGCGCCCGCACGCGCACCAGGGCGGCGGTATCGAGCACCATGGCGTCGCCGTCGCGCAGCCGTGCCGCTTGCGCCAGATCGAGAAGCAGTTCCGCTCCCGCCTCGGTCCGCAGCGTGATCCGCCGCCGGTGGCGCATGTCGAAGTCGAGCAGCACGGAATCGATCGCCTCCGAGATGTTCCACGCGCCCGCCGGCAGGATGGAGACGGCGCGCATCAGAACAGGAAATAGCGTTGCGCCATCGGCAGCACGTGGGCCGGCTCGCAGGTCAGCAGGACGCCATCGGCGCGGACCTCGTAGGTCTCCGGATCGACCTCGATCACCGGCGTCGCATCGTTGTGGATCATGCTGCGCTTGCCGATCCCGCCGCGCGTGTCGGCGACCGCGACGAGGCGGCGGCGCAATCGGAGCGACTCGCCGATGCCCGCCTCCAGCGCCGCGCCCGACACGAAGCTCACGCAGGTCGCCGCCAAGGCGCCGCCCAATGCACCGAACATCGGCCGATAGTGCACCGGCTGCGGCGTCGATATCGAGCCGTTGGGATCGCCCATCGCCGCGATGACGATCATGCCTCCCTTGATGACCAGATCGGGCTTCACGCCGAAGAAGGCCGGCGACCACAACACCAGATCGGCAAGCTTGCCCGCCTCGACCGAGCCCGCCTCGCCCGAGATCCCGTGCGCGATCGCGGGATTGATCGTGTACTTGGCCACATAGCGCTTGGCCCGCCCATTGTCGTGGCGTTCCGGGTCGCCCGGCAGGCTGCCCCGCTGCTGCTTCATCTTGTGCGCGGTCTGCCAGGTACGGATCACCATCTCCCCGACACGGCCCATTGCCTGGCTGTCCGACGACATCATGGAGATCGCGCCGAGGTCGTGGAGGATATCCTCGGCGGCGATGGTTTCCTTGCGGATTCGGCTTTCGGCGAAGGCAAGGTCCTCCGGGATCCGGGGATCGAGGTGATGGGCGGCCATGACCATGTCGAGGTGCTCGTCGATCGTGTTCACCGTGTACGGCCGCGTCGGATTGGTGGAGCTAGGCAATACGTTCGGCAGGCCCGCCAGCTTGATGATGTCGGGCGCGTGCCCGCCGCCGGCGCCTTCCGTATGGAACGCATGGATAGTCCGTCCCTTGAATGCGGCGATCGTATCTTCGACAAAGCCCGACTCGTTCAGCGTGTCGGCGTGGAACGTCACCTGCACGTCGAATCGGTCGGCGGCCGCAAGGCAGCAGTCGATCGCGGCCGGCGTGCTGCCCCAGTCCTCGTGCAGCTTGAGGCAAGCGGCACCGGCGCGGATCATCTCCTCAAGTGCGGCAGGGTGCGAGGCGTTTCCCTTGCCGATGAAGGCGAGATTGACGCCAAGCCCCTCGGCGGCCTGCAACATGCGACCGAGGTGCCACGGCCCCGGCGTGCAGGTGGTTGCCACCGAGCCTGTGGCCGGGCCGGTGCCGCCGCCGACCAGGGTCGCCACGCCGGACGCGAGCGCTTCCTCGACGATTTGCGGGCAGATGAAATGGATATGGGTGTCGATGCCGGCCGCGGTGAGGATCTTTCCCTCCCCGGCGATGATCTCGGTGCCCGGCCCGATGATGATATCGACGCCGGGCTGAATGTCGGGATTGCCCGCCTTGCCGATGCACGCGATGCGGCCGCCGACGATGCCTATGTCGGCCTTCACGATGCCCCAATGGTCCAGAATCAGCGCGTTGGTGATGACGGAATCGACGGCGCCCTCGGCCTGCGTGGCCTGCGACTGCCCCATGCCGTCACGGATCACCTTGCCGCCTCCGAACTTCACCTCCTCTCCGTAGGTCGTCAGATCGCGCTCGACCTCGATGAACAGGTCGGTGTCGGCGAGGCGCACCCGATCGCCCGTGGTCGGGCCAAACATGTCGGCGTAGGCCGAACGCGACAGCCGCGCCATCAGAGTGTGCCCATCATGTCGCCCCGGAAACCGACCACGGCGCGCCGGCCGCGGTACGGGACCAGCGTGACCTCGCGCGTCTGTCCCGGCTCGAAGCGGATCGCGGTGCCGGCGGCGATGTCGAGCCGGCAGCCGCGCGCGGCGGCACGGTCGAACGACAGCGCGGGATTGGTCTCGGCGAAATGGTAGTGGCTGCCGACCTGGATCGGCCGGTCCCCGGTGTTGGCGACCGTGAGCGTGGTGCGGGTGAGGCCGGCGTTCAACTCGATGTCGCCGGCGGCCACGGCGATCTCACCGGGGATCATCGTATCGGCTCATGCACGGTCACCAACTTGGTTCCGTCCGGGAACGTCGCCTCCACCTGCACGTCATGGATCATCTCCGCGATCCCTTCCATCACTTGCGCGCGTGTCAGCACATGCCCGCCGGCCTCCATGAGGTCGGCGACGCTCCGCCCGTCGCGCGCGCCCTCCACCACGAAATCGGCGATGATCGCCACCGCCTCCGGGTGGTTCAGCCGCACCCCACGCTCCAGCCGCCTTCGCGCGACCGTCGCCGCCATCGCGATCAGCAGCTTGTCCTTTTCGCGTGGCGTCAGGTTCATCGGCCGACCCCCTCAGCACAGCCACACACGCGGCAGGGGACGATCCCGGAGTGCAGCCAGCGTCGCGACCACGATTCGCCGCAGCGCGGCGCCGTCGGGAGCGAGGATGCGCGCGACCAGCAGTCCGTCCCACGCGCTCGCCCCGGCATCCGCAGCTTGCAACGCAGCGCGCACAGCGTCCAGGCGTGCCTCGGCATCGGGCGCGACGTGCACCAGCGTCGCCAGCGCCCGCCCCCCCGCCGCGATCGCCGGACGGCGCAGCATCTCGTCGGCCGCACCGTCGAGCCGTATTGCCTCGCGCAGCACCGGCCGCCCCTCGCGGCGCACGGCGATCACGTCTCCCAGCACGGCATGGCGTACCGTCTCGCCCATCGCGGCGCGGCCAAACACCAGCATCTCCACGCCCAGGAAGCGCGCATCCGCCGCCAGTTCGACGTCCAAGCGCCGATCGAGCGCGCAGCGATCGAACAGGATCGATTCCTGCGCCAGCCACTCGGCTGCCGCTCCCGCCGCGATCTCGATGCGGGTCCGCACGCGCGCCGGCGGGCTTGCGGGCAGCGCCCGATAGAACCGCTCGGCGGCCTGCCCGGCGATGCTGGCACGGGCGCCTTCGCCGATCACGAATCGGCTATCCAGCCGATCGCCGCCGGCGATTCCGCCCGAAAGGTTCATCGTGACGATCCCGGCCCAACCGTCCACGCCATCGCGTGGAAATCGCGCCTTGAGGCAACCCGCTTGGCGCAGCGTGTCCAGGACCGTCGCCCCGTCGCGCACCCGCCAACCCACCGCGAGTTCGCCGGTGGCGCGTTGCAGCGCGGGTTCAGACCGCGACGAGGCGTCGAACATCCGCCGCTTCCACCTCCTCGCGCCTGCCGGCCAGGACGATGCTGCCCCGATCCATCACCGCGATCGTCTGGGCCAGCGCCTGCGCGAAGTCCAGATATTGCTCGACCAGTAGGATCGCCATGCCGCCGCGGGCGCCCAACAATTCGATCACCCGGCCGATGTCCTTGATGATGCTGGGCTGAATGCCCTCGGTGGGTTCGTCCAGCAGCAGCAAACGCGGACGCGTCACCAACGCCCGCGCGATCGCCAGTTGCTGCTGCTGGCCGCCGGACAAATCGCCGCCGCGCCGGCCTAGCATGGATCGGAGCACGGGAAACAACTCGAACACCTCGTCGGACACGCGCCGCTGTCCGCGTGGCAGAACCGCGAAGCCGGTTTCCAGATTCTCGCGCACGGTCAGGAGCGGGAAGATGTCGCGTCCCTGCGGCACCCAGGCGATGCCGCGCCGTGCTCGCTCATGCGTTGGAAGGCGGCTGATGTCGGCGCCGTCCCAGCGTATCACGCCCGCGCTGATCGGATGGGCGCCCATGATCGCGCGCAGCAGGCTGGTCTTGCCCACGCCGTTGCGCCCGAGAAGGCAGGTCACCGCCCCGGGCCGCGCCTCCAGCGACACGCCGCGCAAGGCGATGGCGGCGCCGTAGTGCAGGGTGATATCGGCAATTTCGAGCATTATCGCCCCAGATACACTTCGACCACGCGTGGATCCTCGCTCACGTAGTCGATCGAACCCTCCGAGAGTACCGCGCCCTCGTGCAGCACCGTCACCTTGACGCCGAGGGCGCGCACGAACGCCATATCATGCTCCACCACCACGACGCTGCGGGTACGGTTGATGTCGCGCAGCAGCGCGGCGGTCTGCTCGGTCTCGGCATCCGTCATGCCGGCGACCGGCTCATCGACCAGCAGCAGGCGCGGGTCCTGGGCGAGCAGCATCCCGATTTCCAGCCATTGCTTCTGACCATGCGACAGCGCCGCGGCGAGGCGGTTTCGCTCCGGGGCCAGGCGCACGGTCGCCAGAATCGCCTCGATCCGCGAGTCCTCGTCCGCCGTTTCGCGGGCCCGCAAGGCGCGGCGCGCGCGGCGATCACCAGCGAGCGCCAGCAGCAGATTATCGGCGACGCTGTGGGATTCGAAGACGGTCGGCTTCTGGAACTTCCGCCCGACCCCCAGCGCGGCGATCGCCGGCTCGTCCAAACGGGTGAGGTCGGTGTCCTCGCCGAACACGACGCGACCGGTGTCGGGGCGGGTCTTGCCGGTGATCACATCCATCATCGTCGTCTTGCCGGCCCCGTTCGGCCCGATCACCGCGCGCATCTCGCCGGGTTCCAGCACCAACGACAGCGCGTTCAGCGCGCGGAACCCGTCGAAGGAGACGCTGACCCCGTCAAGATAGAGCAGCGTCATCGTGCCCCTTCCTCGGCGACGGCGCCGCGCGCCTCCGTCCGGCGGACCGGGCCGCCGGCGAACAGCCCGGCGAGGCCCCTCGGCAGCAGCAGCGTGACGCCGATGAACAGCGCGCCCAGCCCGAACAGCCAGTATTCCGGCAGCGCCGCCGTGAACCAGGTCTTGGCGAAATTGACCAGTACCGCGCCGAGTACCGCGCCCCACAACGTGCCGCGGCCGCCCACCGCGACCCAGATCACCGCCTCGATCGAGTTGGCGGGGGCGAACTCGCTCGGGTTGATGATGCCGACCTGCATGACGTACAGCGCGCCGCCGATGCCGGCGATCGCCGCCGAGATCACCCAGACCACCAGCTTGTAGGCCTCCGGCCGATAGCCGAGGAAGCGCGTGCGCGCCTCGGCGTCGCGCACCGCCACCAGCACCTTGCCGAAGCGCGAACCGACCAAGGCCCGCGCCGCCAGATACGCCACGCCCAGGACGAGCGCGGTGATCACCAGCAACGCCGCACGGGTACCATCGGCGTGCAGCGGAAACCCGAGCACGTCCTTGAAGTCGGTCATGCCGTTGTTGCCGCCGAAGCCCATGTCGTTGCGGAAGAAGGCCAGCATCAGCGCGTAGGTGAGCGCCTGGGTGATGATCGCCAGGTAGACGCCGCCGACGCGGGCGCGGAAGGCAAACCAACCGAACGCGAAGGCGAGTGCTGCCGGCACCAGCACCGCCATCACCGCGGCCACCGCGAAATGGTCGAACCCGAACCAGTACCACGGCAGGTCGTGCCAGCCGAGGAACACCATGAAGTCGGGCAGGCGCGCGTTCGTATACACCCCGCGCGCGCCGATCTCGCGCATCAGGTACATGCCCATCGCGTAACCGCCCAACGCGAAGAACGCGGCGTGGCCGAGACTGAGGATGCCGACATAGCCCCAGACGAGATCGAGCGCGAGCGCGAGGATCGCGAAGCACAGGTATTTACCCGCCAGCGACACCACATAGCTCGAGACATGCAACGCACCCGCCGCCGGGGTCGCGAGGTTCAGTCCCGCCAGCACGATCGCGACGCCAAGCACCAGGGCCGGCGTCAGGAGCGAGCGTCTCATGCCTCCGCCGCCCGGCCCTTGAGCGGGAATAGCCCGCGCGGCTTGCGCTGGATGAACAGAATGATCATCACCAGCACCACGATCTTGCCAAGGACGGCGCCGGCCACCGGTTCGAGGAACTTGTTGGCGATGCCGAGCGTCAGCGCGCCGACGACCGTCCCCCACAAATTGCCGACGCCGCCGAACACCACGACCATGAAGCAGTCGATGATGTAGCCCTGCCCGAGATTGGGGCTGACATTGTCGATCTGGCTCAGCGCGACGCCCGCCATGCCCGCGACGCCGGAGCCCAGCCCGAAGGTGAGCGCGTCGATGCGCGGCGTGCGGATGCCCATCGCGCTCGCCATCAGCCGGTTCTGGGTCACCGCGCGCATCCGCAAACCGAGCGAGGTGAACCGCAGCACCGCCATCAGCCCCGTAAGCACCAGGAACGCGAAGACGATGATGGCAAGCCGGTTGTAAGTCAGCGTCAACCCGCCGAGATGGCCCTCGCCGCTCATCCACGCGGGCGTCGAGACCGCGCGGTTGCTGGCGCCGAACACCGTGCGCACCGCCTGTTGCAGGATCAGGCTCAGCCCCCAGGTCGCGAGCAGGGTCTCCAGCGGCCGGCCGTACAGCCATCGTATCAGCGTGCGCTCGATGACGATGCCGAGCACGCCGCTGACCGCGAAGGCGGCGGGGATGGCAATCAGGACGCTGATGGCCGATAGCGCCGGCGCGAAAGCGAGAACCAGCCCCTGCACCACGAACGTCGTGTAGGCGCCGAGCATCACCATCTCGCCATGCGCCATGTTGATGACGCCCATGACCCCGAAGGTGATGGCGAGCCCGGCGGCGGCGAGGAGCAGGATCGAGCCGAGCGAGATGCCGTAATAGACGCCTTGAACCAGACTCCATAGCTGCAAGGCGCGGTCGATCGAGGTGACCGCCGACGCCGCGGCGGCGGCGACCGCTGGCGGCTGACTGGTCATCTGATCGAGCAGCGAGCGCGCATCCATCCCGCCGCGCGCGCGCAGCGTCGCGACGGCATTCAGCCGATCCGGCGTCGACGCATCCGGTGCGAACAGCAACGCGGCGGCCCGCGCCTGCGCCATCGCCTCGCGCACCTCCGGATGCGTTTCCTTCGCCAGCGCCTGATCCAATGCGGGGAGCGCATGAGGATCGTGGGCGTGAAACACCGCTTGAGCGGCCGCGATCCGCGCCGAGGGATCGGAAGCGAACAGACGCAGCGCCCCGAGCGCGTCGTCGATCGCCTCGCGCACCGCGTTGTTCACGCGCACCTTCTTCACCGTATTGGGCGCGACATCCGGGGCCGGCGCCCCGGTGGCCGCATCGACGAAGCCGGTCGGCGCGCGGATGAACAGGGCATGATCGGCGCGCGTGTAAAGCGCCCCATCATGCAGCGCGACGATCACCGGCAAGGCGCGCGGATCACCCGATCGGCCGAGCGCGACGACGCCGGCGCGTATCCCCTGGAAGCCGGGCGCGGCTAGGGCGGCGATCGCGTCATCCGCCCGCGCCGCGTCCGCGAGTCCCAGCGCGAGGCACGCGGCGAAGAGGAGAACCGCGAACACTCTCGCCACCCCCGCGGAAGCGGGGGTCCAGGCCCGTATGCCCCGAATTCCGTTGCGGTCGGCCTGGATTCCCGCTTTCGCGGGAATGACGGATGTGGAGACTTGCCCGCGCATCAAGCGTGCTTGCCGCCTCCGGCTCCGCAGGTGCCGGTCTTCACGTTGAACGCTCCGCAGCTCAGCGGCTTGCGCCAGTCTCCGATCAAATCCTTGGTCTCGGCGACATAGGGCGACCACTCCTCGGCCACCACCAGGCCAGGTGTTTGCGAGACGATGTCGAACTGGCCGTCATCGCCGATTTCGCCGATCAGCACCGGTTTCGTCAGATGATGGTTCGGCATCATCGCGGCGTAGCCGCCGCTCAGGTTCGGGACGGAGACGCCGATCATCGCGTCGATGACCTCGTTGGGCGCGATGGTGCCCGCCTTCTCGACCGCTTTCACCCACATGTTGAGGCCGATGTAGTGCGCCTCCATCGGGTCGTTGGTGGTGCGCTTGCCGTTCTTGATGAATTTATGCCAGCCGTCGATGAACGCGGTGTTCTGCGGGGTATCGACGCTCTCGAAG
>JBAWFF010000003.1:0-2338 GCA_049591635.1 Acetobacteraceae bacterium
CGACTGGATTGCCAGCCACGCCAACGACCCGGTCGCCCACCGGCCCGACGTCGCCGGCGCCCGCATCGCCGCGTGGCTCGGCCATTATGATTTTTTCTTCGCCTCCGCGGACGATGCCTTCCGCCAGAAGCTGATGGCGCGTCTCGTCGCCGACGCCCGAACCTTATCGGCGGCGCTCCCCACCGAGGAGTTGGACCACCGGGCGCTCACCGCGCTCAAGGGCCTGATCGCCGCCTCGGTCGCCTTGCCCGAGCACGGCGGCTTTCTCGCCCGCGCGCTGCGCTTCCTGCCGCAGGAGATCGCGCGGCAGGTGCTGTCGGACGGCTGCCATGCCGAGCGCAGCCCGGCGGCGCTGCTGGCGGCGCTGCAAGACCTGACCGAGATCCGCGCTTTGCTCCAGGCCGCGCAGACCCAGCCGCCGCCCATCCTGGCCGGCGCGATCGAACGCATGGGGCCGGCGCTGCGCGCGCTGCGCCACGCCGATGGCGGGCTCGCCTTGTTCAACGGCACCAAGGAGGAACACGGCCCGGTCATCGACCTCGTGCTGACCCAGGCCGGGCGCGGCGTCCGGGCGCCCTCGGTTCTGGCCGAGGCCGGGTTCCATCGCCTCCAGGCGGGCCGGACGCTGGTGATCGTCAACACCGGCGCCCCGCCGCCTCCAGGGTTGGATCACGACGCCCATGCCGGCACCTTGTCGTTGGAGATGTCGGTCGGGCGGGAACGGCTGATCGTGAATTGCGGCGCGTTCCCCGCCGGCCATGCCGAGTGGCGCGACGCCTCGCGCGCGACCGCCGCGCATTCGACGCTGGTCATCGCCGACACCAACTCGGCCGAGCTGAAGCTCCATGGGCTCGGCCGGCGTCCGGTCGTCGTGGAGACCCAGCGCCAGGAGGCGAACGGCGCGCACTGGCTGGAGGCGAGCCATGACGGCTGGCGCAAGCCGTTCGGCGCCATCCATCGCCGCCGCCTCTATGTCGCCGAGAGCGGCGAGGACGTGCGCGGCGAGGACGTGGTCGAAGCGCCGACGCCGCAGCCGTACACCCTTCGCTTCCACCTCCATCCGTCGGTGCAGGCGAGCCTCCAGCAGGACAACGAGACGGTGCTGCTCCGTCTGCCCTCCGGCGGCGGCTGGCGGCTGCGCGCGGATGGGGCGCGGATGTCGATCGACGAGAGCGTCTACCTTGGCGGCGCCCAGCCGCGCCGGGCCGAGCAAATCGTGCTCACCGGCCTCGCCGACGGGCCGCAGCAGGTGAAGTGGGCGATCAGCAAGGTGAAGTGACGACCTACCGCCGATGCGTGACCGCTCCGGCGAAATGTCGCAATCCCGCCCATTGCTGGCGCGCGTAGCCGCCGCGCACCAGCGCCGCCTCGGCGCCGGGGACACCGGTGGGGACGAATTCGCGGGAGAAATCGGCGGTGCCGAACAGCATATCCCACCACGGGAACACCGCGCCGTAGTTGCAGCTTCGCTGCCCCGCCGCCAGCACGCCGTGATGGGCGCGATGGAAGCGCGGGGAGACCACCAGCCGCTCCCCCAGCCAGCCGAACGAGACGCGCGTGTTGGCATGCGACAGGCTCTCGATGAAACGCAGCACCAGCACCAGCAGCGGGAATTGCAGGGGTGGAATGCCGATCGCCAGCGCGATCACCCCGAACCAGACGAACGAGATCACGTCGTCCAGCAGGTGGTTGCGGTCGTCGGACCAGAACGTCATTTGCGCCTGCGCGTGATGCAGCGCGTGCAGCGCCCACCACCAGCGCAGCCGGTGCGACAGGCGATGGCGCCAGTAATCGGCCGCATCCAGGATTATGGCGTAGCAGACGAAGGTCACGACGGGGCGGCCGAGCAGGAACGGAAACACCGTCTCGAGCATCGGCGGCACCATGCCGTGATCGGCCATCCAGCCGGTCAGCGCGACCTGCACTTGATAGAACAGCACGAAGGTGAACAGCGGCAGAATGCCGACGCGCGACAGCAGCGTGTAGAGCACGTCGACCGTCACCGCGCGCCGATCCGGCCAGCGCTCCACGGGGCGCCAGCGCTCCAGCGGCAGGCACACCGCATACGTCACCGCCACCTGGACCGCGCCGTAGACGGCGAACAGCGCCCAGTTGAACGAGATCTCCTCCCAGCGCATCAGCCCGAGCGCGTAAAGCAGCGGCAACACCGCGTGCTCCTGAAGCCAACCCGCCGCGAAGTTGAACGGATCGCCCAATGTCAGCCTCGCTGGGCGAGCTTCGCCGGGGTGGGGGCGCCTGGGTTGAGGAAGATGCCGTGCGGGGAGCGGCCGGTGGGCAAGTCGGTGATCTGGCCTGTCTTGGGATCGAGGATCGCGAC
>JBAWFF010000004.1:0-4319 GCA_049591635.1 Acetobacteraceae bacterium
AGCCTGCGTGTGCTAAGCTGCAACGAATATTCCTGGGTGAAGCCGATCGCACCGTGGACCTGATGGGCGATCTCGGTCGCCAAGGTCGCGGCGTCGCCCGTCCGGGTCTTCGCCACCGCGATCAGCAACTCCCGCAACTCAGGGTCGGGATGGCTCAGCGCTTCCGCCCCCGCTTCCGCCGCGGCGACCGCGGCGGCGACCTGCCCGGCCAGCACCGCCATCTGCTGCTGCACGGCCTGGAACTTGGAGATTTGGCGGCCGAACTGCTGGCGTTCCTGCACGTAGGTCAGAGCGATATCCAGCGACCGCTCCAGCGCGCCGGCCATCAGCATCGCCCGCGCCAGCGCACCCCGGCGATATACCTCGGCCCGATCCGCGCCGCCCCGTGCCGGCGCGACCGCCTCGGCCGACACGGGGACGGCGTTGAAGGCGAGCGTGTCGCGCGGCTCGCCGGCGAGGTTACGGCCGGGGGTGACCTCGGCGCTGTTGGTGCCGTCGAGGGCGACGACCATCTCGCCGCCCGGTCCCTCGGCGAGCAACACCAGCCGCGATGCCTGCGCGCCCCACGGCACCCGGGTCGCGCGGCCCGACAGAAGCCAGCCATTGCCGTCACGCTCCACGCTCAGCCGGTCCTCGCGCCGGACCGGTGCGATTGTCATGGGTGCCTCGGTCACCTCCAGCCCGGCCTCGGCCGCGACCCAGGCGGCGATCATGGTCTCGGCCAACGGGATCGGCGCGGCGCGGCGTCCGGCGACCCGCAGCGCCGCCATCACGTCCGTCCACTCGGCCCCCGCGCCACCGGCGGCTTCCGGCACGACCGCGAGCGGCACGCCGGTCTCGGCGACCGCGCGCCACAGTTCGGTGGGGAAGGCGCCACGCTCGGCGCGGTCGATCACGTCCTTGGCGCTGCGGTCCTCGAACAGCCGGTTCATGCTGTCGAGCAGCAGGCGGGTTTCCTCGCGCATGGCCATCAGCGCAACCCCAGTCCGCGGGCGATGATGCCGCGCAGGATTTCGCGCGTGCCGCCCTGGATCGACAGGCGCGGCGCGTTCATGATCGCCGAGGCCAGCAGCGCGACGAACGCATCGACCGATTCGATGTCGGGTTCGTTCGGGAACAGGGTGCGCGCGACGATCGGCAGATCCTGCTCGTAGCGAGTGCCGAGGTCCTTAACCACCGCCGCCTCGTTCAGCGGCTGTTCGCCCGCCTGCAACATGCCGGCGATGGAGAGCGACATGCGGCGCAAAGTGGCGAGTTGCGCGACCATCCGCCCGATCGAAGCCGCCGTCGCGCGGTCGGGGTTGGGGCCGGCGACCCGCACCATCTCCTTCAGCAGCTTGAACAGAACCAGGAAGCGATCCGGCGCGCTGCGCTCGAACCCCAACTCGCTCGTCACCTGCTTCCAGCCGCTGCCTTCCTCGCCCAGCAGGCAGTCTTCGGGAACGAACAGGTCGGTGAGAAAGACCTCGTTGAAATGGTGTTCGCCCAGCAGGTTGAGGACGGGCCTGATGTCGATGCCGGGCGATTTGAGGTCGACGAGGAACTGGGTCGCGCCGGCGTGCCGGTCGGTCTCCTCGCCCTCGCGCGCCATCTTGCAGAACAGGATCATCCAATCGGACTGATGCGCGTTCGAGGTCCACAACTTGCTGCCGTTCACCCGGTAGCCGCCATCCACTTTCACGGCTCGGGTCCTTGTGCCGGCGAGGTCGGAGCCGGAGCCGGGTTCGCTCATGCCGATGCAGAAGCTGATCTCGGCGCGGGTGATGGCGGGGATGAAGCGCTCGCGCTGCGCCTCGGTGCCGAAGCGCAGGATGTTCGGCCCGCTCTGGCGGTCGGCGGTGTAGTGGAAGCCGAGCGGCGCGCCCGCCGCCAGCATCTCCTCGATCAGCACGTAACGCTCGAGCGCGCTGCGCTCGTGGCCGCCGTACTTTCTCGGCCAGGTCATGCCGATCCAACCGCGCCCGGCCATGTCGCGGCTGAACGCCTTGTCGCGCCCGCCACGAATGGGCTCGAGCACGTCACGATGCGAGTCGAGGAAGTCGCGCACCTCGAAGCGGAGCCGCTGGGCTTCGGGCGGCAGTTCGACGGGATCGAAGCGGAACGCCTGGAAGGTCATTGCGGCATCCTCGTGCGGTTCTTGGTTGTAGACCCGCCGAAGAGGCTGGCAAACGGCGCTCGAGTGAGGCTCCTCAAAATCCGGCCTCCCGGCCGTGCCGGACAGCAAGGACCACCGCGATCCGATTATCGACGCGATAGCGCACGACGTACCCGCCCTTACCGAAGGCGATCCACCAGTCGCGAAATTCCGACTCCATTCCCTCAACCGGGCGGCCGACTTCCGGATGCGTCTCTAGGAGCCTGACGCCAAGACGGATCGCGCTGATGGCACGCCTAGCGGCATCGGGATTTTTTGGTTCCAGGAAGGCGTGCAGACGGACGAGATCGGCCAACGCACGGGATGACCAGATCAGCGATGGCATGTCGGCGGGGCTGCGATGTCCCCCGCCTCAAGACGCGCCAGCCATGAGTCGACCTCCGCACTGGTCGCGTGCAATCCCGTGGCCTGATACTCGGCCCAGGCCGCCTCCGCATCGGTCCGAAGCCGCTCGCGCTCCTCCTCGCGACCGAGGTACTCCGCGATTGCCTCTCGCATCACCCAATGCGAGGTACGGCGACGCGCTTCCGCCAAACGCTGAACACGGGCGCGGATCTCGGGATCGAGCTTGAGGCTGGTGGTCTGAGTGGGGCGAGAGCCCATCATCGCTACCTGGTGTCACTCTATGTCACTTGTAGCGTGGGCCTCCCCATGCAGGCAAGCTGGCTTGCCAAGGTGCGCAGTTGCGTACACCTGTTGTCCCCACGTGGGAGCACGCAGCGTGGACAATCCGCAGCAGGACGGGGAGTCAAAGAAGGCACCGCGACTCATAGGGCTGCGCGAGTTCCGAGGGAACATGACCGACGTGCTTCGCCAGGCCCGGCATGGCGCCTCCTTTCTCATCACCTCCCATGACGAGGTCATCGCCGAAATCCATCCGCCGTCGCCCTCGGCGCGGTCCCGGCGTCGGCCAGGTGCGCTGAAAGGCCGGATACGGATGGCGGCGGATTTCGACACGCTTCCGGCAGACCTTCTGGCGGCGATCGAGGGAGAGTGAAGCTCCTTCTCGACACCCATGCGCTTCTCTGGTGGCTCGACGATGACCAGCGCCTCGGAGCGCGGGCGCGTGAGCTGATCGCCGATTCCGCCAACGACGTTCTTGTCAGCGTCGTCTCCCTCGGGGAAATCGTTGTCAAAACGCGCATTGGCAAGCTGGAGGCCGATTGCAAGGAAGTCTTTCGGGCGATCGAGCGGGATGGGTTCGTCCCGCTCGAAATCCGCATCCCGCATTTGCTGAGCCTTGTCGGGTTGCCGATGCATCATCGCGATCCGTTCGATCACCTGCTGATTGCTCAGGCGATAACGGAATCGGCGGTCTTCATGTCGGAGGATCGGAACGTGTCGCGCCGGTCGAAATCATCGCTTGCGCCGATCCACCGCCTACACCGGCTTGAACCCGCGATCCATCTCCACGTCGATCAGCGTCGGCGTGTCCGCGAGCAGCGCCGCCGCGAGCAGATCGCGGACCTCGGCGATGGTGCGCGCCCGATGCGCCTCCACCCCGAGGCCGCGGGCGACCGAGACGTAGTCGATCCGCGGATTGTCCAGCTCCATGCCGACATAGCGGTCCGTCTGCGCGGCGAATTGCTGCATCGCATTGGTCCGCTGCTTCAGGATGCGGTAGGAGCTGTTGTTGATGACGACGAAGACGACCGCGAGCTTCTCGTGCGCCGCCGTCCACAGCCCCTGGATCGTATACATCGCGCTGCCGTCGCCGATCAGCGCGACGACGGGACGATGCGGCAGAGCCAGCTTCACGCCGATCGCCGCCGGCAGTCCCCACCCGATGCCGCCGCCACGCAGGCCGAAGAAGCCCTGCGCGTCTTCGCTTCGCAGCAACCGGCGCAACCCGGCACCGGAGGACACGGTCTCGTCGATTACCACGGCGTCCGCTGGCAGCATCGCCGCGACGGCGCCCATCAGCGCCAGCGGCGGGATCGGCGTGCGCGCCGATCCCGCTTCGGCCTGGGCGCGCAGCTTGCTCAACGCGGCCTCGCCTTCGGCCTTCGCCTCGGCCAACCGCGCCGCCGCGCGGGCGCGTCCCCCCGCCGTCATCGCGGCCTGCACGGCGGCGGTCAGTTCCGGCAGCGTCGCCTTGGGATCGCCGAGGATGCCCACCTTGACCGGGTAGTTCTTGCCGATCTCCCACGGGTCGGTGTCGAGA
>JBAWFF010000005.1:0-1715 GCA_049591635.1 Acetobacteraceae bacterium
CAGCTCGCGACCGATCTCGACAAATGCATCCGCCCAAGGCACCGGGAGATAGCGGTCGGTCGCGGCGTCGTAGCGCAGCGGGTGGGTGAGGCGGCCCGCGTGCTCCAGGTTGTAGTCGTCCCAGCCGAGCAGCTCGGTTACGGTGTGGCGGGCGAAGAACTCCGGCGTGCAGCGATGCGTCGTGATCTCCCAGGCCGTCGCCTTGGCGCCGTTCTCGCAGAACTCGAACGGCAGCGGCTGGGCGGGCTTGGACCAGGCGCAGCTCACGCACTGGAAGCCGTCGACCTTGTTCTGTCGGGTGAGGGCCAGCGCGCCGCTCACCGGGACGCCCTCGCGCCTGAGGATGTTGCCCAGCGAGTGGACCGAGCCCCAGCCGCCGGACGGGTGATCATAGGGCTTGAAGACGGGCTTTCGCGTCATCGGGGGCTCCAGGCGAAACTCGCGACGACAACTGGCCGGCGGGCGTCCCGTTCGCGAAACCGGGCGGACACAACTGCGTTCCCTTTCCGCGCTGCGACGCGGTGTGTCTGTCAATGGTCGGCTCAAATTATATCGAAGACAAATCGTCGCCCCCGTCGGGTCCCAAGCGGTTCTTCGACCAGCAGGTCCTGCCCGTCGCGATCGATGCGGCGGGGAGTGTGGAGTCAGTTCTGGAATCCCTCGCCGAGTACATCCGCGGCCGCCCGACGGGAACATTGGGGCTGGCGCTCGGTCTCGGCATCCTGCTGGCGGTGCTTGCTCCGCGGCCGCGGCGGCGATGGAGATGAGCCGGCGAGCTTAGCGCGGCGGCGCCGCCCGTGCCAGCCGGTCGTTGGTGGGAGGCCAGTCAGCATCGCGGGATCGGCATAGCCGCGTTGCGAGGCAGGGAGAGGCGTACTTCCGCGTCCAGCCAGCGCGAGCAGCGCCTCACTGGGGGTGATGGTCCGCGCGTCGAGACGGACCGGGAGTGACGGCGCATAGCGCGAGGCGAGCCATCCGGCGAGCGCGGCGGCGCGGTCGCGGGCATTGAGCGGGCCGGGAAAGAGGTTGAGTGGATTTCAGTTGGACGTGATTCCATCGATTGCGAGATACGATGGAGCCATGAATGCAGTAACGGCCCGCCAGTGATCATCAGCCGGGTGTATGCTGGTAGGAAAATGCCACCTCGATTGAGTGCTGGCGCGACTATGGGCCGTGGCTCGGAACTCCGCGAACTGCTGCCCGCCTAAACCGCCCTGCCCGCT
The DNA here is from genome assembly GCA_049591635.1 of Acetobacteraceae bacterium. Taxonomy (GTDB): domain Bacteria; phylum Pseudomonadota; class Alphaproteobacteria; order Acetobacterales; family Acetobacteraceae; genus DATFDN01. The sequence continues at coordinate 1,224 of JBAWFF010000005.1, forward strand.
CCGCCTTGGCATTGGGTCGCCCCGCACCGGACCTGGAATGCCGCGCGCGCGGCCGGGAACGGCCCAGCTTCGGGCGTGTCAGACACAACGAGCGTTCGTAGCACTGCGACAATGCCGACCGCCGCACCCTTCATGTCGCACATCTACGCCGCGGTCGCCGAGAAGGAGGGCGCGCGCCATTTCCCACCGCACCAAAGCGGCCTCGGGGCTGCCAAGACACGCGGTCGGATTGTTCTCGGCCCGTAGGGCCACCCGACGGGCCGCCTGAGACGCGATGCCGTGCGGCGGCCGGCAACCCAAACCGCGCACCGAGTGCTGGTCGTGGGGAAGAACATCCGCGCGGCTTCGGGCCGTTTTGGGCATCGCAACGGCGCGTTGGGTGACGCCCCGGATCGGAAATCTGCAGCCTGCCGTCTCCGCCGCTGGCGCTGATGCAGGCGGCGGCTTCATCAGCACGAAGCCGCTCCGCTCCAGCTGGACCCGTCGCTCGGC
>JBAWFF010000006.1:0-2027 GCA_049591635.1 Acetobacteraceae bacterium
CCCCGGTCCATAGCAGCAGGGCGTAGACGCCCATCGCGAGGCCGAGCCCGGCGCCGCCCCAGGCGAGGGCGCGGACGCGGGTGACGATGGAGACCGAGGCGAGCACGATCGCGATCTGCAACCCGCCGACCGAGATTTCGAGGTGGTGCGCGAGATGGGCGGCGTGGTCGCGCGCCTCCTTTTCCTCGTCGGCGAGCGCCTGGAGCTGCTTCATGCCCTGACCGGTCTTCGGACTGTCCTGCAAGCGTGCCTGCTCGTCGCGCGACGCCTTGATCCGTGCCTGGATCGCGGGGTCGGCGGCGTTGGGCAGGCTGAGCAGCACCTCTTCCTCGGTCTGCCGCGTGGTCAGGCGGACGTGTTTCTCCTGGTAGTACGCGTAGTCGTCCGACAGGGCGATGTGGCGGGTGAGATAGGCCGTCATCGACGATTTCTCGCCCAATTCGGCGATCGCCAACGTGGCGGCGAGCACCGCGACCAGCACCGCGATCCAGCGCGCGCTGGAATCGCCGTGCTCCGTCGCGTGATGCGCGTGCTCGAGGCCCTCGCGCGCGTCGCCAATCGCTTCGCTCATCCGTGGTCTCCGCCTATCGTTGCACGTCTTGCACACAATCGGCGCTGGTTCCACCCTGCGATCGACGCGGGAGGCGAGGATGGTGAAAATAGCGGTGCTGGACGACTGGCAGGGCGTGGCAAGGGGCTCGGCGAACTGGTCGCGGTTGCAGGCGCGCGCCGAAGTGGTGTTCTTCGGGGACGCCTTCCCGACCGAGGACGCGGCGGCGGCCGGGCTCGCCGATTTCGAGATTCTGCTGGCGATGCGCGAACGCACGCACTTCACCGGCTCGCTGCTGCGCCGGCTGCCGAAGTTGAAGATGCTGGGGACCACCAGCGCGCGCACGCTGTCGCTCGACATGGCGGTGGCGACGGAGCGGGGGATCGTCGTCTGCAACACCGGGAGCGGGCCCGGGCTCGCCGGCACGGCGGAACTGGCGCTCGGTCTGCTGATCGCCGCGGCGCGGGGCATTGCGGCCGGTGACGCCACCATTCGCGCCGGCGGCTTCCAGAACGGCGTGCCGGTCGGGATGGCGCTGGAGGGCAAGACCCTCGGCTTGCTCGGGCTGGGCCGGCTGGGCTCCAAGATGGCGCATTACGGCCAGGCGCTCGGCATGGAGATTATCGCCTGGAGCCAGAACCTGACGGCGGAGAAGGCGCGGGCGGGCGGGGCGCGACTGGTGGCCAAGGACGAGGTGCTGGCGCGGTCGGACGCGGTCAGCATCCATCTGGTGCTGTCGGATCGGACGCGCGGCCTGGTCGGCCGCGCCGAGATCGCGCGGATGAAGCCGGGCGCGATCCTGGTGAACACCTCGCGCGGCCCGATCGTCGACGAGGCGGCGCTGCTCGAGGCGGTGCGCGCGGGGCGGATCGTCGCCGCGCTCGACGTCTACGACCAGGAGCCGCTGCCGAGCGGGCATCCGCTACGGAGTGCGCCGAACACCGTGATGACGCCGCATCTCGGGTATGGCGTGCGGGAGGTGTGGGCGCAGTTCTATCCGGAGAGCGTGGAGAACGCGCTGGCGTTCCTGGATGGCAAGCCAATGCGGGTGGTGAACAAGGAGGTGCTGGGGCGGTCGGGCTGACCGATCACGCCAGACCGAGGAACACCGCCAGCGCGCGGTTGACCTCCAGCATGGTGGCGTCGTCGGCGCGCCCGATCAGTTTGCCGACCTTCTCGCGTCGGATCGTCTGCGGCCGATCGACCGCGACCTGCGAGGCCACCAGGAGGCCGTTCGCCTCGGTCGGGGCGATATCGATGCGGGTCAGCACGGCCTCATGCAGGCTGCCGGTGAGCGGCAGGACGACGATGGTCGAGAGGGCATCAAACCAGTCAGCCTGCACGATCAGTGCCGGGCGCGGCTTGCCGCTGTCGCCTTGCAGGGCGACGACGACAATATCGCCGCGCCGCATCAGCCGAGATCGTCCCAGGCATCCGCGCTGACGCGCTCCCAGAAATCGTTCTCACGTCTGCGCTC
>JBAWFF010000007.1:0-1785 GCA_049591635.1 Acetobacteraceae bacterium
TCGGCGAGCGCGGCGGCAAGCGGCAGCATCCGCGTCTCCGGCTCGCGCAGCAATCGCAACGCGGCCCGCCGCGCGCTGCGCGGGCCCATGCCGGGAAGCTTGGCCAGAAGCCCGATCAGCCGCTCGACCTCGGGACCGCCCATCCGATCCCTAGAATGGCAGCTTCATGCCGGGCGGCAGCGGCAGGCCGGCGGTCACGGACTGCATCTCCTCGGCGGCGCGGGCCTCGACCTTCTTCTTCGCGTCGGCATGCGCGGCGACGATCAGGTCCTGGAGCATCTCCGCATCGGCCGGGTCGATCACCTTGGGGTCGAGTTGCACCCGCCGCAGCGCGCCCTTGCCGTTCAGGGTGACGCGCACGAGGCCCGCCCCGGCGACGCCCTCGGTCTCCGTCGCCTCCAGCTTGGCCTGCATCTCCTCCATCTTGCCTTGCATTTCCTGCGCCTGCTTCATCAGGCCCGCCAAATTCTTCATCAGTCCTGCTCCATCTCATCCGCGGGTTCGGCGTCCGGCGGCGCGAAATCCGGCATGTCGACCGGTAGGCCATACGTATCGGCGGTCTCGTCGTGCACCGCTTGGATGCGGGCGCCGGGGAAGGCGTCGAGGATCGCGCGCACCAGCGGATGATCGGCGGCCGCGGACCGTCGCCCGGCATCCGCCGTACTCCCTTGCTCGGCGAGCGTCGGCTCGCCCGCGGCGGTGGATAGCGCGATGGTCCAGCGCGTGCCGGTCACCTCTAGCAGCAAGGCGGCGAGGCGTGGGGCGAAATCCCGCGGCACCGCGGGCTCCGGGCGGATCTCGATGAACGGCGGGGCGAACCGGACGAGGTGGACGGAGTGCAGCAGGTGGGCGTGCATCAGCGCCTCCCGCCGCTCGGCGAGCAGCATCGCCACGTCACGCAGCCCCGCCAAGCGAGGGCCGCTTTCGACCTCTGGTTGCGGTGCCAGACGGGGCGCCCCGCCGGCGACCGCGCGCGCGCCACCTCCGGAGGGCGGCGCGGGCGGCGCCTGGGTCAGCCGGCGCACCAGATCGCCCGGCGAGGGCAGGTCGGCGACGTGGCAAAGGCGGATCAGCACCATCTCGGCCGCGGCCCGCCGGTCGGGCGCGGACTCAACCTCGCCGACGCCCTTCAGCAGAATCTGCCACGCCCGCGCCAGGGTCGAGATGGAGAGCTGGTCGGCAAGCACGGCGCCGCGTGTGCGCTCGGCCTCCGGCAACTCCTGGCTGTCGCGCAAGCCGGGGATGGATTTGAGGCGTGTCAGCGTGTGCAGCAACTCCAGCAGGTCGGCCAGCATCACGCCGAGGTCGGCGCCGCGCTCATGCGCGCGTTCCGTCACCCCGAGCGCCGCCGCCGGGCGCCCGGCCATCACCGCCTCCAGCAGGTCGAAGATGGCCTCGCGATCGGCAAGCCCCAGCATGTCGGCGACATCAGTGGCGGTGACGCCGTCCTCAGCCCGTGCGATCGCCTGATCGAGGAGGGAAAGTCCGTCGCGCACCGAGCCGTCGGCGGCACGCGCGATCAGGTCGAGCGCCGCCGGCTCCGCCGCCACGCCCTCGGCGGCGGCGATGCGGGTGAAATGCGCCGACAGCTCGGCTATCCGCACCCGGCGCAGGTCTAAGCGCTGACAGCGCGACAGGACGGTGATCGGAACCTTGCGCAGATCGGTGGTGGCGAACACGAAGGTCACGTGCGACGGCGGCTCCTCCAGCGCCTTCAGCAGCGCGTTGAACGCGTTGCGCGACAGCATGTGGACCTCGTCGATGACGAAGACCTTGGCGCGCGCC
>JBAWFF010000008.1:0-2077 GCA_049591635.1 Acetobacteraceae bacterium
AGCAACGGCAGCGCGGCGAGCGGGCCGATCAGCGCGGCGACGCCCAATGCGGCCCGCAATCCGCCCGCGCCGCTGACCGCCAGCATCACCGGCGGCGCGATCGCGCTGCCCATGTAGCCGGCGAAGGTGTGGATCGAGAACGCGCGCCCGACCCGCGCCGGATCGATCACCGCCGACAGGATCGCGTAGTCCGACGGATGGTAGACCGCGTTGCCGACGCCGGCGAGGGCGGCGCCGGCGAGCAGGATCGGATAGGTCGGCATCAGCGCAATCGAGCCGAATGCCACGCCCGAGGTCAGCAATCCGCTGATCAGCACGCGGCGCGGGCCGTATCGGTCCGCCACCCAGCCCATCGGCGCCTGCGTCAGCGCCGAAACAACGTTGAACATGGTGAGCGCGAGGCCAAGCTCCACGAAGCCCACGCCCATGCGCGCCCGCAGCAACGGGAACAGCGGCACGAGCACGAGGTAGTGGAAATGGCTGACCAGATGGGCGGTGCAGATCAAGGACAACGCCTTGACCTCGCCGATGCGGCCGGCCTTCCGCTCTCTCATGCCCGTGCGCCCGCCGTCAGCTATGCACGAGCGGGCATCCGCCCTCGTTCATGGGCCGGAACGCGTCGGCCGCCGGGATCGTGCGCAGCAGCTTCAGGTAGTCCCACGGCTCCTTCGACTCGGCGGGCGATTTCACTTCGAACAGATACATGTTGTGCGTCACCTGGCCGTCGATGCGGACGGTGCATTCGCCGAACAGCGGGTCGTCGATCGGCTTGGCGCGCATTTGCGCGAAGACCGCGCGGCCGCTGGCCTTGGCCTTGTCCACGCCGATCGCCGCCGCGGCGTTGAGGTAAGCCGTGATCGCCGAATACTGCCCGGCCTGGTCGGAACTCGGCATGGCGCCGCTGAACCGCTTGGCGAAGCGGTGGCCGAACGCGCGCGTCTTGTCGTTCATGTTCCAGTAGAACGCGTCGGTCAGCAGCACGCCCTGCGCGTCTTCCAGCCCGACCCCGTGGACGTCGGGCAACAGGAAGATCAGCGCCGCCACCTTCTGGCCGCCCTTCATGATGCCGAACTCATGCGCCTGTTTGATGCAGTTCACCGTGTCGGAGCCGCCGTTGGCGAGCCCGATGACGTTCGCGCCGCTGGCCCGCGCCTGCACCAGGGCGGCGGAGAAATCGGTGGTGCCGGGAAACGGCATCAACGACTGGCCGAGAACCTTCCCGCCCGCAGCCGTCACGAACTTGCCGGAATCGCCTTCGAGCGCGTGGCCGAAGGCATAGTCGGCGGTGATGAAGAACCAGGTCTTGCCGCCTTCCTTTACCGCCGCGTCCACCACGGCGTGCGGCATCGACCAGGTATCGAGCACCCAATGCAAATGGTTCGTGCCACAGCCCTTGCCGGTGAGTTCGGCCGAGGCCGCGCCGGTCCAGATCGCGGCCTTGTCGCGCTTATCCACCATCGGCCCGATGGCAAGCGCGCCCGACGACAGCGGCAGGTCGGTGATGAGATCGACGCCGTCATTGTCCAGCCAGTCGGTGGCGATGGAGACGGCCACATTCGGCTTGTCCTGCATGTCGGCCGAGCGCAGCTCCACCTTGATGTCGGGGTGTTCCTTCATAAAGTCCTCGACCGCCATTTTCGAGGCGAGCACCGAGCCCGGCCCGGTGTTGGCGACATAGGGACCGTTCATGTCGGTCAGCACGCCGATACGGATCGGCTTCTCTTGCGCCCGCGCCCGGCGCGGCAGCATCGTGGCGGTGCTCGCGGCAACACCGGCGCCGATCAGGCCTCGGCGGGTAATCGCATTTTGCATTTTTCTTGCCCTCCCTGTTTGATGGTTCACGCGGCGGTCAGCGTCGGCCACAGCGCATCGGCTCCACGCGCGCAGACGATCGCGCCGATGCGCGCCGCCCATTCCGCCTCGGAGCCGAACTCGTCACGCCAGGACCATAGCCTGCGTGTGCTAAGCTGCAACGAATATTCCTGGGTGAAGCCGATCGCACCGTGGACCTGATGGGCGATCTCGGTCGCCAAGGTCGCGGCGTCGCCCGTCCGGGTCTTCGCCACCGCGATCAGCA
>JBAWFF010000009.1:0-13179 GCA_049591635.1 Acetobacteraceae bacterium
CCCCAGCACAGTGCGAGATAAGCGCGTTCGAGGTCCCGCGCGGCGAAGGCGGCCGACAGCGCCGCCATCGCGGCCTCGGTCTTGGCGACGACCATCACCCCCGAGGTGTCCTTGTCCAGCCGATGCACGATCCCCGGCCGGCGTTCCCCGCCGATGCCCTGGAGGCTGTCGCCGCAATGGGCGAGCAGGGCGTTGACCAGCGTCCCGTCATGATTGCCCGGCGCCGGATGGACGACGAGGCCCGCCGGCTTGTCGAGCACCAGGATGTCGGCATCCTCGAACAGGATCGGGAAGGCGATGGCCTGCGGCTCGGGCGCCGCCGGGCGCGGGGCGGGAACCGCCACCGTGTAGGCGGCCCCCGCGCGCACCACCTCGGCCGGCGCGGTGAGCACCGCGCCGTCCCGATCGACCCGCCCCGCCTCGATGAGCGACTTGACGCGAGCGCGCGAGAGCGTGCCGATGCGTCCGGCGAGGAAACGGTCGGCGCGTTGGCCGGCGTCGTTTTCAGTGGCGTGCAGGCGGAAGATTTCCTCGGGCGGCATGGCCTGGGGGGTAGCGCGGTTGAAGGAAATCGGGAATGCGCGCGCTGAAGGCGGCGACGATCGTGATGGGCATTCTGATCGTGGTCGGTACCGCCGTCCTGATCGCGGTCATCTTCAAACGCGCCAACGCTCCGAGCCCGGCAGCGGGCGGCTTCGTGCCGTCGGCGGCGGGGTTCGCCACGACGCTGCACGAGCCCACGGGCACCCGCATCACCGGCCTCGCCGCGATCGGCGACGCCCTCGCGCTCAGCTTGCAGGGCGGAGGTGCCGACCGCGTGATCCTGATCGATCCGCGTACCGGGGAGGCACGCGGGCGTATCACGCTGGCGCCATAGAACGGCGGTGGTTTTGGCGGGGCGGCCTGATCAGCTGGATTTCTTGGCGATCCTGGTGCGGGCGGCGTTGCGTCGGTTGGCGATGCGCCCGAGGGCGCTCCTAAGCGAGAGTTCGTCGATCATCCTGGGGTCCCAGTCCTCCAGGTATTCGGCGACGTCGGCGTGGTCGGGGTGCTCGGGGTCGGCGAGAGCGTCGAGCATGTTGTAGTAGCCCGGGACGCCGCCGCAATCCTCCGGCGGGCAGTCCCATTCGCCGCCGACATAGTGAGGGTAGGAGACGCCGGGCTCGCCGGGGCGAATATTGGTGACGGTGAGCCGATGCTCCCAGCTGTCGCCGAAGTCGTACATGTAGTCGATCCTCGTCTTGCGCGGCTTCAGCACGTCGCGCAGGCGGACCTTGATCGCCTCTATACTGGGGGCGGTGCCCCAGTCCTCGTCCATAGGCAGTCCGTAGGCCCGGCCGTCGATCTTGAGCTCCCACAGGTGCTGGTCGAGCCATCCCATGGTGACCTGGACGATGTCGTGCAGCACCTTGAGCGTGATCGACGTAGGCACCTCGACCTCGCGCCAGATCAGCGGATCGGTGTCCATCAGTTCGATCCGCACGGTGCAAATCTGGTTGAAGCTGTCGGCGGCCGAGGGATCGTTCGCGGGGGCTTTACTCGGGCTCATGCCGCCAGTCTGGCAGCCCGCTCGGTGCAGTTCCAGGGCAGTCGTTCGTCGTGGCCGATCCCAACCATGCCGATGACGGCGCCGCCGCGACGTCCGGGCTTGCGGCGTTGGGCACTAATCCGTAAGACGCGCCCCAGGCCCCGTCCCGTTCGTCTAGAGGCCCAGGACACCGCCCTCTCACGGCGGTAACAGGGGTTCGAATCCCCTACGGGACGCCAATGCGGACCATCGGGGAGCGTCATCCTCCCTTGAGGACACGGCGCGGCGCCGGATCAGCTGTTCATCCATTCGCGGGCCAGGAAGCAATGGCGCGAGAGCTGATCAGAGGCGGCGCCTGATGTCGGATGCGGCGGCGTCCGCGTTCGTGACGATCAAGGCTTCGGGCGGCGCCGACGGATGGCAGCGAGCCCGAGGAGGCTGGTCGAAAGCAACGCGAGCGAGGCCGGTTCGGGCACCGGCGTTCCCCCACCCGAGAGTTCGGTAATCACGATCTCGCCGGTGCCGGCTCGGATACCGGCCATCAGAATCGGGTCTAAAGCGCCGGCGGCCAGGAACGAGCCGCCGCCGCCGCCGCCGCCGCCGTGAAAGGAGCCGGATGAATAATTGATGGCGCCCTCGCCGCCGCCGCCGCCGCTATAGCCGCCACCGCCACCGCCGCCGCCCATTGTGAACTGAGTGCCATTGTAAGATTGGGTGTAGCTGCCGCCACCGCCGCCGCCGCCAAATCCGCCGCTGCCGCCACCGCCATAACCGCTGCCGCCCAGTCCGCCACCGAGGGTGCCACCACCGCCGCCGACGTAACCCGTGCCACTGGTGCCAGTGCCGCCACCACCGGTGAGGCCACCACCACCACCGCCACCGCCGTAACCGCCACCGGAGCCGCCGCTGCCGCCACTGCCACCGGCGCCTTTTTCGAAGAACGAACCGGTGCCGTCGCTGCCGACGGTGCCGGTCTGGCCATCGCCACCGTTGTTGGTATCGCTGAGACCGCCCGCACCGCCACCGCCGCCGGCTATCACCAGCGGCAGGTTGCCCGGACCGATCACGAAGCTGCCGCCGCCACCGCCGCCGCCAAAGGTGCCGATAGTGCCGCCGCTGCCGCCGCTACCGCCGCCGCCGACGGCGATCAACAGTGCCTCGCCCGCCGTCAGGGAGAAGTCGCCACCAATCTCGGCGCCCATGCCGCCGGTGCCCTGGTTCAGGCCGCCGCCGCCGCCCTGCGCGCCATAGGCGATGATCTGGTATCCACCGCTCGTCGGCGCTGTAAAACTGACAACGCCGCCGGTGTAGTCGAAGGTTGTCGCCCCGGCCGGGGCGGCGGCGATGAGGGCCAGCAGGGACGTTCCGGCCAGCAGATGCGGTTTCCAGGTCAACTCTCTCTCCCCCTCGGATGATGCGGCGAACCGCGCAACTTAACTCAATTTCAGATTGTCCGCCGGCGCCGAGAAGGCCGTCAAGCCCGGTCGGGAGCCTGTTCTCGGCGCTGCCGCGGCAGATGAGCTGGGAAAACGAGGCCGCCATCTCCATCGACGGACATGTCACGTTCATCCATCAATAGATGCAATGCATTGCTTGCGAGTACAGAATTGTTCATGGCTTTCACGCCATCGGCATCGGCGCAAGCGAGTAGACCGTTGTCGCCTCGTCCCTCGACCGCGCCCGTCTCTCCCGATAGAAATGAGCCACCATGAAGCGAGGCAGACCATGCGTGTCATCAAGGCCAGCAGCCGTCCCACCAAGCTCGCGCCGGCCGGGAATTTCACCGGCACGGTCATGCAGGATGAGGTCGTCACCGGTGAGTCGCCATCCCGCCTGCGCGCGACGTCGGTGTCGTTCACGCCGGGTGCGCGCACCGCTTGGCACACGCATCCGGTCGGCCAGACGCTCTACGTCCTTTACGGCAGCGGACGGGTGCAGATGGAAGGCGGCAAGCCGATCGTGCTGAGCCCCGGCGATACCGTCCTGATCCCGCCCGACGTAAAGCATTGGCACGGCGCGGCGCCGGATCGGCTGTTCATCCATTTGGCGATCTCGGAGGTCACCGACGCCCGCAAGGGCACGCAATGGCTGGAGAAGGTTACCGACGCCGACTACGCACAGCCGGCCGAGCAGCCCGCCTGAACAGAACCGGAGCCGCCCCATGCAGCACGTAAGACTCGGCCGCACCGGCCTGCGCGTCTCGCGGCTTTGCCTCGGCACGATGACGTTCGGGCTGCAATGCGACGAGGCGCGCAGCCGCGCCATCCTCGATACCGCGACCGAGAGCGGGATCGATTTCCTCGATACCGCCGACGTCTATCCGCTGGGCGGGGACCGCGACACCGCCGGCCGCACGGAGGAGATCATCGGCCGTTGGCTGACGGGCAAGCGCCACCACTACGTCCTCGCCACCAAATGTGTCGGGCGGACGGGGCCGAAGCCCTGGGATCAGGGCATGTCGCGCAAGCACGTCCTCGATGCGATCGACGCCTCCTTGCGCCGGCTCGGCACCGACTACGTGGACCTCTATCAGCTCCATCATTACGACGCTCAGACCACAATCGACGAGGCGCTCGAGGCGCTCGATACGGTCGTGCGCTTGGGCAAGGCGCGCTACGTGGGCGTCTCCAACTGGCCGGCCTACCGTATCGCCCGCGCACTGGGCCGGAGCGAACTCAAGAACCTCACCGCCATCGCCTCCGCGCAGCCGCGCTATAATCTGCTGTTCCGTGCCTATGAGCGCGACCTGCTGCCGCTCTGCGCGGAGGAAGGGATCGCGGTCATTCCGTACAATCCGCTCGCCGGCGGCCTGCTCACCGGCAAGCACGATCGCGAGGCATCGCCGCCCGACGGCTCGCGCTTTTCGCTCGGCACCGCCGGCCCACGCTACCAGGAGCGTTACTGGCACGAGCGGGAATTCGAGACGGTCGAGCGCATTCGCGCCATCGCGCAAGCGGCTGGTCTCAGCATGGCGACGCTCGCCATGTCCTGGGTGCTGTCGAACCCGGCCATCACCGCGCCCATCGTCGGCGCGAGCCGGCCGGAGCAGCTCGCCGACAGCCTCGCGGCGGCGGAGCGCGGCGCGTTGCCGGCCGATCTGAAAGCGCAACTCGACGAGGCCACGCACGCCTGGCGGGCGGTCGACGCGGAGCGGTGAAGCCCGTTGCTGTGAGCGTTCCGCCCAATGGCGATTCACCAGCGGCTTAACGATAAAATTGCGTATGCCTTACGTGGCCTGGTGCAGCATCCCTTCCGCGACTCGGGTGCGATCCGGTAGCGATGCCGGCCCAGAACAGAGCAAGGTGACGTGATGGCGACCCGGGAGGCCTATTGGCGGTTTCATTGTCCGGAATGCGGCTTCGGCGATCGCGAATTCGGGTATTTGCTCGCCGATCACGAGCTTCACTGTCTCGTCTGCATCGAGGAGGAGGGCCGCGAGGTGCGGCTCGATCGTTGGCTGGCGGAGGAGGCGAATCAGGCGCGCTTGCGCGGCGCTCTCGTTGCCGCCTGAGCGCCGGCGCGTTTCGTCGGCCCCTTCTCGGCGGCGGCCGGTTTCTCGCGCTTCGTCGGCTTCTCCTGGGCCGCCGTCTGGCCGAGGCTCTTCTTGAGGGCGGCCATGAGGTCGATGACGTTGCTTCCCGCCGCCACCGCCGGTGCCTCCTCGGCCGCGACGCCCTCGCCCTTTAGCTTCGCATCGATCACCGCGCGCAGCCGCGTCTCGTAGCGGTCCTCGATGTCGGACGGATCATAGACGCTGGTTTGCCGGTCGATGAGCTGGACGGCGAGCTTGACCATCTCCGGATCGGTCTTGATGCCATCGACGTCCTCGAACAGGGGTTTGGCGCTGTTGAGGTCGCGCTCCTCGTTCAAGGTTTGCGCCACCAGACCCCCTTCCATCGGGCGCAGCGCGACTGTCCTCTCGCGCTGGGAGATCACGACGCGGGAGAGCGCGATCCGACCGGTCTTTTCCATCGCCTCGCGCACCACGGCGTAGACATCCTCACCGGCCTTGCCGTCCGGCGCGAGGTAGTAGCTCGCGTCGAAATAGATCGGGTCGATCGAGCCCGCCTCGACGAACTTCTCGATCGTCATGACCGACGAGCTCTCGACCTTGACGCTGTCGAAGTCCTCGTCCGTGAGAATGACGTAGTGGTCCTTCTTGAACTCGTACCCCTTGACCGTGTCGCGGCGAGATAGCTCCTTCCCGGTCTCCGCATCCTGCGTCACCATCCGGATGCGGTTGCCCGTCTCCGGATTGATCATGTTGAAACGGAGCGAGCCGCGATCGTGCCTCGCGCCGTAAAGCGCGACTGGGCAGGACACCAGGGCAAGGCGCAAATGCCCTCGCCAGATCGGCCGCTGAGCCATCACAGAGACTTCCGCTATGAGGGACGCACGTCGCTCGCGGAATATAAATCCTTGGAGTCGAGCCGACTACATGGACAATCGTCACCGAAAAACCCGGGCTGGAGACATCGCGCGAGGAAGACCCCATAGATCGCTCTTTTCCCTCACTTCCAACGACCCGGCAACCATACGGCGGCCCCGCCACACGAGTTTGCGAGTGTCGGTAATCCGCCCCGATCGGGTGCGCCTACGTGGTTGATCACCTCCCTACGTCGTCCTCATGGACCCCCGGCCGACGATGCGCGGATGGTCGCGTCCTTCATGTCGGCTCTCCGGCCCTGTCGAGGGACAAGGCGAATTTCGGCAGCGTCACCGCCTCGGTCGCCGCCTCGAATACCACCCTGACCGCCGCGCCCAGTCTGGCGGTATCGGAGTGACCGACGAGGTTGCTGACGAGCAGCGGCCCCTCCTCCAGCCGTACCAGGCAGACGCGATAGGGCAATCCGTCCGCGTACCCGGGCCAATAGGCGCGATGGAAGTCCACCCACGATTCCAGCGTCCCGCGCCCGCTCACGTCACTCCAATCCTGATTGGGGTCCAGGCATTTCGGGCATACCGGCGAGGGCGGAAAGCGCATATCGCCGCAGGCGGGGCAATGCTGAACCACCAGGCGGTCTTGCCGCGCGGCGTCCCAGAACGGCTTGTTCAGCGGGTCGATGCGCGGCAGCGGCTTGTCGTAGCTCATGGAACCTCCTCAGCCGCGCGTGTAGATGATGGAACGGGTGCAGGGCGTCGCCTGGACATATTGCACCACCTCGCAGTCGGGCACTTGGCGTGTGCCGCACTCGCCGCGAAGTTGCCGCACCGCTTCGACGTTCAGCGCCCAGCCCTGCATGTAGGAGTTCGACAGGTGCCCGCCGTCGGTATTGGTGGGCAGCCTGCCGCCCAGGCTCAGCGCGCCGCCCTCGACGAAGCGGCCCGCCTCGCCTTGCGGACAGAAGCCGAGGCCTTCCAGGCCGAACAGGATGGTCGGGCTGAAATTGTCGTAGCACATCAGCGCATCGACGTCGCCGTGCTTTACCCCGGCCATACCGTACGCCTGCTCGCCCGCCGCCCGCAGTGCGGGATACCAGGAATCCATGTCGAAATTGGCGATCGCCGATGGCGAGAACGTCTCCTGCGCGCCAAAGCCGGAGATCACCACCGGCGGTTTCTTGAAATCCCTCGCGCGTTCCTTGGTCGTCAGGATCAGGCAGACCGCACCGTCGTTGATGAGGCAGTAATCCAGCAGCCGCAGCGGCGCCGTAATGAAGCGCGCCGATTCATGGTCCTCGATGGTGATCGGGTCGCGCATCACCGCGTCGGGGTTGAGGCACGCGTGGTACCGGACGGAGACCGACACCTCGGCGAGCTGGCGCGTGGTGGTGCCGTACAGCTCCATGTGCCGGCGAAACATCATGGCATGGGCCGCGCCCGGCGACGTGAAACCCCACGGGTCCCAGGTACCGGGGCTCTCGTCACCACCATAGTTCACCCGACGCGAGCGCCCGATATTCGCGTACAGGAGCGCCACATGCGTCGCGTGTCCCGCGGCGATGGCGGTGGCGGCCTCGATGATCCCCATGCCCGACATGCGGCCATGCGGCGGCAGGGTCAGCGACCAGCGCGGGTTGAGGCCGAGCACCTCGCCCATTCGCGCGTAATACGGGATGCGACAGACCAGCAGTCCGTCGATCCTGTCCTTGTCGATGCCGCAATCGGCGACCGCGTTGCGGAAGGCCTGCGCCGCCAGGCCGTACTCGTCGACATCGGGAAAATTGCCGTAGCGCGTATTGCCGACGCCGATCACCGCGATCTCGTCCTTCAGTCGCGCCAGGTCGTGCATCAGATCACGTTCTCCTCGACAAGTCTTTCGATGTCCGATATCGACATGCCCAGCAATTCGGTGAGCAGCCAGACATTATCCTCCCCGTATCCCGGGGCGCCGCGGTCGATCGGGCCGCCGATATAGGCCGGCGTGCGGCTGAATTTCATCGGCAGCTCATAGACCGGCCAACGGCCGATCTTGGTGCCGGTAACCTCGGTCAGCCACTCCAGATGCGCGAGCTGCGGGTCGCGATCACACCGATCCTCGGCGGTCTGGCACACGCCCGCCGGAACGCCGGCGCGTTGCAGCTCCATCATGCAGTCGAACCCATCCCGCGTGACCGTCCAGGATTCCACCAGCGCATCCAGCGCGTCCTGATGGATCAGGCGATCGGCCAGTGTGGCGAAGCGGCGGTCGCCCAGCCACGCCGAGTGCCCGGCAACCGTCGCCAGCGCGCGCCATTCCTCGTCGGTGAAACAGGCGATGGCGATCCAGCGATCACGGCCCGCGCAGCGATAGGCGCCATGCGGCGCGGCTTGCTTGTACGGCGAGCGATTGCCGTAGCGCCGCCACTCCCGTCCGTTCGCCGACCAGTCGAGGATGGTCGTCCCGGTCAGGAACAGGCCGAATTCACACTGCGAGGCGTCGATCCACTGGCCTTCGCCGGTGTGCTCGCGATGATAGAGGGCGCCGAGGATCGCCAGCGCGTAGCCGTAGGCCCCCATCCAGTCGAGATACGAATAGCCCCAGCCGACCGGCATCGCCGGCTCCGGCAGGCCCGACATGTCGCCCTGGCCGGCGAAGGCCGCCGCGACCGGCCCGACCGTCCGCATCCGTCCATACGTGCCGTGCGTGCCCATGCCGGATTGCTGGATGTAGATGATGTCGGGCCGGATGCGCTTCATCACGTCGTAGCCGAGGCCGAGGCGTTCCAGGACGCCGGGCGAGAATCCCTCGGCGACGACATCGCAGATGCGCACCAGATCCTTGGCGATCTGTAGGCCCTTTGGGTGGCGGATGTTGAGCGAGATGCCGCGCTTGCCGGCATTCTTGTTGTTGAACTGCCCACCCATGTCGGGGTCCTTGACCCCCGGCAGCGGACCGGTCGCCGCCTCGCGCGCTGCTCGCCCGCCGACCGGCGCCATCGCCGCCAGCCGGGTGTCGGGATTGTCCTTCCACTCCACCTTGTAGCTCTCCGCGCCCATCGCGGCGAGGAAGCGGGTTCCGCCGGCGGAGGCCAGGAACCACGCGAAATCGAGGATTTTCACGCCCTGCAACGGGAACGGCTTGTTGTGCAGTGCCGAGAGCCTCGGGTTCGGCACGCCACGCGGCCGCGCCGGAACGCTCGGGCGGCGTGCCGGCTCGCGCAGTACCGCGTCGGTGTCCTCGCCCAGCAGCGGCGCCCGCCGGCCCACCTGCCAGCTGGTCGCCGTGGAGAGCCACTTGCTGGTCGGATAGCGGAAGCTTCGGCCGTGCTCGGGATGGGCCACGTCGGCGAAGCTGCGCCGCGTCAGCCAATGTTCGTCGAGCGCATTCTCGTGCGGCTTGCGGATCGGCGCCCATAGCAGTCCCGCGTCCTGCGCTTCCCGCCACGGCATGTCGGCATAGGTCCAGGTGCGCACGAAGCGTTGCACGACGTCGAGCATGTGCGCCCGCGCTTCGTCGTTCGCCGTCGAGCCGGGAATGGCGCGCGCCTTGAGGTCGGCGTCCGCCGGCGGCGGTTGTAAATCCGCCTGCATTCCGTATTTCGCAAGCAGCGGGACCAGGTTCTTCAGATCGCGCGCGCCCATCCCGTGCGAGATGAACCAGCGTCCGTCCTTGGTGTGGGAGATCGAGGGCGCGTGGTTCGGCGTCTCCAGCGCATGGCGGCTGGTCAACCGCCACAAGGGCACGCGCCGCATCACCCAATGCATGATGTCGAGTTCGGGATTCTTCGATACCGCCTCGTGCACCGCGACGGATACATCCTGGCCGTGCCCGCTCCGGTGGCGGTGGATCAGCGCGGCGATGATGCCGGTCGCCAATTGCTCGCCGGCGATGTGATAGGCATGCCAGATCTGCGGCGCGATCGGCGGCGTGTCGTAGTGAAGGTTGGGGTCGGGATCGTAGCCGCAATTCATCATCACGCCGCCGAGGGCGAGATGGATCAGGTCGGAGGATTTGAAATCCTTCCACGGCCCGTCATCGCCGAACGGAGTCAAACGCGCCGTTATCAGCGCCGGGAACCGTTCGGCCAGCGCGGGGCGGTCCAGGCCCGCCGTCTCGTTCAGCGCCCCGCCGGTCGAATCCAGCAGCACGTCGGCGCCATCCAGCAGACGCAGCAGGGACTCCCGCGCCGGCGCCTCGCGCAAGTCCAGCACGACGGATTTCTTCGCCCGATTGTAGTTCCAGAAGAACAGCGAGCGTTCCGGTCCGGGTTGATCGTCCAGGAACGGACCGATGCGCCGCGTGGGGCTGCCGTCCGGGGGCTCGATCTTGACCACATCCGCGCCGAGGCCGGCGAGCAACAGGCCCGCGTACTCGCCGCGTTCATCGGCCAGCTCGACGACGCGCACCCCCGCCAGCATACCCGGGCCGGCGTTGCCCATCGTGCTCCCCGGGCCGCGCGCGATCCCGCTTCCCTCCGCCATGCCGCATCCTCGTCAGACCGTGAGACAGCCGAGCTTGCACGCGCGGATGGCTCGCGCCAATGGTCAGCCGAGTCTGAAGGTTGGGCGCTGGCTCCGCGCCTTAGGGTCTGTTGATAAATAACCGAATCGCGGTGTGATTTTGCGCCGAGGGGGATTCCGGCGCGGCTGAAGTGTGTACTAGATTCGGCGCATGGTTGACGAGGCCGCCATCCAACTGCGCTACGAGGTGCTCGATCCTGTATTGGACGAGCGGACCCGGCGGCGTTTTGCGGCGGCCGAGGCGTGCGCAGCTGGGCGCGGTGGGGTTACGGTGGTGTCGCGCATCACCGGGATTGCGCGCAGCACGATCAATCGGGGCCTGGCCGAATTGCGCGACAACACGTCCGGCGACCCGCCGGCGCGGCGCGTGCGCCGCCCGGGCGGCGGGCGCAAGAAGTTGACCGAGACCAACGCCACGCTGCTGTCCGATTTGCGGGGTCTGGTCGAACCGACAACGCGCGGCGATCCGCAGGCGCCGCTGCTGTGGACCAGCCGCAGCCTGCGCAATCTGGCCGAGGCGCTGCGGACAATGGGCCATCGTATCGGCCACAACGTCGTCGCCGATCTGCTGCGAACGCTCAACTACAGCCTGCAAGGCAACCGCAAGACCCGCGAGGGCAGCCAAACACCTGACCGCGACGCGCAGTTCAATTACATCAACGCCCAAGTGACGGCGGCCCTCGAAGCGGGCGAACCCGCGATCTCGGTCGATACCAAGAAAAAGGAACTGGTCGGCGATTTCAAGAACGCTGGCCGAGAGTTGCGCCCGAAAGGCAACCCCGAGTCGGTGCGCGTGCATGACTTCAAGATCCCCGAACTCGGCCGCGCCGTGCCGTATGGCGTCTACGACATCGCCGGCAACACCGGCTGGGTGAGCGTCGGCATCGACCACGATACCGCCAGCTTCGCCGTTAACGCCATTCGGCGCTGGTGGCAGAGCATGGGGCGGGCGCGTTACCCCGAGGCGTGCAGTTTGCTGATCACCGCTGATTGCGGCGGCAGCAACGGCGCAAGGGTGCGGCTGTGGAAGCGCGAACTGCAAGCCCTGGTAAATGAACTTGGCTTGGCCATCACGGTCTGTCATCTGCCGCCTGGCACCAGCAAGTGGAACAAGATCGAGCACCGGCTGTTCTCGTTCATCACCCAAAATTGGCGCGGCAAGCCGCTGGTCAGCTACCAGACCATCGTCCAACTGATCGCTGCAACCACCACCCGCACCGGGTTGAACGTCAAAAGCGAGATCGACAGCGCCAACTACCCGGCTGGCGTCAAGGTCAGCGACAGCGACATGGCCAACATCAACATCACGCCGCACGAGTTCCACGGGGAATGGAACTACACCATCCAACCCAATCCCAAATGACGGATCAGTTGTTTATCAACAGACCCTTAGTCGCCGAGTTGCGCGACCTGAATGGGTTCTGCTGGGGCGCGATTATCCACCAGGATCGTATGCGGAGCCATGCGCCGCGGCGAATGTGCCGCGGGCACGGCCGTCGGCGTTCCCATCGCGGCGCAGGCGCTCCCCGTCGAGTTCACCTTGACCTCGGGCGGTGCTCCGTTCCCGGAATAGATCACGCGCCGCGTGCAGGTACCGTTGGCATTCGTGATCGACGTCACGAGGATGCCCGACACCGGCCCGGCGACCGACGGCATCCGCCGCATCGCGGCCTCGATCGTCCGCTCAGGGGCGGACCACATTGGGCTTGCGAACATGTGCTGCATGTCGGCGAACATGGCATTCACCTGCCGCATGAGGCTGCCGGGATCGGGCATCGCGGGAAATTCCATCGGCAAGGGAACCGCCGGCATCGCTCCAGCAGGGAGCACGATCACGACGGCGCCCGGCGGCACCTCGATCATCCGGGCGCGTGGCGTCGTCCGGGTTTGCGCGCCGGCGACGCCGGCACCGCCGATCAGCGCAAGAGAGGCAACGGCGCCCAGTGCCGCGGTCCGGAATTTCGTCATCCACTGACCTCCATCGATATCCAGCGGGATCGCGATGTAGCCCCGCCGTCGCCTCCTGTCCAATACGAGAACCTGCATAACCCATTAAAAACACGTCGTATTATCTCGAATCCTCAGCGAAAATCCCTGGTCGCCACCTTGATCCCCCGCTCCCTCGGATCTGGCCCGCCCGGATGCGTCACCTGATCGCCGCGTCCGTGCGAGACCGCGATATTCCGTTCCCCGACACCGCGCAGCAGCTCGGACAAATCCTCCAGCCGATCGACAACCACATGGACCACCAGGCCCTCGCGCTGCACGCGGCCGTGACAGGCGATCATGGGAGCGCCCAGGATCACCCGGCGCAGCCGAGCGAACACGTTCGGCCAGACGACCAAATTGGCGATTCCCGTTTCGTCCTCGACGGTCATGAACATCACTCCCTTGGCCGAGCCCGGCTTCTGGCGCACGAGCACGATCCCCGCGACGACGATCGTCCTTCCGTCACGCCAATCCGCCAACGCGGCACACGCCGCCACGCCGCGCGCGCGCAGGCCATCGCGCAGGAAGGCGACGGGATGGCGGCGCAAACTCAAGCCGACGCTGCGGTAGTCCTCGACCACCGCGCGGCCCTCGGTCATCGGCGACAACGCCACCGCCGGCTCCTGTCCCATCCCCTCGGCGGCGGCGAATAGCGGCAGCGTCGCATCGGCGAGGCCGCGCACCGCCCACAGCGCTTGTCGGCGATCCAGAGGGGAATTGCTCGGCTCACCCCTCCCCCTACCCCCTCCCGCAAGGGGAGGGGGGACTCCCCCGTGCAG
>JBAWFF010000010.1:0-3137 GCA_049591635.1 Acetobacteraceae bacterium
TCGACGGTGCGGTAGGCGAGACGCCCCGACGTGGTCAGGTCGCCGGCGCGGAACTGCAACACGCCGCAGCAATGCGATGGGCCGCCCATGACGCGATAGCGCACGCCGAGCGCGTCCATGATGTCGAGGCACAGCAGCACGATGTGCGGCGTCTTGAGCACGTTGCAGCCGGTGTAGAAGACGACCTCCGGCGGCTCCGCCTCGTCATCGTCGTCGGGGCGGAAGCGGGCCAGCAGGTCGGGCGGAAGCTGGAGGCGAGACAACACTCGCACGCTGGTGCTCATCCCGCCGAAGCGTGTCACCCCGACACGGCGCCGCTCGACCGGTTCCTCGCGTTTCCGCGCGGCGAGCCGGGCGAGGGTCAGCATCAGGCGCGGATTGACGCCCTCCGGGCAGGCCTCGATGCAGTGCCCGCTTCCCGTGCACACCGCGGCCCAACGCGCGGACGCCGCTGGAGATGCCTCGCCGCGCAGGATCGACAGCACCCCGGCGGCGATCGCGCCCGGGTCGTCCGTTCCGATGCCCGCCGGTCCGGGCATCGGGCAGACCCGCACGCACTCGCCGCACGCGGTGCAGCGATCAAGGATATCGGCGCCCCGTGCGTCCAACGCGGCTTCGAGCGATGCGCCTTGCATGATCCGCCCTCCAATTCCCGTACCGTCCGCTCCACTATAGGCGGCTGCGGGCGAAAAGGCGATCAGGCGCTGACGACGATCCGCCCGCGCATCTGCGGATGCAGCGAGCAGATGTAGTCGAACGTGCCCGCCTGCGCGAAGCGGTGCGAGAAGCTGTCGTTGGTGTCCATCGGGTGCGAACGCAGGCGAAGCGCTTGGCAGTAGATCGCGTGCGGGATGTCGTCGTTGTTGACCCACGTCACCGTGGTTCCCGCCGCGATGGTGAGCGGGGTCGGCGCGAAGGTGAAGTTGTCGATCCGCACCGTCGCGTCGGCTGCCTCGGCACCGCCCGCGAGCACCACGGGAACGAGCGCGAAAAACGCCGCGCCCTCGGCGAAACGGCGCAGCAGGAGCCGCCTTCCGTGCTCGGCCAGGCTGATGATCTCGGTCATGATCGGGTCCTCAGATCAGCGGCGTATCGACGATGGCGAGCGGCGTGTTGGTAGACACCACGCTGACCCGCGCGATGCCGAGGTGCTCGTGCAATTCCCCGGCCGGAACCATCATCGGACCGGGACCCTTCGCGGTGCCCGGCGCCGGTTGCGGGAAGGCGGTGGAACGGGCGGTGTGGAACGCCACGTTGCCCTCGACCTTCTGCATGACCTGATGGATGTGCCCGTTCAGTACCGTCACCGAGCCGAATCGCTTCAAATAGCCCAGGGCCTGCGCTCCATCGCCGGTTCCCCAGCCCCACTCCCGATAGACCGTCCACAACGGGACATGCGCCATCACCACGACGGGCGTGCTGGCGCTGCGATGCGCCACGTCCTTCTCCAGCCATTCGAGCTGCTCGTGGCCGAGATTGCCCAATCCGTTGCCTTGCAGGTTCACCACGTTTACCAGCCCGATGAAGTGCACGCCGTGCGTATCGAAGCTGTACCAGCCGTCCCCTTTGGTGCCCTTGCCGAACCGGTTGAGGTAGCTCTTGCCGTCGTCTTCGAGGATGTCGTGCTCGCCGGGGACCGTGTAGGTCGTCAGGCCGGTGCCCGCCATCAGTTGGCGGCCGGTATCGAACTGCGCAGGCTTCGACAGATGGGTGATGTCGCCGGTGTGGATCATGAAGGCCGGCTTCACTTCCAGCGCCTTCACCTGGTTCAGCGCCTCGGCCAGCGTGTCCGTCGTATGCGGGTTCGCGGGCTTGTCAAAGCCGAGATGGCTGTCGCTGATCTGCGCGAATGTGAAGGCGCTGCTCGCCGCCTCCGCTTCGCCGATCATCCGCGCGCGCGGAATGCCGCCGGCGACGGTCCACACCATCGCCGTCCCCGCCCACGTCATGCATTTCAGCACGCCGCGACGGTCGATATTGCTGAGTTCGCTGGCCATCGGGTTCCTCCACCCATCGGGTTTCGCCGTGATCGGCTGCACCAAGGACCGAGCTTGCGACGCGCGTATTCCGTCCCGGATGCGATTATTTTGGCGACGCATCGCCTCAATCGACGGCGCGGGAGAACGGCCCTGCCCAGAGATCCGGGATTGGCGCGCCCCTGTTGAACGGGAGCACTGCGAGAAACACGGTCGCGGCGGCGGCGAGGAGGAGGTAACCCATGTTGATCTCCGTAGGGTTGGCTGCCTCAAGGACCGCGCGAGCGATGCAGCCATTCCCGACGAAATATTCTAGAATTGGTGGAATAACGCCGCCGCGGGCCCGGTCTTTCACGGCGAGGCGAACCGGAGCTGACCTTTGCGTGACGACGACGGCAGACGCCGATTCGAACTTCTCGCGCTGCCGCATCTGGACGCGGCCTACAATCTGGCGCGCTGGCTGACGGGAAACGCGGCGGACGCATCCGATGTCGCGCAAGAGGCCTTCCTGCGCGCGTTTCGATATTTCGACGCCTACAATGGGGGAGACATGCGCGTGTGGCTGCTGACGATCGTGCGCAACACCTTCTCGACGTGGGTGCGGGCGAACCGCTCCGCCCGGCTGGTGTTCTCGCCCGGTTCTCCGGCCGACGACGATGCGGCCGAGCCGATATGGACGGCGTCTCCACGCGATCCGGAGGCGGAGCTGATCGCGTCCATCGACGCGGCGACTCTCAATCGCCTCATGGCGCGCCTGCCGGCCGAGCATCGGGAAGTGCTGGTGCTGCGCGAACTGGAGGATTTGTCGTATCGGGACATCGCCATCGTCACCGGCGTGCCGGTCGGCACCGTGATGTCGCGCCTCGCGCGTGCGCGTCTGGCGCTGCGCCGCCTGTGGCTCGCCTCGGAGACGGAGAGCGCGCATGGACTGTGAGCACGCCGCTCCGTTTCTGCCGCTTGTGGCGGATGGGCTGCCGGGCCTGCGGCGCTGGCGGCTGCGGGCGCATCTGCGGACCTGCGAGGATTGTTCGGCCAAAGTGGAGGAGATGCGCGTCATGCGCGCCGCGTTGCGCGACAAGCTGGCCTATCACGAAGCCTCGCCCGACCTCGCCGCTCGGATCGGTGCCGCGCTCGCCCGCGAGGCCGCGCCGATGCCGGCGC
>JBAWFF010000011.1:0-2217 GCA_049591635.1 Acetobacteraceae bacterium
CAGATTTGGCAGAAGATGAAGCAGGCAGCGACGAAGCGCTGAGCCGGCGCTAGTTCTTGCTACGTTCCCCGCGCTGGCATACCCTGCGGCGATGCCCGTCGATCCCGCCCAACTGCGCCTCGCCACCACAGACGAGGTCGCCGATACCCTGTCCTTCGCGCTCCGGTTCGATGGGCGCAAACGGGTCCACCAGGGCGATCATCTCATGGCGCAGATTGTCGCTCGGCGCCTGATCGATCACCTGGAGCAGTCGGGCTACGTCGTGATGAAAAAGCCGCCAGCGCCCATGCACTCGGCGTCGTTTCAGCATGGGCAATCAGGCAATGTGTAACGACTACGGCAACCGCATCCCGTACCGGGACTATGCCGAGGCGTTCAGCCAGCTCAAGATACCGCTCGTCTTCCCCAAGCCCGACGCCGCCCCGAACCTGGAGCCGCGCGACGAGATCTGGCCGACCGAGACCGCTCCGGTGATCCGGCCGACGCCCGGCGGCGTCGAGTTGGTGCAGATTCCGTGGGGGTTGGCGCCCAGCAACCCGAAGGCCCGCGCCGTGTCGACGGCGGTCAGGACCCGCGCAAATCCGGCGGCAGAGTAACCTCCGGCTGTATGCGCCAGGGCCTGCACCTCGCGGCGGGGATGTTTCTCAGTTCGATCGAAGGCCGTTTCTCCGTCCCGACCTTCGGTAGTGCGGGCGTCGCGCGGAGCGGCGGTCAAAGACTGGCCGCAGGCCACCGCGCTCTTGCGCGGCGCGCAGCGGTCTTGACGGCCACGAGCACGGCGCCAGGCTCGGCGTGATCGGGGCTTTCCGGTCGTGCGGCGCGCCGAAGCGCCTTCTTTCTTGAGCTTCTTTGGGTGTGGATGCTGACCGCCGGAGGGTGGGCGGGCTGACACGGCGGTGAATGGCGCGGTAAGAGCCGCGGCATTAGAGGCAAGCACGGCGCCGAGCCCAACCTGCAAGTTTCGCTTCGACGCCGTGCTTCACACGGTGCGGGCACTCATGCAGGGGCAGTATCGCAGCAATTGCTGCGGTCGTCATCATCGCGTCTATCGCTCCGAATTAGCCGAACCTCTCCCAGCCCGACTGTTCCTATGTGCGCGCTGCCGCGCCCAGGCGCTGATCTGCAGCTGCTGCGATCGCGGCCAGATCTACTGTGCCGGGGATTGCGCGCGACAGGCCCGAGAGGGCGCGCAACGGGCGGCCTCTCGGCGCTACCAGACGAGCCGTTCCGGCCGGCTTGCTCATGCCGAGCGGGCTCGTCGCTATCGCGCGCGGCAGAAGAACGTGACGCATCGGGGTTCACCTCCGCCGCCGTCGGATGATTTGTTGGTCCAGAGTTCGGTGAAGACCACGAGCGACGCAGCTTCTCCCGACGATGGACCCAGACGATTGGCATCGCATTGCCACTGGTGCGGCTGTCGCTGCTCGCGGCTCGTCCGCCAAGGGTTTCTGCGTCGCCACGGGATTGCTCGAGGCGTCGTCCGCCGGCCGATGAGGAGCTGACCATGGTCATCTCGCCTGACCGCGAGGCCCAGATCCTACGCTATTACCACGTCGAGAAATGGCCCGCCGGGACCATCGCGCGTCAGCTCGGTCGAGTGACATTTCTATCGGTGATTTATACCAAAGTGCCGCAGAAGCATAATTATGGAAAGCCGAGGAAATCTTCCACGGTGAGAACTCGGTTTTTGATGATTTGGCTGCCGTTATTATGGAAAGTCCGTGTCCCGGAGCTGCCCGAGCGGAGCTCCTGCGAAGCTCTGTAGACCGGCATCGAGAGCCTGCCAGTCCGGCCCGCACACGGCACGGCGCAGCCGATACGCCACGCCGATCCGGCGCGGCGCCGTGGCGCGCTTGCGCAAGCAGGCTGCCACCAGCGCAACCGCCTCGTCGACGCCGCCGAACGACTGGGTCCTGCTCTGGCTGAGGCTGCCGATCCGGCCATAGCGCATCTCGACCAGCCAGGCGCCGAACAGATCCTGGCCGCCGACGATCTCATAGGCTCGATGGCAGCGTCGCGCCGGCGCTCGCGCCTCCAGCCGCAGGCAAAGTGACATCATTCGCGCCCTCGCTGAATGTCAGTGGGTCCGAGGCAGGGCGATTCGGTTCTGACCGATTTTGGTTGAAAAAGCTGGCGGCGGCTACGGGCGGCGATTCAGGCTGATCCGGGTTATCGTTGGGATCGGCTCATGTCGGTGGCTGTAGGGGATGAATGCAT
>JBAWFF010000012.1:0-10490 GCA_049591635.1 Acetobacteraceae bacterium
ACGGCGCGTTGCACAAGGTGCAACAGGCGTTCCTCGATCATGACGGGCTTCAGTGCGGCTATTGCACGCCGGGCCAGGTTTGCTCGGCGGTGGGGATGATCGAGGAGGCGCGATCCGGTCATCCGAGCCATGTCACCAAGGATTTGACCGGCCCGATCGAACTCACCGACGACGAGATACGCGAACGGATGAGCGGCAATCTGTGCCGGTGCGGGGCCTACGTGAACATCGTTGCCGCGATCAGCGAGGCGGCGCGATGAACCCGTTCGCCTATCAGCGCGCGACCGACGCGGCGGGCGCCGTCGCCGCCGTGATGGGCCGTTCCGGCGCGGCCTTCCTCGGCGGCGGCACCAACCTGGTCGATCACATGCGCCTGGGCGTGGCGCTGCCGGACCTGTTGGTGGACGTGACGGGCCTGCCGTTCGATCGGGTGGAGGAATTGCCCGGCGGGCGGCGTGCGGATCGGCGCCTTGGTCCGCAACAGCGATCTCGCCGCCGACACGCTGATCCGCGGCCGCTACACGGTGCTGTCGCAGGCGTTGCTGGCGGGCGCCTCGGGGCAGCTCCGCAATCTCGCGACCACCGGGGGGAATTTGTTGCAGCGCACCCGCTGCGTCTATTTCCAGGACGTCTCCACGCCCTGCAACAAGCGCGCGCCGGGCACCGGCTGCTCCGCGATCGGCGGCTACACGCGCTATCACGCGATCCTTGGCGGTTCGGAGCATTGCATCGCGGTGCATCCGTCCGACATGGCGGTGGCGATGGCCGCCCTCGACGCGGTCGTCGTCGTGCTCGGCAAGGACGGCGAACGGCGCGTCAGGCTGGTCGATTTCCACCGCCTGCCCGGCGAGGCGCCGGAGCGCGACACCGTGCTCGAACACGGTGAGCTGATCGCTGCCGTGGAATTGCCGGCGCCGCCGGAGGGCACGCGCTCGGCGTACCGCAAGGTCCACGACCGCGCTTCCTATGCGTTCGCGCTGGTCTCGGTCGCCGCCATGCTCGATGTCCGCGACGGCGCAATCGCCGAGGCGCGCATTGCGTTGGGCGGCGTCACGCACAAGCCGTGGCGGGCGACGCGGGCCGAGGCGGTGCTGCGCGGGGCGTCGGCGACGCGGGAGAATTTCCGCCGCGCCGCCGATGCCGAGCTTGCCGACGCGCGTCCCGAGCCGGGGAACGCGTTCAAGGTGAGGATGGCCGCCAACACATTGGTGGCGGTGCTGCGCGACCTGACCGCGGAGGCGGCGCGATGAGTGAATTGCTGGAGCCGCGCGCGATCGGCGAGGATCTCGAGCGCCTCGATGGGCGGGCCAAGGTTACCGGCACCGCGCCGTATGCGTTTGAGCACCGCTTTGTGCGCCCGCTCTATGTGCATCCGTTGCAGGCGAGCATTGCGCGCGGCCGGGTCGCCTCCATCGACGCCGGCGCGGCGAAGGCGCTCGCCGGGGTCGTCGCGGTCCTAACCCACGAGAACGCGCCGCGGCTGAAATCGGCCGACGACAAGGAACTGTGGATCCTGCAATCGGACGAAGTCGGCTTTCGCGGCCAGTTCGTCGGCGCGATCGTCGCCGAGAATTAGGAGATCGCTCGCCATGCCGCCGCGCTGGTGCGGGTGGGGTACGCCGAGGCGGCGCACGACACCGAGTTGCGCGCCGATCGCGACGATCTCTACGCGCCCAAGCACGTCAACCCGGGCTTGCCGACCGACACCGAGGAGGGCGATGTCGAGGCGGCGCTCGCCTCGGCCGCGGTGACACTCGATCGCACCTACACGACGCCGCATGAGAACAACAACCCGATGGAGCCGCACACCACCGTCGCCCGCTGGGCCGACGGCGAGCTGACCCTGTGGGATTCCACCCAAGGCGTGCATTCGGTGCGCCAGACGCTGGCGCCGGTCTTCGGGCTCAAACCCGAGCGCATCCGCGTGATCGCCCCGCATGTCGGCGGCGGCTTCGGCTCGAAGGGAACGCCGCACGCCCATGACGTGCTCGCCGGCCTCGCCGCGCGGGCGGTTCCGGGCCGGGCGGTGAAGCTGGCGCTGACGCGCCAGCAGATGTTCTCGCTCGCCGGCTATCGCACGCCGACCATCCAGCGCATCCGCCTCGGCGCCGATCGCGACGGGCGCCTGACCGCGATCGCCCGCCGCCGCTGCGATTACCATCACCGAGCAACTGGTAGCGACAATCAGTGTCTTGCGAAGCGACGTGTCGACCATCCTCCGGTTGATCTTGTTGTAGTTTGAACCGCAACAACGTCACGGTTGCGACCGGGTTGAACGCCGCGTGCGCAGCGGCGGATACTCCCGGGCAGTCGTTGACTGTTGTTCACGATACAGAAATACCCCCCCCGGCAACCAACCTGGGTTGTAAAATTGCGGATGAGCCATTCAACCTAAGATTGTCCTTGCATACGACAATTGGTATGACCGGACACGATCACGAAAGCGCGGCCACTCGTCGCTTTCCCGGCAAGCTTATTGCCCCTCGGATGGGGCTCCCAGGCGATCATTCGGCTCCACAGGCAGGTCAGGTCTGCTCGTGTTCACGGGCGGGTCGTGAGTTGTAGATTCGATCAACCGAATTTTTGCGCAGGAGCTCCCGCCCCGGCACAAGAGTGGATCACATGGCCCGCGCCCGCCCGAAGATCGCCGGCGTGATGATCGAAATTCTCCGGAAGGCGTTGAGCACCAGCAGATCGGCATCGCCCGAGACGATCACGTCAGCGCGCCCATTCACCGCAAGTTCGAGAAACTTGTCGTCCTTTGGATCACGACACCCGGTGATCTTCTCAGTAATCTTCACGAGTTCGGCGGCGGCAAATATCCGGCCTAGCCTGTCCGCGAAGATCGGCGCGACATCTTCGGCAATGCGAGGTCGGCGCAAGACCTCCATGATTTCCTGCTCTGTCGCCTCAGTCTTGAGAAGCCCGGTGAACCTGTCGAGCCACCGAACGACCAGGGCTGGCCACGATGTTTCCTTGATGGCGGCACTGACGAAGACGTTTGTATCGACAACGAGCCTCATCCGCGGCGTGGCTGCACGGCTTCGCGCTCTTCCTCGATAATGCGGTCGATGTCCTCGTCGGTCCAACCTTTCGCGATCACCCGAGGCCGGGCAAATCGCCGCACCTCGGTCAGCCAGTCATCCGGCTCAATCGTGATCATCACGGGCTGATCCGGCGCGACGCCGCGGCGGGTGAGTTCCGCTGCCACCTGTCCCGCGGTGCTTGCGATGAACTCCGGCTCCGCGACCTTCCTCATGGCTTCTCTCCGTACTGGCGCGCCGCCGCGCCCAAGGGCACACTGGCCGGCAACCCAAGCGGAGGAACCTAGCATGAAAGCAGCAATCCTGCACGAGGCGCATCACCCGCTCACTATCGAGGACGTGGAGATCGAGAAGCCCAAGCGGCGCGAAATCCTGCTGCGGACCGCGTTTGCCGGCCTCTGCCATAGCGACCTCCACTTCATGGAAGGCCTCTACCCGTTCCCGACCCCGGTCGTGCTCGGCCACGAGGCGGCGGCGGTCGTCGAGGCGGTGGGCGAGGACGTGACCTACGTGAAGCCGGGCGACCACGTCATCACCTGCCTGTCGGTGTTCTGCGGCGAGTGCGCGCAATGCGTCACCGGCCACTCCAACCTCTGCGAGAACACCGAGGTGAAGTTGCTGCCCGGCGCGGCGCGGCGGCTGCGGTGGAAGGGGCAGGTGCTGAACCAGGCGTTCAACCTCTCCGCCTTCGCCGATCACATGCTGGTCCACGAACACGCGGTGGTGAAGATCAAGCCCGACATCCCCCTCGACATCGCCACCCTGGTGGGCTGCGGCGTGATGACCGGGGTCGGCGCGGTGTTTCACGCCGCCAAGGTGGAGCCGGGCAGCACCGTCGCGGTGATCGGCTGCGGCGGCATCGGCTTGTCGGCGGTGAATGGCGCGGCGATCGCCGGGGCCGAGCGGATCATCGCGATCGACACCGTGGCGTCGAAGCTGGAGAAGGCGCGCGAGATGGGCGCGACGGACACGATCAACGCCTCCAATGTCGATCCAGTCGAGGCGGTGCGCGAACTGACCGGCGGCGGCGTGCCGTACGTCTTCGAGGCGATCGGGTTGAAGAAGACCGCCGAGCAATCCTTCGCCATGCTCCGCCCGGGCGGCGTCGCGACGATCATCGGCATGATCCCGGTCGGCGTGAAGATCGAGCTGTCCGGCGCCGACTTCCTGCGCGACCGCAAGATCCAGGGCACCTCGATGGGCGGCAACCATTTCCGCGTCGACATGCCGCGACTGCTGGAGCTGTGGCGCCAGGGGCGGCTGCAACTGGAGACGCTGATCTCCGGGCGGATCACGCTCGACAAGATCAACGAGGGGTTCGCCAACCTGAAGTCGGGCGCGCCGGTGCGGCAGCTGATCGATTTCGGGGTGGTGTAGGCGGCGCGCCGGGCTACTCTGGGAATTACGGATTCGCACCTGGAGAAGCCCCGATGTCCGCCCCCTCCCGTCCGCTGTTGAGCGAGGTCACCGACCGTAACCTCGCTCTCGAACTCGTCCGCGTCACCGAGGCGGCGGCGCTTGCCGCATCGCGCTGGATCGGGCTCGGCAAGAAGAACGAGGCGGACGGGGCGGCGGTGGAGGCGATGCGCCGCGCCTTCGACCAGGTCGCGATCGCCGGCACCGTGGTCATCGGCGAGGGCGAGATGGACGAGGCGCCGATGCTGTTCATCGGCGAGACGGTCGGCTGCGGTGGCCCGGCGATGGATATCGCCGTCGATCCGTTGGAGGGAACCACGCTGACTGCCAAGGGCGGCCCGAACGCCATCGCCACCGTCGCGATGGCCGAGAAGGGCGGCTTCCTGCACGCGCCCGACATCTACATGGACAAGATCGCCGTGGGCGGCGGACTGCCGGATGGGGTCGTCGATCTCGACGCCTCGGTCGGCGAGAACCTGCGCAACCTCGCGCGCGCCAAGCGCCGCGATGTGTCGGACTTGGTCGTTTGCATGCTCGACCGCGACCGCCACAAGGCGCTGATCGCCGGCTGCCGGGAGGCCGGCGCGCGGATCATCCTCATCAGCGACGGCGACGTGGCGGGTGTCATCGCGACGGCGATGCCGGATGCGGAGATCGACATCTACATGGGCTCGGGCGGCGCGCCGGAGGGCGTGCTCGCCGCCGCCGCGCTGCGCTGCACCGGCGGACAGATGCAGGGAAGGCTGTTGTACGAGAACGACGAACAGATCGCGCGCGCGCGCTCAATGGGCGTCACCGACCCGCGGCACAAATACAGCGTCACCGAGATGGCAAAGGGCGACGTGATGTTCGCCGCGACCGGCGTGACGACCGGCGCGATGCTGCGCGGCGTGCGCCGCATGGGCGTCGGGGCCACGACGCACTCGATCGTCATGCGTAGCAAATCGGGCACGGTGCGCTTCATCGAGGCGCACCATAATTTCGCGACCAAGACCTGGGTGCCGACCTGAACGCCACCCTCGCGCTCGGCGTCGAGCGCTCCCTTTCGGGGCGACGCTGGGTGTGGCGGGAGGGCGAGGATCGGATCGCCCTCGGCATCGCCCAGCGCGCCGGGCTGCCCGAGATCGTCGGGCGCCTGCTCGCCGCGCGGGGCATCGGCATCGAGGAATGCGGGGATTTCCTCGACCCAACGCTGCGGGCGTTGCTGCCCGATCCGTCGCTGCTGACCGACATGGACGCGGCGGCCGAACGGCTGGCCGATG
This sequence comes from Acetobacteraceae bacterium, assembly GCA_049591635.1. Taxonomy (GTDB): domain Bacteria; phylum Pseudomonadota; class Alphaproteobacteria; order Acetobacterales; family Acetobacteraceae; genus DATFDN01. Next base: position 5,723 of record JBAWFF010000012.1, read on the forward strand.
CGGCTTCCCGCGGCGAGACCGTCGGGGTGTTCGGCGATTACGACGTGGACGGCGCATCCGCGGGCGCGATCATGGCGGGATTCCTGCGCGGCCTGGGCTGCACGGTCCATTCCCACGTTCCCGATCGGATGACCGAGGGCTACGGCCCGAACGTCCCCGCGCTGAGCGCGTTGGCGACCAAGGGCGCGCGCCTGATCGTCTGCGTCGATTGCGGGACGGCGGCCGGCGAAGTGCTGGCGGCGATGCACGGGACCGCCGACGTGATCGTGCTCGACCACCATAAGGCCGAAGACGTCCCGGCGACGGTGCTGGCCACCGTCAATCCCAATCGGCTGGACGATTCCTCGGGGCTGGGGATGCTGTGCGCGGCCTCCGTTGCCTTCCTGACGGTGGTGGCGACGGCGCGCGCCCTGCGCCGGCGAGGCTTCTTCGCCGCCCGGCCGGCGCCCGATCTGATGGCGCTGCTCGACCTGGTGGCGCTTGCCACCGTCTGCGACGTGATGCCACTGACCGGGGTCAACCGTGCCTTCGTCTGCCAGGGCCTGAAGGTGATGGCGCGACGCGAGCGCCCCGGGATCGCGGCGTTGCTCGCGATCGCGCAAGCCAAGCCCCTGCTCACCGCGATGACCTGCGGCTTCGGTCTTGGCCCGCGCATCAACGCCGCCGGCCGGATCAGCCAATCCGACCTCGGGTTGCGCCTGCTGTTGTGTGAGGATGCCGAGGAGGCCGTGACCCTGGCGCAGCGCCTCGACGATGTGAACCGCCAGCGCCAGGACGTCGAGGCGTCCATCCTCGACGCCGCCTTCCAGGCCGCCGACGCGCAGGCCCAGGCTGGGCGTGCCGCCCTGCTGGTAAGCGGAGACGACTGGCATCCCGGCGTGGTGGGCATCGTCGCCGGACGGATCAAGGAGCGGTTCAACCGCCCCGTCTGCGTCGCCGGGATCGCCGCCGGGATCGCCAAGGGCTCCGGGCGATCGGTCCCCGGCATCGACCTCGGCGCGGCCATCGTCGCCGCGCGCCAGGCCGGCATCCTCGCGACCGGCGGCGGGCACGCGATGGCGGCCGGGTTCTCGCTGGAGCGCGGGCGGCTCGACGCATTCCATGCATTCCTGAACGAACGTTTGGCCCACGCCGCCGCGTTGCCGGCGGCGGCGGACCTTGGGATCGAAGCGACGCTGACCGTTGCGGGCGCGACGGTGGAGTTGGCGGGCCATGTCGGGCGCCTCGCGCCCTTCGGCTCGGGCAACGAGGAGCCGATCTTCGTGCTGCGCCACGCCCGCGTGATGCGCGCCGACCGCGTCGGGCGCGAGGGCGGGACGATCCGCGCCTTCGTCGAGGGGGAGGGTGGCGGGACGCGCCTGAAGGCGATGCTGTTCCGCGCCCGCGACGGCGCGTTGGCCGACGCGCTGCTGGGCCGCGGTGGGGCGCTGCACTTGGCGGGGCATTTGCGGGCCGAGGAGTGGAACGGCACCGTCAGCGCCGGCTTCTCGGTGATGGACGCCGCGCCCGCTGCCTGAACGGCGTTAGCCAATCCGCAATGTTTTGTCGGCACATACGACCAGGTGCTTGCCCGCCAGAAGTCCACCGCGCCGGCCCGCATCGCCATTTCGGTGGTCGTGCCCGTGTTCGACGAGGCCGACGGAATCGCGGCGTTCCACGACCGCCTCGCCGCCGTAATGCCGACACTGGGCGGGCGCTGGGAAGTCATCTACGTCAACGACGGCAGCCGCGACGCGACACTCGCCATCCTGGAACGCCTGCGAGGGGTCGATCGGCGGATCGGAGTGGTCAACCTGTCACGGAATTTCGGCAAGGAGATCGCGACCACCGCCGGTCTCGATCACGCGAGGGGCGAGGCGGTGATCGTGATCGACGCCGACCTGCAAGACCCGCCGGAGGTCATACCGGAACTCGTCGCCAAGTGGCGTGAGGGTTTCGATGTCGTATTCGCCCAGCGCCGGTTTCGCGCCGGGGAGACCTGGCTGAAGAAGGTCACCGCCGCCTGGTTCTATCGGGTCATGCGGACCATGAGCGAGGCGGACTTGCCGCCGAATGCCGGTGACTTCCGGCTGATGAGCCGGCGCGCCGTCGATGCGCTGCTGCGGCTGCGCGAGCGCCATCGCTTCATGAAGGGCCTGTTCGCCTGGGTCGGCTTTCCCAGCGCGGCGGTGCAGTACGACCGCGCGCCGCGCGCCGCCGGCCATAGCAAATGGAGCTATTGGCGGCTGTGGAACCTCGCGCTGGAGGGCATCACCAGCTACACCGTGATGCCGCTCAAGATCGCCACCTATCTGGGCCTCGGGGTGGCGGTGTTCGCCGTGGCATTCGGCGGCCAGCTCATCGTGCGGACGCTGCTCTTCGGCAACCCGGTTCCGGGCTATCCGAGCCTGATGGCGGTGATCCTGTTCCTGGGCGGGGCGCAATTGGTGACGCTTGGCGTGATCGGCGAATATCTGGGGCGGGTGTTCAACGAGACCAAGCAGCGGCCGCTTTATCTAGTGGAACGCTATGCGCCGAGCGCGTACGGTTCGCAGGAGCCGCGCGCAGGCTGGATTAGCCCGGACCACGGGCGACACAGGCCGGGTCAAGCGTCCATCCGGAAGACCTTGATACCGGTGCGTAGTACACCCCGTACAGTCGCTATTTGGTCAGGCAAGCAGTACAGACGTTGAACCTACCCCGGGGTGTACTTAGCATTTGACAATAACGATGTAGTCCAAGTAATATGTGGACATTATAAGTATCCCGATCTACAAAATAGGTGATTTTCGTGAGGTGTGCGGGATGGATCCCGATGCGCTGGCAAACTCGATTATCACTGCCGTAACCGACGGGCTACCTGCCACAGCCGTCATGGCCATCGGGGTTGTCTGCCCGGAATTCCCGGACGGCAAACTCTTTGTTGTCAGCGGAAGCTCCCCGATCAGTGCCACGTATGGGACGCTCGTGCCGAACGGGTCGACGCCCTTCGAGATCGCGTCAGTGACGAAGACCTTCACGCCGTTCGTCTATTATGAACTGCATGCGAATTTCGACGGTACGTTTGGGACAACCTTCTGGGAATTTCCGCTCGACTGGCAAATTTCCACAATGCCGATCATCGCGCTTGCGAATTTCGAATCCGGTTTCCCAGCCGACAACGAGTCCGGGGAGGACTGGCCGCCAACTTGCAAGCTACAGTCCTCAATAGAGCTTTTGGGGTGGATGGGCACGAGTGATTTTGAGAAGCAGGCGATTTCGCCACCATTAAGCTGTTACACATATTCGAACTTCGCGTTCGGCCTCCTGGGGCTCGCCTGCGTCGGAATTGCCGAAAGTCCGAATGTGCTGTTCGACAAGCAGCTGCGCGTGTGGTGCGGGTTGCTCGGCATGAGGGAAACGGGCCTCTATCCGGACCCGCAACTCGACCCGGCGTTCGACGCGACGTTGCCCGTCGGCCACTGTCCAGACGGTGCTTTGCAGCCGAAGGGGGCTTCCTACGCACCGGTGGCGCCGATGCTCTTTGGAGGCGGCGGTATGGTCAGCACCGGCGACGACATGCTTCGATGGCTCTTGTTCAACATGGGTCGACTTGAGGCGCCATTGCCCATCCCGCCTCTCATTGCGATTCAAGGCACGGTTTGGAGCGCGCCGCGCTGCGTTAATCCTGATCAACCGCCCGTGCAGACCCTGATGGGATGGTTCGTGAGCCGATATGGTTTCGCGGGAGATGTGCCGTTTGTGTGGAAGAATGGAATGGTGCCGGCGGGATTCACGTCTTACATCGCCTTTGAGCAATGGATACGAGAGCCGGCCACACTTTCGACGTTGCCGTCTAATGTCGGTGTCTTCGTCCTGAGTAATTTGGTCGGCACCGACCGCAACTCGGCCCAGGACTATGGCCACCTTTTGTTATGGCTTTTGCTCGGGAGCCTCGGCGACAGGCCGGTTGTCCAGACGTCTGGGCCGGATGATGGATACATTCCGGGCGTGGATGGCTGACAAGGTCTGCTGTCCGCTTGAAAGCCCGTCCGACGAGCCGGACGTGCGTCTCCGCCGAACTGATGACCGCACTGGCGGTCGAGTCGAGCGGGCGGCGGGGTGGCGATCTCCTCCCATCCGGTCCTGGTAGTCAGAAATACTCCCACACGTTCGCCGCCCGCGCCTCGTCCGGCGTGCCGTCGAAGACGATGCGGCCCTGGTTCATGATGACCGCGCGATCGGCGATCCGCAGCGCCGCGGCGACATTCTGCTCGACCAGGATCGCCGCCATGCCGTGCGCCTCGCACACCTCGCGTACCTGCGCGAATAAGCGCTCCACTAAATTCGGCGCCAGTCCGATCGAGGGCTCGTCGAGCATCAGGCAGCGCGGCGTGCCGAGGATCGACAGGCCGAACGCCAGCATCTGCTGCTGGCCGCCGCTCATGCTGCCGGCGCGCGTCGTGCGGCGCTCGTCCAGCACGGGGAACAGGCGGTAGATGTCGGCTTGGGCGAACATCGCGTTCGTCCCGACATTGCGCGCCGCGACGACGTCGATGTTCTCCGCCACGCTCAGGTCGGGAAAGATGCCGCGTCCTTCCGGCAGCAGCCGCAGGCCCAGCGCGACGCGCTCGGCGACTCGCATCCTGCCGAGGGCGCGGCCCTCGAACCGCACCTCGCCGGCGCGGACCGGCAGCAGACCCATGACCGTCCGCAAGGTCGTTGTCTTGCCGGCGCCGTTGTGGCCCAACAGGGTGAGGATGCGGCCCGGCTCCAGCGCGAAGCCCACGTCGGAGATCACGGTCTTCGC
>JBAWFF010000013.1:0-35130 GCA_049591635.1 Acetobacteraceae bacterium
ACGAGGCGGGCGCCTCATAGGCGACCCAGTGGCCAGCACCCTCGATAGCATGGAACCGCAATCCTGGCTGTACCGCGCGCATCGCCCTCTCCCGGGCGCCGATATCAGGCAGCGAGGCCGCGTCCAAGCTGCCGTAGATGGCATTCACCCGGCACCGCAGGCCCGTGAGCGAGTCGCGCAGCCACGTGCCACGCGAGATCAGCGGGGTCTTGAGGCGGGAGTGGCGCGTGTTCCAGTCCTGGATGAGTAGGGCGAGATCGTCGATCTTCCTCGGATCGGCGATCATGAGACGGGCGAGATTGGTGCGATGCGCGGCGATCCGCGCCTCGCCCTCCAGGTGGCGGACCTTGACCAGTTCGGTCGCCCCGCGCGGCAGGCCGAGCCCACCCGAGCCGACGATCGTCACCGAGCGCACGCGCCCAGTGTCCCGCGCGGCCAGCACGCCGGCCAGGACGCCGCCATAGGAGAAGCCGGCGAGATCGTAGGACGCGTCGCGCCCTATGACCTGATCGAGACCGCGCGCGAGGATCGCGGCCATCGCGGGTGGGTTCTCGGGATCGGACGGCATGTCCGAGCAGCCGAGGCCCGGCAGATCCGGACAGACCACGCTCCGCGCCGCCGCGAACGCCTCGATGTTGCGCACCCAGTGCCGCCATGATCCGGTACCGCCGTGCAGCAGCACCAGCGGGGTGCCGTCGCCCCAGACGTGCCACACCATGCGCCCGACGCCGCACGGCGTGTCATGACGGACAGCGGCACGCTCCATCCCGTCTAGGAAGCCCTGCGGGTCGAGAATGACGGACCTCCTGTTCGCGCCGCGCGTGCCGTGCTTTGGTGCGCGGACCGTATAAACTGACGCGCGGAATCGTCCAAACGAACGGGGAAATAATCGACCGATGATCTCCATCAATGTACATCGTTGGCTCGGCGCGGGCGTGCTGCTCGCCACCATGTGTTGGCTCGCCGCGCCGGCCCATGCGCGGATCACCGGGATCGAGATCACCGCTGTGCAGTCTCCGACCTTCGATGGCGCCTCGTTCGGCAACGTCGGACCCTACGAGAAGCTGACCGGGCGCATCCAAGGCGAGGTTGATCCGAGCCAGCCACCGGATTCTGGCATCACCGATATCACCTTGGCGCCGAGGAACGCGCGCGGGATGGTCGAGTATTCCGCCAATATCATGATCATTCGTCCGGTCGATCCGGCGAAGGGAAACCACCGGCTGCTGATGGGGATCAACAATCGCGGCGGCATCCTGGCCTTCGGATTGCTGAACGACGCGAAGCGCACCAGCGATCCCACCAGCGTGGCCGACGCGGGCAACGGCTTCATGATGCGCGAGGGCTACACGCTGGCGTTCAGCGGATGGGACCCTGTCTCATCGGTCACGCCTGGCGCTTCCGGCGGCCCGTTCCTTCTCGATGCGCCGGTGGCGAGGAATCCCGACGGATCGGACATCGTCGGGCCGAGCCTCGAGGAGTTCGTGATCGACTCCTCCGATATCGCCACGCGCGCGTTGAGCTATCCCGCCGCCAGCCTCGATACCACGAAGGCGACACTGACCATGCGCGCGCAGGTGATGGACAAGCCGATCCCGGTCGCGTCGGACAAGTGGCGCTATGAGCCCGGCGGCATGGCGATCAGCCTGCTGCCCAAGGGCACGACGTTCACCACCGGAATGCTCTATGAGCTGATCTATCCGGCGAAGGATCCGAAGGTGGCCGGGTTGGGCTATGCCTCGGTACGCGACTTCGCATCATTCCTGCGCCATGCCTCAGCCGACGATCAGGGCCACGCGAACCCGCTCGCCGGGCAAATTCAGGAGGTGTACTCGACCTGCGTATCGCAGCCCTGCCGCTTCATGCGCGAATTCGTCGGCCTCGGGTTCAACGAGGACGCCACCGCCGAGCGCGGCCGCGCGTTCGACGGCGTGCTGGACTGGATCGGCGGCGGCAGCGGTCTTTATCTGAACTACCGCTTCGCGCAGCCGTTTCGCACCCATCGCGAGCACATCGCGCGCTGGCATCCCGAGTTCGCGTTTCCGTTCGCTTATCAGACCACGACCGACACCGTGACCGGCAAGACCGACGGGCTGCTGGAACGCTGCACCGCGACCGACACCTGCCCGAAGATCATCGACGTGAACTCGGACAACGAATACTGGTCCAAGGACGGCGCGCTCCTGCACACCGATACCGAAGGCAATGATCTGCCTGATATCGCGGGGGTACGCGAATACCTGATGGCCAGCCTGCCGCACGGTCCGGGCGCCGGTCCCGGCATCTGCCAGCAGGCTCGCAACCCCCTGGTCGCCGATCCGGTGATGCGCGCCTTGCTGGTGGACCTCGACAAATGGGTCACCTCGGGCGTGGCCCCGCCGCCCAACCGTCTGCCACGGCGCGCCGACGGAACGCTCACCGACCCCTCGCAGCAGGACGTCGGGTTCCCGAAAATTCCCGGCGTGGCCTACAACGCCCGCCTGCACACCGGCGACTTGCTCGACTTCGGGCCCGATGAGACGCGCGGCATCACCACCCAATGGCCGCCGATCCTGCTCGGTTCGCCCTATCCCGTGGCGGTGCCGAAGGCCGACGTCGACGGCAACACCATCGCCGGAATCCGGCTGCCCGAAATCGCGGTGCCGATCGCGACCTACACCGGCTGGAACCTGCGCCGGAACCCACCGCAGGAAGGCTGTGATCACTATGGGATGTACCTCCCGTTCGCCGCGACCAAGGCCGAGCGCATGGCGAGCGGCGATCCCCGGCTTTCGCTCGCCGAGCGCTATCCCGACCACGCGCACTACGTGGCGGAGGTGACCACGGCGGCGAACCTGCTGCGCGATCAGGGCTTCCTGCTGCAAGAGGACGTCGATCGATACCTCGAGGCGGCGCAGGCGAGGCATGTCCCGTAGCCCATGACGGTCGTGTTCATCGGCGACGTGCATCAGCAATGGGGGCTGATCGAGGCGGGCCTATCCGCGCTCGAAACGCCGCCCGATCACGCCGTGCTGCTGGGCGACATTCAGTGCGACCGGACCCTCGACGACCTCGCCGCGCCCCTGCTCGCCCGCGGAATCGCGGTGTCGTGGATTTTCGGCAACCACGACAACGATGGCGGCCCGGAGATGTGGGCGAACCTCGCCGACCCCTCCCGCAATCCGCGGACGGCGCCTGGCGCGCTGCACGGGCGCGTCCTCGAGATCGGCGGGCTCCGCGTGGCCGGCCTCGGCGGCACGTTCCGTCCTCGGGTGTGGGAGCCGCCGGAGCCGCCGCGCCTGTTTGCCCGCGAGCAATTGCCGGCCGACCTTGCCGCGATGGCTGGACACTGGCCCGACAGCCACCTCGCCGCCCTCGCCCATTCCCTCGGGATCGCCGCGATCTGGCCGGAGGATGTGGAGCGCCTCTCCGCGCTGCGCGCCGACATCCTGGTCTCGCACGAGGCGCCGGGCAGCCACCCGGCGGGCAAGGCGGTCATCGACCATTTGGCACGCAAGATGGGCGCGCGCCTGATCATCCACGGCCACCATCACGTCAACTATCGCGCCGACGCCGGCGACGGGCTGCACGTGCTTGGGGTGGCGTCCGCCTGGGGAGTTCTCCAAGATGGCGCGATCCTGTGGCCGGGGGAGCGGCCACGTCCGATGGGCCGGCTCAATGGGGGCTGGCGGCTGCGAGATTAGGCTGCCTCTGGGAGACCACGATTGAACCAACCGCGACAAACAGCCGAACAGACGCGCACGCTCGGCGCGTTCGTCGCCGGGCTGACATTCGGGTCGCTCCCGACACGAGTTGCCGCGCAGGCCGGGGACGTGATCCTCGATACGCTCGGCTGCTGCATTGCCGCCTGGACGGAGGATCCCGACAAGGCCGCTATCGCGACGAAACTCGCCGGCACCTTCAGGGCCGATCCGGTCGCCTTGATCTGGGGTTCGCGCGGCGTACGCACCGACGCGGGCCTTGCCGCGTTGGCGAATGGTATCCTCGCGAATGCCGCCGATTATGATGACACCCACAAGCGCGCGCTCCTGCATACCGGATCGGTGATCGTACCGGTCGTGCTCGCGCTGGCGGAGGAGAAGCGGCTGACCGGCCGGCAAGTGCTAACCGCGATCGTCGCCGGCTACGAGGTCGCGGTGCGGGTCGGCATGACGGTGATGCCCAGCCACTACCGGTTCTGGCACTCGACCGCGACCAACGGCACATTCGGCGCGGCGGCCTCCGCGGCCTCGGCGCTCGGGCTGGATGCGGAGCGGGCGACGTTCGCACTCGGCTTCGCGGGGACGCAGGCGGCGGGGCTCAACACCTTCTTCAGCTACGGCGATTTCACCAAGAGCTTGCATCCAGGCAAGGCGGCCCTAAACGGCGTGATTTCCGCCCGCCTGGCGGCGATCGGCGCGACCAGCCCGCCGACGATGATCGAGCATGACAAAGGGTATGCCCGCGCCTATTCGGAGAACCCGGACATGGCGGCGCCGACGCGCGGGCTCGGCACCGACTGGGAAATCCTGCAAAACGGCTTCAAATGGTTCCCCTCGATCCTGGCGAGCCATGCGCCCATCCAGGCGACCTTGGATATCGTGATCGGGAACGACGTGGCGCCGGCGGAGATAGATTTTATCACGAACGAAACATACGCGACGGTGAAGTCGCACTTCAGCAACAAGGCGGTCGACACGCCGATGGGCGCGCGGGTGTCGGTGCCCTATTGCGTGGCGATCGCGGCGATGGACCGTCAAGTGGGGCAGGCGCAGTTTGCCCCGGAACGGGTTCGCGATCCGGCGGTGCGGGACCTTCTGGCGCGGACCGAGACGGTCGCCGATCCCGAACTGACGAAGCTCTATCCCGACAAGTTCCCCGCGCGGGTGACGATTGGCTTGAAGGACGGACGCCGGTTGACGGAGACGCGCTACTTCCCCAAGGGCGACCCGCAGGAACCGCTGACGCCGGGGGAGATCGAGGCGAAGTTCCTGAACAACGCGACCGGGCGCATCAGCGCGACGGCGGCCAGGGAGGTCGTGCGGCTGGTTCGCGAACTGCAAGCGGCGGACGATTTGTCGCGATTATTCGCGCTGCTGGCCGGGTAAGCAAAGCCTCACGTATCAAGGGAGGACCGGTGAGCGATGTCCTGATCGAGAATGTGATGAACGCGCTCGCGGCCGGCCTCATCATCGGCTGCCTCTACGGCCTCATGTGCGTCGGCCTCGGGCTGATCTTCGGCATCATGAAGATCGTCAACTTCGCCCAGGGCGAGTTGCTCATGCTGGGCATGTTCATCGCCTTCTACACCGTCTCCGCGTTCGGCTTCCTTGGCATCGCGGCACCGTTCGCCGCCGCCCTGCTCGCCGGCCCGGTGTTGTTCGTGGGCGGGGCCGGATTGCACCGCTTCCTCATCGCGCGGGTGTCCGGACTGCGGACGCAGGGCACGCTGGACGAGGGCAGTTTCGGGCAGCTCATCGTGACCCTCGGCGTGTCGCTGGTGTTGCAGAACCTGGGTCAGATCGCTTTCGGCTCGACGCCGCGCAGCGTGCTCACCCCGCTCGCCTCGCGCGCCTTCATCATCGGGCCGATCGTCGGCGACGCGACGCTGTTCCTGAACAAGGCGCGCGTCGCCGCCTGCGTCGTCTCGATCGCGGTCGCGGGCGGGCTCTATCTGCTGATGGAGCGCACGCAGCTCGGCCGGTCGCTGCGCGCCGCCGCCGACAACCCGACGGCGGCGACCTACATGGGCATCGACGTCGATCGCGCCTATCGGATCGCCTTCGGCCTGGGCGCCGCGATCACCGCGATTGCCGGCGGGCTGATGGCGACGTACCTGTCGTTCACGCCGTTCATCGGGCTCGACTACGTCATCATCATGTATTCGGGCGTCGTGCTGGGCGGCATGGGCAGCATCCTCGGCGCCTTCTGGGGCGGCATGGCGGTGGGTTTCGTGCAGCAGGTCTCGGCTCTCGTGCTACCCCCGCAATTGCAGAACGCGGCGATTTTCGTGGTCTTCCTGCTGATCGTGACCTTGCGCCCGCAAGGCTTCTTTGGCCGCTCGGCGGAGCGCGCGTGAGATGAGGGCCATCCTGACATGAGGGATGGGGCCGGGCCACGGCTGCGGCGGGACGGCATCGCGCTGGCGGTGCTGATTGCCGTCTATCTCGTGCTCGCGGCGTCGGTTCGCAACAGCTACTACCAGCTCATGCTCACGCTGGTCCCGATCTGGGCGGTGATGGGCCTCGGGTGGAACTTGATCTCGGGCTATTCCGGCCTGGTCTCGTTCGGGCATGCGTCGTTCTTCGGCGCCGGGGCGTACGCGGTGACCTTGGCGCTGGTCTATTGGAACCTGACGCCCTGGCTGGGCATCCCGCTGGCGATGGTGGTGGGGGCGCTCGCGGCGGTGCTGATCGGGATGCCGACGTTCCGGCTGCGCGGGCATTACTTCGCGCTGGCGATGCTCGCCTATCCGCTGGCGATGCTCTACGTCCTCGAATACCTGGGCTTCCAGGAAGTGCCGCTGCCGATGCACCGCGCGGCGCCGGCGGCGTTCCTGCAATTCACCGATCCGCGTCTCTACACGCTCGTCGCTGTCTTCCTGCTGCTCGCCGCGATGGTCGCCTCGATGCTGGTGGAGAACTCACGCTTCGGCCTGGCGTTGCTGGCGATACGGCAGAACGAGCTGGCGGCCGAGGCGGCGGGCATCAATACCTGGCGATGGAAGATGCTGGGCCTGATGGCGAGCGGCACGATGGCCGCGGCGGCGGGCGGCCTCTATGCCTGCGTGCTGCTGATCGTGACGCCGGATTCCGTGTTCGGCGTGCTGGTCTCGGCGCAGGCGCTGATCGTCGCGCTGTTCGGCGGCGTCGCGACGTTCTGGGGGCCGGTGATCGGCGCCGCCGTGCTGATCCCGTTGGCCGAAACTCTCAACGCCCATCTCGGCAACATCCTGCCGGGCATCCAGGGCGTCGTGTACGGCGGCGCCATCATCGCGATCATGCTGATCGCGCCCGAGGGCGTGTTCTGGGCGGTGCGCGACCGGCTGTTCGGCCGCGCCGAAGCGCCACCCCGCCATGTTCGCGCCGCCGCCTTCGCGACCCGCCCGCCCCCACCACCGCCCGCGAGCGGTCCGCTGCTCGACGTACGGAACGTCTCGCGCAGTTTCGGCGGCCTGCGCGCCGTCGATGGCGTGACCTTCACCGTCGAGGCAGGCGAGATCTTGGGGATCATCGGCCCGAACGGTGCCGGCAAGACGACGCTGTTCAACGTGTTGAACGGGGTGCTTCCACCCGGGTCAGGCGAAGCGCTGCTCGACGGCGCGCCGTTGTTCGGGCGCAAGGTGCATCAGGTCTGCCGGCTCGGCATCGGGCGCACCTTCCAGGTGGTCCGCAGCTTCCCGCGCCTGCCCGTGCTCGACAACGTCATCGTCGGTGCTTACGGCGCGGGGCTCGACGACGCGGCCTCGGTGCACGCGGCCGAGGCCGCGCTCGACACCGTCGGCCTGCTCGGCCTGGCGCACCGCGAGGCCGGGCGCCTGACCAACAAGGAGCTGCGCCTGATGGAGCTGGCGCGCGCGCTCGCCGGATCGCCGCGCCTGCTGCTGCTCGACGAGACGCTCGCCGGTCTCGGACGCGACGAGTGCGACGAGTTGCTGGCATTGCTCCAGCGTCTTCGCATCGACGGCGTGAGCATCGCCATCATCGAGCACACGATGCACGCGATGATGCGGCTCGCCGACCGCTTCCTGGTGCTCGACCACGGGCGCGTGCTGCGGATCGGCGTGCCGCGCGAGGTGGTGGAGGACCCCGTCGTGATCGAGGCCTATCTCGGCCGCAAATGGCTGGCACGCGTCAATGCTTGAGATCGCGGACCTCGCGGTGTCCTACGGCGGGTTGCGCGCCTTGCAGGGCGTGTCGCTGACCGTCGCCGCCGGCCAGTTCGTCACCGTCGTCGGCCCCAATGGCGCCGGCAAGACGACCTTGTTCAAGGCGATCTGCGGGGTCGTTCCCGCCGCCGCCGGGCGGGTCGCGTTCGAGGGACGCGATCTGCTTCGGCTGCCGGCCTCACGGCGCGCCCATCTCGGCATCGCCCACGTCCCCGAGGGGCGGCAAGTCTTCAAGACACTCACGGTGCGCGAGAACCTGGAGATGGGCGCGTATCCACCCAAGGGGCGAGCGCAGTTCCACCACACGCTCGATCGTATCCACACATTGTTTCCAATCCTCGCCGAACGCACCACCCAACTCGCCGGCACGCTGTCGGGCGGGGAGCAGCAGATGCTTGCCATCGGGCGGGGGCTTGCCGCGGTGCCGCGTTTGCTGATGCTGGACGAACCCTCGATGGGGCTGGCGCCCGCCATCGCCGATCTGATCTTCGAGCGCATCGCGCAGGTCCATCGCGAGGACGGGCTGACGATCCTGCTGGTCGAGCAGCGCGTGGCCGAGGCGCTCGAACTGGCCGATCGCGGCTACGTGCTGGAAACCGGGCGCATCGTGCTGGAGGGAACCTACGATAGGCTGCTCTCGGACGATCGCGTCCGACACGCCTATCTTGGCCTTGGGACGTAACGGGAGGAAAGAACAATGGAACGCAACATCATCGGACGACGGGCGGCGCTGGCGCTTGGCGGCGCGGCGGCGGTGAGCATGGCGGCGGGGCGGGCGGTGGCGCAGGCGCCATCGGAGGTAAAGATCGCCATGCTGGTGCCGCTGTCCGGCCCCTGGGCACGCGAGGGCATCCTCGAGAAGATGGGCGCCGAGATGGCGGTGGACGACGTGAACAAGGCCGGCGGCATCAAGTCGCTCGGCGGCGCGAAGCTGAGCCTGCTGCAATACGACGCGCAGGATAGCGCCGAGAAGGCGAAGGATGCCGCGCAGCGCATGATCGCCGAGCATCCCGATCTTTCGGGCGGCTTCGGCTGCTGGCTGTCCACCTTCACCCTCGCCGCGACCGAGGTGACGGAGCGTGCGAAACTTCCCTGGTTCACGCTGTCCTACTCCGATGCGATCACCGGACGCGGCTTCCATTATGTGTTCCAGACCGCGGCGACGGGCGTGCAGCAGGCCGAAGACACCGTCCCGCTGGTCATGCGGGTCGCCGAGGCGGCCGGCCCGCGGCCGACCAAGGTCGCCTTCATCGGCGACAACACGGCCGCCACCGTCAGCTTCCGCAAGCCACTCCTCTCGCACGTGTTCAAGGACCAGCATCTGACGCTCGTTTTGGACAAGACCTACACGCCACCGCTGTCGGACGCGACGACGCTGGTACAGCCGGTGCGTGGGGCGAGGCCGGATTTCGTGCTGCTCGGCTCCACCAACGCCGGCGACGACAAGATGCTGGCCGATACGTTCGCGCAGTTCGGGATGCCGGCGTCACGTCTGCCACTGGTCGGCAACGGCGGGCACTGGGCGACGCCGGAACTGCTGAAGACGACCGGTGCCGACAACCTGCAAGGAATCCTGGTCGGGCTGGCGAACTGGCCGGGCAAGGACCAGGAGGATCTGTCGAAGCGCTTCATTGCCCGCACCGGGGAGAAGTGGTTCGGCCATGACTCGATCTTCGCCTACGGCCACGTGATGGCGCTCGCCGCGGCGGTCGATGCGGCGGGCTCGGCGGATCGGGTGAAGGTCGCGGACGCGATACGGGCGATGGACCTCACGACCGGGCCGGCGCTGCTGTTCCCGGGCCATCAGCTGAAGTTCGACGCCAATGGCCGCCGGGTCGGGGCCGAGATGGTCGCGGTGCAATGGCAGAACGGGGTGCCGGTGACGGTCTATCCCGACGCGGTCGCGGCGGCGAAGCCGATTTGGAAGGTGCAGGCGTAGGCTCACGACTGGTTTAGGCGAGTCCCCCCTCCCCTTGCGGGAGGGGGTTAGGGGGAGGGGGCGCCTTTACGAGCCCTTTATACAAACCGCCCGAATCTCACATCGCGTCTTTACGCCCGGCCAACCTAATTCATGCACGGCGCGCAGGAGGCGCCGTCCATGATCGACCTTGCTTTCGTGGTGCTCGGCACCGCGTCCCTCCTCGTCATGATCGCCTACGCGTCGCTCTGCGACCGGATCTGACCCGATGTTCGATCTTCTGCTGGGCGCCGTCGTGTCGGGCGGTCTGCTGATCTACCTGGTCTGGGCGCTGGTCCGGCCGGAAGACTTCTGAGGTTTCCCCATGACGTTGATCGGTTGGGCGGAAATCGCCCTCCTGCTGGCGCTCGTCGCGCTGTGCGCGTTTCCGCTCGGCCGCTACATCGCGGCCGTGCTGAGCGGCGATCGCCTGTTGCTGTCGCCGGTGCTCGCGCCGGTGGAGCGCGGCTTTTATGCGCTCGCCGGAGTCAACCCGGCAAAAGGCATGGGCTGGCGCGGCTACGCGACGGCGTTGATCGTGCTCAATGCGGCCCATTTCCTGCTGCTGTACGGCATCTTGCGGTTGCAATTCTATCTGCCGTGGAACCCGCAGGGTTTCGCTGGAATGTCGCCGCGGCTCGCCTTCAACACGGCGATGAGCTTCGTCACCAACACCAACTGGCAGGCCTACAGTCCTGAAACCACCATGTCCTACGGCAGCCAGATGTTCGGGCTGACCGTGCACATGTTCCTGTCGGCCGCGACCGGCATCGCCGCGGCCGCCGCGGTGATGCGCGCCTTCGCGCTTGGCGGGCTAAAGGAGCTGGGGAATTTCTGGGCTGATCTGACGCGCATCACGCTCTACGTGCTCCTGCCGATGGCAATCGTGGTGACGGTCGCGCTGATCGCCCTCGGCGTGCCGGAGAACCTGTCGCCCTATGTCGAGGCGCACACGCTGGAAGGCGGCCGCCAGCTGATCGCGATGGGTCCCACCGCCTGGCAGGAATCGATCAAGGAGTTGGGCACCAACGGTGGCGGTTTCTTCAACGCCAACTCCGCGCATCCGTTCGAGAACCCGAATCCGATCACCGACCTGATCGAGACGTGGTCAATCGTCATCATCCCGTTCGCGCTCGCGCTCGCGTTCGGCCACATGGTCGGCGATCGCCGGCAGGGCCGCGCGATCTTCCTGACGATGGGACTGTTGCTCGTGCTCGCGCTGGTCGGCTGCTACGCGGCCGAGGCAGGCGGCAATCCCCTGCTGACGCATCTTGGCGTCAATCCGGGCACGGGCAACATGGAAGGCAAGGAACTGCGTTTCGGCACGCCGCTTTCCGCTCTATTCGCCGTGCTCACCACCGCCACGTCTTGTGGCGCGGTGAACGCGATGCACGACAGTTTCACCGCGCTCGGCGGACTGATCCCGATGTTCCTGATCGAGCTTGGCGAGGTCGTGCCCGGCGGCGTCGGCTCGGGCCTGTACGGCATCCTGGTGTTCGCTCTCCTCGCGGTGTTCGTCGCCGGGCTGATGGTGGGACGCACGCCGGAATATCTGGGCAAGAAGGTGCAGGCGAAGGAGGTCAAGCTGGCGATGCTCGCCGTGCTCATCCTGCCGCTGTCGATATTGGGCGGAGCGGCATTCTCGCTGGTGACGGACAGCGGCACCGGCTCTCTCGCCAACGCCGGACCGCATGGGCTGTCGGAGATGCTGTACGCGTGGAGTTCGGCCACGGGGAACAACGGCAGTGCGTTCGCCGGCATCTCGGCCGACACCTGGCTGCTCGACGTCGGGCTCGGCGTCGCGATGCTGCTGGGCCGCTTCGCTTTCATGATCCCGGTGCTCGCGCTGGCCGGTTCGATCGGCGCCAAGCCCAAGCTGCCCGCGAGCGCCGGCACGTTCCCGACGCACGGGCTGCTGTTCATCGGCCTGCTCGCCGGGGTGATCCTGATCCTGGGCGGGCTGCAATTCCTTCCCGCCCTCTCGCTCGGGCCGCTCGCGGAGCACTTCGCGATGTTGTCCGGCCAGACCTTCTGAGAGACGCATCATGGCACAGGCCACGACAATCGCCTTGTTCAACAGCGCCATCCTGACCCGCGCGTCCGGCGACGCGGCGCGCAAGCTCAATCCGGCCACGCTGATCCGCAACCCGGTGATCTTCGTCACCGAGGTGGTGGCGGCGCTCACCACCGTCCTCGGCGCCCGTGATCTCGCGACCGGCGCGCCGGCCGGCTTCATCCTGGCGATCGCCGCGTGGCTCTGGCTCACGGTGCTGTTCGCCACCTTCGCCGAGGCGGTGGCGGAGGGTCGCGGCCGAGCCCGGGCCGAGAGTCTGCGCGCGGCGCGCAGCGACACGATGGCCAAGGTGCTGATCCGTCCCGACGACCGCGTGCTTTTCTCGCCGACACCGGCGTCGGAGTTGCGGCCGGGCGAGCTTGTGCTGGTCGAGACGGGCGATCTGATCCCGTCGGATGGCGACGTGGTCGAGGGAGTGGCCAGCGTCAACGAGAGCGCGATCACGGGGGAGTCCGCGCCGGTCATTCGCGAGGCGGGCGGTGATCGTAGCGCGGTGACCGGCGGAACGCAGGTCGTATCCGACTGGCTGGTGGTACGCATCACCGCCGCCTCCGGCAGCACCTTCCTCGACCGCATGATCGCGCTCGTGGAAGGCGCGCATCGGCGCAAGACGCCGAACGAGATCGCGCTCGACATCCTGCTCGCCGGCATGACGATCATCTTCCTGATCGCCGTCGTCACCTTGCAAGGCTTCGCGAAATACTCCGGCCACATCATCGGCGTGCCCATACTGGCGGCGCTGCTCGTCTGCCTGATCCCGACCACCATTGGCGGCTTGTTGTCGGCGATCGGCATCGCCGGAATGGACCGGCTGGTGCGCTTCAACGTCGTCGCGACCTCCGGCCGCGCGGTGGAGGCGGCGGGTGATGTCGATACGCTGCTGCTCGACAAGACGGGCACCATTACCTTCGGCAACCGCATGGCCGCTGGCTTCGCCCCGGCGCCCGGCGTGTCCGAGGCGGAGTTGGCGGAGGCGGCGGTGCTTGCCTCGCTCGGCGACGACACGCCGGAAGGCCGCTCCATTCTCACCTTCGCGCGCGACCGCTACGCGATCTCGCGCGAGCGTCCGATCGAGGCGGCGGTGATCGCGTTCTCCGCCACCACCCGCCTGTCCGGGCTCGACCATGACGGAAGTTCGTGGCGCAAGGGGGCGGTGGACTCCGTTCTGGCGACCGTGCAGGGCGGCGCGCCCTCCGCCTTCACCGCGTCGGTCGAGCGGATCGCGCGGTCGGGCGGCACGCCGCTCGCCGTCGTTCTTGATGGGCGGCTAATGGGCGTGATCGAGCTGAAGGACATCGTCAAGCCGGGCATCCGCGACCGCTTCGACGCGCTTCGCCGCATGGGCATCCGCACGATCATGGTCACCGGCGACAATCGCCTGACCGCGGCGGCGATCGCCACCGAGGCGGGCGTGGACGACTTCATCGCCGAGGCGACGCCGCAGGACAAGCTCGACTATATCCGGAAGGCGCAGGCCGAGGGCCGCCTGGTCGCGATGGCCGGCGACGGCACCAACGACGCACCGGCGCTCGCGCAGGCCGATGTCGGCGTGGCCATGCAGACCGGCACGCAAGCCGCGCGCGAAGCTGGCAACATGGTCGATCTCGACAGCGACCCGACCAAGCTGATCGAGGTGGTGGAGATCGGCAAGCAGTTGCTGATCACGCGCGGCGCACTGACCACGTTCAGCATCGCCAACGACGTCTCGAAATACTTCGCCATCCTGCCGGCGATCTTCGTGCTCGATTATCCGGGGCTGCAGGCGCTGAACATAATGCGGCTCACGTCACCGCAGAGTGCCATCCTGTCGGCGGTGATCTTCAACGCGCTGATCATCGTCGCCTTGGTGCCGCTCGCGTTGCGCGGCGTGCGGTTCCGCGCCGTCGGCGCCGCGGCGCTGCTGCGGCGCAACCTGCTGATCTACGGTCTGGGCGGGATCGTGGCACCCTTTGTCGGCATCAAGATCATCGACATGATCCTGTCCGCGTTCGGCCTCGCCTGATGAGGAACACCATGCAACAGGTTCGCCCGGCGATCGTCCTGATCGCGCTCTTCACGCTGCTGACCGGGGTGGCATTCCCCCTCGCCTTCGTGGCCCTCGGACACATCGCCTTCCCGTTCCAGGCGGGCGGGAGCCTGATCCGCCAGGATGGGCAAGTGATCGGTTCGACGTTGATCGGACAAGATTTCAACGCGCCCCGCTACTTCCATCCCCGGCCCTCGGCGACCACGGAGCCTGACCCGAAAGACGCCTCGAAGACGGTCCCGGTGCCGTACGCGGCAGACAATTCGGCGGCCTCCAATCTCGGGCCGACCTCGAAGGCACTGATCGAGCGGGTCACGGCGGATGTTAGGACATTCGGGGCCGGACCGGTTCCCGCCGATGCCGTGACCACGTCCGCATCGGGCCTCGACCCCGACATCTCCCCGGAAAACGCGGCGCTGCAAGTGGCCCGCGTCGCGAAGGCCCGGAACCTGCCGGAAGCCACCATCCGCGATCTGGTCGCGGCCAATACCAAGGGCCGGATCGCCGGATTCATCGGCGAGCCGCGCGTGAACGTCCTGGCGCTCAACCGCGCGATCGACGCACATCGCTGAGAGCGCGCTATAACGGGCCATGTCGCCCGAGGACCCGCGCCCGGACCCCGACGCCCTGCTGATCGCCGCCGCCCGCGAGGGCAAGGGTCGGTTGAAGGTTTTCCTCGGCGCTGCACCGGGCGTCGGGAAAACCTGGGAAATGCTCGCCGCCGCCCGCCGCTTGCGTGCCGAGGGCAAGGACGTCGTGATCGGCCTGGTGGAAACCCACGGACGGGCGGAAACCGCCGCCCAGATCGGCGATCTTCCAGTGCTGCCCCGCAAGCACATTCCATATCGGGGCCAGGAACTTGAAGAGTTCGACGTCCACGCCGCCCTGGCACGCCGCCCCGCCATCCTGCTCGTCGATGAACTGGCGCACACCAATGCGCCCGGAAGCCGGCACGGCAAACGATGGGAAGACGTCGCCGAGTTGCTGGAAGCTGGCAACGACATCTGGGCCACGCTGAACGTCCAGCATCTGGAAAGCCTGAACGATACCATCGCACGCATCACCGGCGTGCGCGTCACCGAAACACTTCCCGACCGGGTCATGGAGATGGCGGACTCGATCGAGTTCATCGACCTTCCGCCCGCCGAACTGCGCCGGCGGCTTGAGGAAGGCCATGTCTATCGCCCCGATGTCGCCAAGCGCGCGCTTGAAGGCTTCTTCCGCGAGGGCAACCTCGCGGCGTTGCGCGAGATCGGTTTGCGCGCGGCTGCGCAGCGCGTGGATCGCGATGTGCGCGACTACATGCGCCAAAACGCGATCGCCGGACCCTGGCCGGCGAGCGAGCGCGTGCTGGCGCTGGTCGGCAACGACGCCAGCGCCGGTGCGGTCGTCCGCCAGGCCAAGCGGCTCGCCGATGCGCTCAACGCGCCCTGGATCGCGCTGCACATCGAACGCGACGAGGGCGGCGAGCCGATCCGCCAGACGCTGGATATGGCCGCCCAACTCGGCGCCGAGATCGAGACCCGTGCCGCGACCGACATCGTACGGACGACCCTCGATCTGGCGCGCGCGCGCAACGTCACGCATCTGGTCATGGGCCGCGGCAAACCACCCTTGCGGCGGCGGATCCTGGGCCGGACCCTGGCCGAAAGCCTGATCCGCCAGGGCGGCGAGTTCGCCGTGCATGTGGTCCCGGGCACGGACGCGCCGCAGGTGCCGAGACCGGCTCGGCTGCCCACCGGATGGGTTCCCTGGGCGGTGGCGACGGCGCTCGACGCGGTCGTGGTCGCGATGGGCGAACTGGCGCACCCCTGGCTGGAGCATGAGGCGCTCGGGATGCTGTTCCTCGCCGCCGTCGTCGGCGCCGCGTCGCTCTACGGGTTGGCCGTGGCGCTGTACGCGGCAACGCTGGCCTTCGTCTCGTGGAACGTCCTGTTTATTCCGCCGCTGTACCGCCTGACCATCGACGAACCGCGCGACGTGATCGCGATCTTCGTGTTCGCCGCCGTCGCAGCGATCACCGGCCTGATGGCGAGCCGCTTGCGCGCGCAAGCGCGGGCCGCGCAAGGGCGGATCGAGAATCTACGCCGCCTCACCGGCTTCAGCCGCCGGCTTGGCGCGCCCGCCACCGAACCGGATTTGCTGCGGGAAGTGGCGCGCGAAGCCGCCGCCATCGCCGGCCGCGCGGTTGTGCTGCTGCCGCGTGCCGACGATTTCAACATCTCGGCCGCGGAGCCTCCAACCGACACGATGGACGAGGGAAGCTGGGCGGCGGCGCGGTGGTCCTTCGCCAAGGGCGAGCCGACCGGACGCGGCACCCTCACGCTTCCCTCCGCGGTCTGGCGCTTCCTCCCGATGCGCACCGTGCGTGGAATGCCGGGTTTGCTGGGCGTGCGCTCCGACGCCAAGCTGGAGGAGGCGCAGCTCCAGGCCCTGGCGGCACTGGCCGATCAGGGCGCGGCGGCGCTGGAGCGGGTGCGTCTGGCCGCCGACGCGGTGCGCGCGGACGCCCAGGCGGAGACGCAGAAGCTGCGCACGGCGCTCCTCAACTCGCTGTCGCACGATCTGCGCACGCCGCTCACCGGCATCCGCGGCGCCGCCGGCACGCTGCGAACCGCCTGGGACAAGCTCTCGGCGGAGGCGCGCGGCGACCTGCTGGCGGCGATCGAGGAGGACACCGTCCGCATGACACGCTTCCTCGCCAACATCACCGAGATGACGCGACTGGAAACCGGCGAAATCATCCCGCGCCTGCAACGCATCGACGTCGCCACGGCGATCGAGGCGGCGGTCGCGCGCGTGCCCGGTATCGGGGCACTCGAGGAGGCAATTCCCGACGGGATCGCCGTACATGCCGACGCGGACCTTCTCGAACAGGTGCTCGTGAACGTGCTCGAGAACGCGGCGAAGTACGGCCCGGAAGGCGGCACCGTGCGCTTCGCCGTCGAAGCCGCCGGCGACGACGTGACGATCTCACTGGCCGACGACGGCCCCGGCATCCCGGAGCATGATCGGCCGCACGTCTTCGACAGCTTCTACCGCGCGCTTCGCGGCGATCGGATCGTGCCTGGCACCGGACTGGGCCTCGCGATCGCACGCGGATTGATCCACGCGATGGGCGGGACGATTAGCGCGGACGCGGCCGGCGGCGCGGTCATCCGCATCGTGCTGCCACGGGCGTCATGACCGGCGACGCCATCCTCGTTGTCGACGACGAGCCGCAGATCCACCGTTTCCTGGGGCCGGTCCTGGAAGCGGCGGGCTATCCCGTGCTGCGCGCGACGGGCGGCGCGGAAGCCCTGCGCCTCGCCGCCGCCCGCTCGCCCGCGCTGATCCTGCTCGATCTCGGCCTGCCTGATATCGATGGGCAGGAGGTCTTGACGAGGCTCCGCGCCTTTTCGGCGATCCCCGTCATCGTCCTGTCCGCCCGCGACCGGCCCGCCGAGAAGATCATCGCGCTGGACGGCGGCGCGAACGACTACGTGGAAAAGCCGTTCGACGTCGGCGAGCTGCTGGCCCGCATCCGCGCCGCGCTGCGCTCGGACCTCGGTCACGACCGGGTCGAGGCGTTCCACAGCGGGACGCTGCACGTCGATTTCGCCCGCCGCCTGGTGCGGCTCGACGGCGCTCCGGTCACGCTCAGCCCGCGGGAGTACGACCTGCTGGAACTGCTGGCGCGGAACGCGGGCCGGGTGTTGACGCATCCGCAGATTTTGACCGCCATCTGGGGACCGGCGCATGTCGAGGACCAGCAATACGTGCGGGTCTATGTCGGTCATCTCCGTCAGAAACTCGGACCGGCTGGTGCCTTGCTGGTCACCGAGCCGGGCGTCGGCTATCGATTGCTGACTGACGATTGCTGACTGATACCTCCATCAAGTGAAGGCCCGCTCATGAAGATCGGCATGTTCATCAACACCCAGTTCCCCGAAGGCGACTCCGTCGCCGCGCGCATTCCGGAGCTGGTGGAGCAGGTGCGGGTCGCGCGCCAATCGGGCTTCGCGTCCCTGCTGTTTCCGCACCACTACCTGACCGCGCCGCTGCAAATGCTACAGATCACGCCGATGATGGCCTATCTGCTGCACGCGGCGGAGGGCATGACGATCGGCGGCAACATCCTGCTGCTGCCGCTGCTGAACCCGGTGCACGTCGCCGAGGAGGCCGCGACCCTCGATGTCCTGAGCGGTGGGAAATTCGTGCTCGGCGTCGGGCTGGGCTATCGACCGGGCGAGTTCGATGGCTTCGGTATCTCGCTGAAGGAGCGCGCGCCGCGGTTCTCGGAGAGCATCCGGCTCATGCGCCGCTTGTGGACCGAGGACAAGGTGACGTTCGAGGGCCGGTTCTATTCGGTGAAGGATCATGGCATCAGCCTGAAGCCGCTTCGCCCGGGCGGCCCGCCGGTGTGGGTGGCGGGACTGGTGGAGGCCGCGGTGAAGCGCGCGGCGCGCATCGGCGACGCCTGGCTGATCGCCAACGCCACCACGCTGGGCGCGACCGAGCCGCTGATGCGCGTCTATCGCGATGCCCTGCGCGAGGCCGGCAAACAGGTGGAGGAGTTCCCGATCGCGCGGGAATGCTATGTCGGGGCCAATCATGCCACGGCGGTCGCGGAGTGCCGCGCCGCGCTGGAGTATAAATACAACTCGTACGCCGCCTGGGGGATGGAGAGCCCGACCGCCACCATGACGTTCGAGGAACTGGCGCGGGACCGCTTCATCATCGGCGACAAGGTCTCGGTGAAGGAAGAGATCGCGCGCTGGCAAGAGAAGCTCGGGGTGAACCATTTCATCATGCGGGTGCAGTGGCCCGGCCTCGAACAGGAGAAGGCGCTCGCCTCGATCCGCCGCCTCGGCGAGATATTCGCCTGATAGGACGCCCATGACCAAGCAGCTCCATCTCGGCGCATTCATGCGCCCGGTCGGAATCCACACCGCCTGGTGGCGCTATCCCGGCGCCTATCCCGATGCGAACTTCAACCTTCGCCATCTGGTCCGCTTCATCCAGACGCTGGAGCGCGGGCGCTTCGACGCCTTTTTCATGGCCGACCATCTGGCCGTGCTCAACATGCCCATCGAGGCGTTGCGGCGCAGCGCGACCGCGACCTCGTTCGAGCCGCTCACTCTGCTCTCCGCTCTCGCGATGGTCACCCAACGCATCGGCCTGATCGCCACCGCCTCCACCACGTTCGACGAGCCGTATCACATCGCCCGGCGCTTCGCGTCGCTGGACCACATCAGCGCCGGTCGGGCCGGGTGGAACGTCGTCACCACGTCGAACCCCGATGCGGCGCTGAATTTCGGCCTGACGGATCACATCGAGCACGACGAACGCTATCGTCGTGCCCGCGAATTCCATGCGGTCGTTACCGGGCTGTGGGACAGCTGGGCCGACGATGCGTGGCTGCGCGATCAGACGAGCGGCATCTTCTTCGACCCCGATCGGATGCACGTCCTCGACCACAAGGGCGAGCATCTGTCGGTGCGCGGGCCGCTGAACATCGCCCGGCCCGTCCAGGGCTGGCCGGTCATCGTCCAAGCGGGCGCTTCCGAGGCCGGGCGGCAACTCGCCGCCGAGACGGCCGAGGTCATTTTCGGCAGCAGTCGCACGATTGAGGATGCAAGACGGTTCTATGCGGACGTGAAGAGCCGGATGCGGACACTCGGGCGGTCACCCGACCACCTCAAGATCTTGCCTGGCGCACTCGTTATCGCGGCACCGACCAAAGCGGAGGCGCGGGAGAAGAAGGCTCTCCTCGATAGCCTCGTCCATCCGGAAAGCGGGGTGCCGAACCTCTCCATCCGGCTCGGGGTCGATGCGTCGGGCTTCGACCTCGACGCGCCCTTGCCGGAGATTCCGCAAAGCAACGCCAGCCAGACCGGACGCGATGCCCTGGTCGCGCTTGCCCGACGGGAAAAGCTGACGGTCCGCCAGTTGGCGCAGCTGGTGGGCGGATATGGCGGGTTGCAAATGGTGGGTACGCCGGGCGAGATCGCCGACACCATGCAGGAGTGGCTGGAGACGGACGCCTCGGACGGGTTCAACGTCATGTTCCCGACCGTACCGGCGGGCCTCGACGACTTCGTCGAACTCGTCGTGCCGGAACTCCAGCGACGAGGCGTCTTCCGTCGCGAATATGAGGGCGCGACCCTGCGCGAGAATCTCGGCCTGCCGCGGCCCGCGAACCAATTTTTCCCGCCCGATCAGTAGCCGGCGTCGCGGTCGACCACTTCCTTGAGCGGCCGTCCGTCGAGGAAGCATCGCAGGTTATCGACGAACAGCCGTGCGACGATCTGATCGCGCTGTGGATGCGGTCCGCCGATATGAGGGAGCACGATGATACCGTCCGTGGTCCAAAACGGATGCTCCGCCGGCAGCGGCTCCTGGCGGAATACGTCGAGCACGGCGCCGGCGATGCGCTTCGATTGCACCGCGGAGATCAGGTCGGCGTCGGCGATCAGGTGGCCGCGGCCGAAGTTCAACAGCCACGCGTCGGACTTCATCTCCGCCAGCCGGCGCGCATCGATGAAGCTCTCGGTTTCCGCGGTCGCGGGCAGCAGCAGAAGGACAAAGTCCGATCGGCCCAGCACGTCGGTGGTCCGCTCGGGAGGCAACACCTCCGCCAGCCCCGGCAGCGGCGCGCCGCGTCGGCGCGTGCCGATCACGCGCATCCCGAGTGCCGCGGCCAGACGGGCTACCTCCTGCCCGACGGCGCCGAGGCCCAGAATGCCCAGCGTCTTGCCGTTCAACGGTGCCGCCACGCGGTGCGACCATCGCCGTTGCTTCTGATCCTCCACGCTCGCGGCATACGGCTTGGTGACGTAAAACAACGCGCCGAGGATGTTCTCCGGCATCGACTCCCGATGGGTACCTCGCGCGCAGGTAAGCGTCATGCTTCGCGGCAGGTCCGGCAGCGCGAGCCATCCCTCGACGCCGGCGGTCATTGCTTGTGCCCAGCGCAGCCTCGGCATCCGGGGCAGCAGGCCAGCGGGGACGGCAGGGGCGAGCAACACCTCCGTCGCCTCGAGCTGCGCGGCCGAAGGAGCTTCCTTGCGCGCCACGGCCTCGACCGCGACCCGCTCGGCGAGGCCGGCCTCGGCAATCGCCGCGACATACGGTGCCGGCCTGTCCGTCCAGAGCAGCACGTGGCGTGGATTTGACATGGCGAGCTCCCGTGTCCTGGTGGGCCCGGTGGGTCTCGAACCCACGACCCCAAGATTAAAAGTCTCGTGCTCTACCAACTGAGCTACAGGCCCCCGGCGCCTTGAACCCCAAGCGCCGGTCGGGGTCAACCGGCGGCTGGGGTTCACTCCTTGTCGGCGGTGCGCATCTTCACGATCCGATCCGGATTGGACACCGTCCCGCTGCCCGGCGCCCCGCGCTTCAACGCGTCCACATGGTCCATCCCGGACACGACCTGGCCCCATATCGTGTACTGGCCGTCCAGGTGCGGTGCCGGCGCGAACATGATGAAGAACTGGGAATTGGCGCTGTTCGGATCGCCCGTCCGCGCCATGCCGCAGGTGCCACGCAGGAACTTGCGCTTGGTGGTGAACTCGGCGGGAAGGTTCGGCAGCTTCGACCCGCCGGTGCCGGTGCCGGTGGGATCGCCCCCTTGGGCCATGAAGCCCTCGATCACCCGATGGAACGGCGTTCCGTCATAGAATCCTTCGTTCGCCAGCGTCCTGATCCGCTCGACCGCCTTGGGCGCGATGGTGGGGAACATCTCGATCACGACGCGCCCCGAGGGCAGGTCCATGTCAAGCGTGTTGGCGGCGCTGGCCGCTTCGGCATCTGTCATGCGAAGTCCCATCATGAGTGTGGCGATCGCGGAGCCCGCGACCAGGGTGCGTCGGTGCATCAATTCGCTCCAGTGAAACGTGTTAGCGGCGCAGGCGTTGCAGCGTGCGCGCGAGCGTCAGCGCGGGCACGAAGGAGGAGATGTCCCCGCCCAGCGCCGCGACTTCCTTCACCAGGCGGGAGGCGATGAACTGATGGCTCTCCGACGCCATCAGGAACACCGTCTCGATGTCGGGCGCCATGCGGTAGTTCATGCCCGCCATCTGGAACTCGTAGTCGAAATCCGTGACCGCGCGCAGTCCGCGGACGATCATGCAGGCGCCGATATCGCGGGCGAATTGGACGAGCAATCCCTCGAACGGCACCACCTCGATGACCATGCCGTCGCGCCCGTCAAGATGCGCGATCTCGGCGCGGGTCAGTTCAACCCGCTCGTCGAGGGTGAACAGCGGCGACTTGCCGGCGCTGAGCGAGATGCCGACGACCAGCTTGTCGAGCAGCCGCGCGGCACGCGCGATCACGTCGAGATGGCCGTTGGTGATGGGATCGAACGTGCCCGGGTAGAGGCCGATCCGCGGGCGCTTAGACATCGCTTTCCTCCGGCGCTTCCGGCGCGCCGTTTTCATCGGGTGAGTCGTCCATGACCGGGAAGACGCTGGTCACGGTCTCCGCCGCATCGACGCGGAACAAGGTGACGCCCATCGCCTGGCGCCCGGTGATCCGCACCTGGTCGGCCGGAATGCGGATTAGCCTTCCGACATCGGTCACCAGCATCAGATTGTCGCCCTGACGCACGGGCATGGTCGCCACGACGCCCCCGCCCTTGCGCTTGCCGAGGGTGATGTTGGCGATCCCCTGCCCGCCCCGCCCGGTGACGCGGTACTCGTAGGCCGAGGTACGCTTGCCGAAACCGGCGCTGGTGACGGTCAACAGGAATTCCTCGGCCGCTTCCAGATCGGCGATGCGCTCGGCGGAAAGCGCCACCTCCGCCACCGGCTCGTCGGGCTCCGCCATCTCGGCAGTGTCGTCCTCCACCGCCACCCCGGCGGCGCGGCGGCGCGCGTTGGCGATCCGCAGATAGGCGGCGCGCTCGTCGGTGTCGGCGTCCATGTGGCGCAGCACAGAGAGGCTCATGACCTCGTCGCCCGGCACCAGTCGAATGCCGCGCACGCCGGAACTATCCCGCCCGGCGAAGACGCGCAGCGTATCCTCGGTGATCTGGAAGCGGATGCAGCGGCCACGCCGCGCGGCAAGCATCAAATCGTCGCCCTCGCGGCACGTCGCGACGCCGATCAGCTTATCGCCCCCTTCTATGCCATTTGGGTCGAGCTTCATCGCGATCAGGCCGGCGGCACGCACGTTGCGGAAGTCCGACAGCCGGTTGCGCCGGACGTTGCCCGAGGCGGTCGCGAACACGAGGTGCAGGCTGCCCCACAAATCCTCCTCCAGCGGCAAGGGCAGCACGGCGGTGATGGTGTCCTGGCCCAATTCGGGCAGCAGATTGACCAGCGCGCGTCCCTTCGCGGTCGGCGAGGCTTCGGGCAGGCGCCACACCTTTTGGCGGAATGCCTTCCCGCCCGAGGAGAAGAACAGCACCCATTGATGCGTATGCGCGTTGAAGCTGCGCGTCACCACGTCGTCGCCGCGCGTGCCGGCGCCGGTGCGCCCGCGCCCGCCCCGGTTCTGCGAGCGGAACACGTCGAGCGGGGTGCGCTTGATGAAGCCGTCGCGGGTGATGGTCACGACCATCTGGCCGGGTTCGATCAGGCTCTCGTCGTCCTGGTCCGCCTCGGCCTCCTCGATCGAGGTCATGCGCGGCGTCGCCAGCGCGGCGCGCGCGCGCGCGAGTTCCTCGCGCATGACCTCCATGCGGCGCGGATGGGACCCCAGGATGTCGAGCAGGTCGCGGATGCGGGCGGCGACCTCTTGCAGTTCGGCCTCGATCTTGTCGCGTTCGAGGCCGGTCAAGCGTTGCAGGCGCAACTCGAGGATGCCGTCGGCCTGCGCCTCGGTCAGCCGGACCGTGTGCTCCGGCGTGATGACGTTGCCCGGTTCGTCGATGAGCGCGAGCAGCACATCGATGTCGCTCGCCGGCCAATCGCGTCCCATCAGCGCGATGCGCGCCGAGCGGGGATCGGCCGAGGCTCGGATCAGGCGGATCACCTCGTCGATATTGGCGACGGCGATGCTGTAGCCGACCAGCAGATGCGCGCGGTCACGCGCCTTGCCGAGATCGTGGCGGGCGCGGCGCAGGATCACGTCCTCGCGGAACGCGATGAAGCACGCCAGCGCGTCCTTGAGGCCCATCAGCCGCGGGCGGCCGGCATCGAGCGCCAGCATGTTGACGCCGAAACCAATCTGCATGTTGGTGAAGCGGTAGAGTTGGTTCAGCACCACCTCGGGGGTGGCGTCGCGCTTGAGTTCGATCACGATCCGCATCCCGGAGCGGTCGCTCTCGTCGCGCATCTCGCCGATGCCCTCGACCTGCTTGGCGCGGTTCAGTTCGCCGATGCGTTCGAGCAGCGTCGCCTTGTTCACCTGGTACGGCAACTCGGTGACGATGATCGCCTGCCGCCCGCTTCTGATCTCCTCGAATTCGGCGCGCGCGCGCAGCACGATGCCGCCGCGCCCGGTCTCGAAGCCCGAGCGGATGCCGGCGCGCCCGAGAATGATGCCGCCGGTGGGGAAGTCGGGGCCCGGAACGATCTTCATCAGCTCGTCGAGCGACGTCTCGGGATCGGCGACAAGCGCCAGCGCGGCGTCGATGATCTCGCCGGGATTATGCGTCGGGATGTTGGTCGCCATGCCGACGGCGATGCCGTTGGCACCGTTGATCAACAGGTTCGGGAAGCTCGCCGGCAGGATGCGCGGCTCGTTCTCGCTTTCGTCGTAATTGGGCTGGAAGTCGACGGTACCCTTGTCGATATCCTCGAGCAACAATGAAGACGCGCGCGCGAGCCGCACCTCCGTGTAACGCATCTGCGCCGGCGGATCGCCGTCGACCGAGCCGAAATTGCCCTGCCCGTCGATCAGCGGCACTCGCATGGAGAAGCCTTGC
This sequence comes from Acetobacteraceae bacterium, assembly GCA_049591635.1. Taxonomy (GTDB): domain Bacteria; phylum Pseudomonadota; class Alphaproteobacteria; order Acetobacterales; family Acetobacteraceae; genus DATFDN01. The sequence goes on from JBAWFF010000013.1 coordinate 24,780, forward strand.
GCCATCCGCACCAGCGCGTCGTAGATCGACTGGTCGCCGTGCGGATGGTACTTGCCCATCACGTCGCCGACCACGCGGGCGGACTTGCGATACGGCTTGTCGTGCGTGTTCCCGGCTTCCTGCATCGCGTACAGGATTCGCCGATGCACCGGCTTCAGCCCGTCGCGCGCATCGGGCAGCGCGCGCGCGACGATGACGGACATCGCGTAGTCAAGGTAGGAGCGACGCATCTCCTCCTCGAGCACCACCGGGAGCTGATCCTCCGGCGAGCCGGGAGGCGGGTTGGGCGTGTCGCTCAAGCTGGTCTCTTGTCCTGGGGAATCGGCGGCGCGAGGCGGGCCGCCCCTCGCTTACGTCGCAGTGCAATATAGGCGCGATCTTCCAGGATGGCGAGGGCGGCAGGTCAGGCGGCGGCGAGGGCCTTCACCACGATGTCGGGGTCGCGCGCGATCACCAGTAGCAAAGTCCGTGCCGCCTGCTCGGGGCGCCGACGGCCCTGCTCCCACTCGCGCACCGCGCTGAGGCTGAAGCCGAACTGGGCGGCAAACTGGGACTGTGTGAGGCCAAGTTTGCGGCGGATCGCGCGCACGTCGACTTCGGCGGGAGCCGGCCACACCCGAGCGGGCTGAACCTTGCCACTCAGGATGTCGGCCGCTTCCTTGATCGCCTCGATCAACTCGTCCGTTACGTCAACCCGCTTGCTCGCCACGCGCCTATCCCCCTTTATGCCGAGCCCCGCACCGCCCTCTTCAGTTCGTCGACAGCCGCCAGCAATGCGCGCCGCTGTTCCGGAGTCGGGTTGGACTGCTCATTCTTGCCGTAAATCAACATCGCCAGGATCGGTAGATCATCGGTCAGGACGTAGTAAATCACCCGGAAGCCGCCACTCTTGCCCCGTCCGCCGGCGGCGAACCTCAGTTTTCGAATCCCGCCGAGCCCGGGAACCAGGTCGCCCGCCAGCGGATCGTTCGCCAACATCGCGATCAGCTCCATGCGCTCAGTTTGCGTCAGTAGCGCATCGGCGCGCCGGGAAAAGACCTTGGTTTCGGCGACCGAATGCACGGCGGTTTGTACATGGCAATGCCGCAGTAAGTCAATGCCAGAGTAGCGCAACCGTGGCGCATCACAACGATCGCGAAGAATGCGCTTGCAACCGGGTCGATGCGGACGCTAACGGGAGGCTCGGAGTGTTGTCGTTCGCGCGCGCGTTGGGAATGGCGGTCTTCCCCGGCCCCCAAGATGCCGCGACGCTACGGGCCGCAATGGACCAGTGTCTAGGCGCGCTAATTCAGAACGTCCACGCAGTATCCTTCGACCAAGCGACGACCTATGCCCTTATGCAGCTTCTCGCCAATAACTCCTCTTCAACCGAACAAAGCGGAATCGGCCTCACTGTCCCGTTCAACGGCGTACCGGTCGATGCAACGGCGTCTCAGGTCACCGTGCAGATCCACTGGATCGCCCCAGTTCATGCGCCCACGAGCGTCACCAAGTGGAGCGTGGTTGCAACCGGCGGCGCCCCTCATGGGGCAACTGACCCCTGGCGACAGAGCGACCCCTGGCAGACCGGGGAAACGCGCAGCGCCATATTCGATCGCACGTCCGGTCAGGAGCTTCGGATCACCGCTGACATCGGGGGCGAACCCGATTGGATTGTCGTGCCGTACATCCCACGCGTGGAAATCTCACAGAGGACCGTCCCCGTGTCGGCAGGGCCTTACAACCTTGAAACGGATGAAGCGGGGCACAATGAAGGTCCGATAAGCAAGTGTGAAGTCGCACCCGACGGCGGCATGATCGACACGAACACCGCAGCAATCAATGTCAGCGCACGGGCAGGCCCTCTCGACAACACCACGTACGCTCGCATTGTCCGCAAGGACACGACCCAGGTTTGCTGGGAGGCATTTCTGCGACCGCTGGAAGCGAGCAACGGCGGTGTCTTGGCATTCACAGTATCTTATGTCGTTGTGTTCACAACATTCCAGATTGGAAAATAGCCGTCCGCCCCATCACCGCCCCTGGAACTTCGGCCGCCGCTTCTCCATGAACGCCGCGCGCCCTTCGCGATAATCGGCGCTGTCGAAGCACTCGACGCCGGCGCGCGCGATCGGATCGAAATCGCGCTTGTCGGGGTCCTTCATCACCTCGGAGATGGTGATCTTGGAGGCATAGACCGACAGCGGCGCGTTCTCGGCGATGGTCCGCGCGATACCGAGCACCGCATCATCCAACCCGGCGTCGGGAACCGTCTTGTTGATCAGCCCGATCCGCTCGGCCTCGCGCGCGTCGATCCGGCTGCCGGTGTAGAGGATCATGCGCGCGTGCGCGGGGCCGACGAGTTGGACCAGCTTGGTGAGCCCGTCGAAGCCATAGGCGATGCCGAGCTTGGCGGCGGGAATGCCGAACTGGCTGCCCTCGGCGGCGATCCTGAGGTCGGTCTGCATGGCGATCGCCAATCCTCCGCCCAGGCAGAAGCCGCGGATGCGCGCGATGGTGGGCTTGGGGAATGCGCCGAGCTTGGCGCGCCCGCTGCTCGTGCGCTTTTCGTATTCGCGCTGCGCGTTGGCGTCGGATCGGTTCTTCTCGAACTGGCTGATGTCGGCACCGGAGACGAACGCCTTGTCGCCAGCACCGGTCAGGATCACCACGCGTACCGCTGCATCCTCGCGGAACTCGTCGAGGATCTGGCCCATGCCCTCCCACATCTCGATCGAAATCGCGTTGCGCTTCTCGGGCTGGTTGAAGGTGACCACGCCGACGCCGTCCTGGCTGGAGGCGAGCATCTTGCCGCCGGCGTACTGGCGCGTCGGCGCCGCGCTGAACATGTCCATCTAGATCACTCCCTTGTCGCGCATCGCGGCGATCTGCACGTCGTCATAGCCGACCGAGCGCAGCACCTCGTCGGTATCGGCACCCGCCTCCGGCGTCGGCGTGCGGACGTCCTTGGGGTAGCCTGAGATGTTGATGGCCGACGACACGACCTCGGTCGCCCCGATCGCGGGGCTGTCCATGCGGCGGGCCATGCGCAGATGCTTGACCTGCGGATCGGCGAAGACCTGATCGATCGTGTTGATCGGTCCGCAGGGGATGCCCGCGCCCTCAAACAGCTCGATCCAATGCGCGGCGGGCTTGGTACGGGTGATCTCGCCGATCGCGGCGTTGATCGCCTTGCGGTCCTTGCTGCGGCCTTGCTGGGTCTTCCATTCGGGCTTGGATTTCCACTCGGGATGCTCGACCGCTTCGCAGAAGCGCTCCCATAGCCTCGCGGAACTGGCGGCGATGTTGATGTGGCCGTCGCTCGACGGGAAGACGCCGGTGGGAATGCCGGTCGGATGGTCATTGCCGGCCTGCCCGGCGACTTCGTGGGCCATCAGCCAGCGCGAGGCCTGGAAGTCGAGCATGAACACCTGGGCTTCGAGCAAACTGGTGGTGACCCAGCGGCCGACGCCGGTGTGCTCGCGATCGAACAGCGCCATCATGACGGCGAGCGCGAGCAGGTTGCCTGCGGTGAGGTCGGCGATCGGGATGCCGACGCGCACCGGCCCTTGGCCGGGCAATCCGGTGATCGACATCAGCCCGCCCATGCCCTGGGCGATTTGATCGACCCCGGCGCGGAGGCCGTACGGGCCGTCCTGACCAAAGCCGGAGATGGAGGCGTAGACGATGCGCGGATTGATCGCGCGGACGTCATCATAGGCGATCTTCAGCCGATGCTTCACCTGCGCGCGCATGTTCTCGACGATCACGTCGGCGTCCTTGGCCAGCCGCATGAACGCCTCGTGGCCCTGCTTGTCCTTCAGGTTCAGCTGCATCGCGCGCTTGTTGCGATGCAGGTTCTGGAAGTCGAACCCGTGCCGCGCGCCGGCGATATCCTCGCCCCCGGTCGGCGGCGGTTCGATGCGGATCACGTCGGCGCCCCAATCGGCGAGATGGCGCACGCAGGTGGGTCCGGCGCGGGCGAGCGTCAGGTCGAGGACTTTGAGGCCCGATAACGGCAGGTGTGTTCCGCCGGCCGGCTGTCCCGCCGAACTGTCCATTCCGCTCTCCCTTCCATGATCGGGGGAGTTTCGGCCTCAATCACGCCCGGCTCAAGAGGCCAGGCCGGACTTCGCGTTTCGCCGCCGGCGCACGGCCACCCCGCCGATCACCGCCGCGGTGGCGAGCAGGGCGAGCGCCGAGGGCTCCGGAACCGGATGCCCCGCGGCAACAGTCTCGGCCGCCGCGATCGCCAGCAGATGGGCGATATCGGGCGCGATGCCGAGCGCGTAAGAGGCGGAGTCGAGATAGTCCGGGTTGGCGGAATCGAACTCGGCATCCAAAGTCTCGGGATCGACTCCGGTGATCTGGTCGAACAGCACCAGCGAATTCAGATACGATCCGTAGACGCTCGGATGATAGCCGATCGGCGTGGTGCAGCATGCGTCGAGCACGTCGCTGTCCCAAAGATCGACCTCACCGGGCGGAAGATTCGCGAGATACGGGTCGCTCACCGCGAGCCCGTGGTTCATCGCGGTGATCCAGGCATCGCCGGCCAACGCGACATCCACATGGCTCTTGCCCGGATTCGCTGCGTCATAGGCGCTCGCCGCTGCCTCGTAGGCGTTGTGCAGGTCTTGTGCCATCGCCGCGTTGGGGTTCGCATCGCCGACATAGGGCGCGTAGATGCTGCCCGCGGGACCCGTGCTGCTGCCGAAGATCGGCGCATTCGGATTGCTGCTGGTGTAGCCGTAATTGGCGAGCGGCTGGCTCTCGAACAGGGTGACGGCCGGATTGGGCTTGCCGGCCGTCGATGCGGCGGCGTCGATGCCATTGACGAGGCCGGTCACGCCGCTCTGAAAGCCTGTCGGCACGCCCCGCGTGGCGACGGCGTTGCCGTCCACCGTGATCGGATTGGGCAGCGGGCGGAAGCTCTGGTCCTGCATCACGACCTTGTCCCACTTGCCGCTTTCGATCAGCGGCAGGGCGCCGGCTTCGCTACCCCTATTGTTCAGAAAGCCGGTCAGCGTCGCGCTGCTGACCGTGATCAGCGACACGTCGTAGTTCAGCCCGGCATCGCGGGTGAACTGGAGAAAGATGCCGGCGACGCCGCCGTATGGCCCTGGTTCGTTGTACTGCGCCGTCGGGTTCGCCTGGAGATACGCCAGTTGCTGCGGCAGGGTGCCGGCCGGCGGGGTGAGGCTTGGATCGACCTGCGGGCCCGCTTCGGCCGCACTGCACGTCGCAGCCGAAGGACATAGAAGGTCGTGGACGGAGTTCGGCCCGAACCCGGCATTGTAGGTGCGTACCGGGTCATAGCGGCCATGCGTGAAACTGTTGCCGAGGAACAGTATGTCGATAGGACTGGCTTGCGCCGCCAATGGCAGCAGCATCAGTCCCGCTAGCACGGAGGCGGCAACGGTCTCGCGCGTCGGCATGGATGGTCCTCCCTCACTTTATGGGCGGACGGTGACAAACCGGTTGAGAGATGTAAAATATACCTGCAGGCGTCGCGCGATACTCAGGACATATCGTTCTCGTGGAACTCCGCCACCTTCGCTACTTCATCGCCGTCGCCGAGGAAGGCCATGTGACGCGCGCGGCCGCTCGGCTCGGGCTGCAACAGCCGCCACTATCGCAGCAGATCCGCGCGCTGGAGGCGGAACTCGGGGTTGCGCTGTTCACCCGGTTGCCCCGCGGGATGCAGATGACGCCGGCAGGGCGGGCGTTCCTCGAACAATCGCGGGCCGTGCTGTCGGCGGCGGAGCGGGCGGCGGCACTGGCGGTGATGGCGGCACGCGGCCAAAGCGGGGAGATCATCATCGGCGTGACCACCTCGGCGATCCTGCATCCGCTCCTGCCGGCGATCATGGGTGCGTACCGGCGCGCCTATCCCGACGTCCTGCTTCGACCCCAGGAGGGGAATGCCGCCGATCTGACGGACGCGCTTGTTGGCGGGTCGATCCATGCGGCGTTCGTACGTGCCGTGGTGTCGCGCCCTATCGGCGTCACCTTCGTCAAGTTGTTGGAAGAGGAACTGCTCGTCGCGCTGCCCGCTGGCCACTTCCTCGCACGGCGGGGCGACGCGGCGGTCGCGCTGCGAGAACTCGCCGGTGAAGGTTTCATACTGGTGCGGCGGCAAGCCGCCCCGGGGATGTATGCCGACGTGATTGAAGCATGCCGCCTGGCAGGGTTCGAGCCGCGGATCGTCACCGAGGTGGGACGGATGCTCACCAACATCACGTTGGTCGCCGCCGGTGTCGGGATTTCGCTCGTGCCAGCATCCATGCGTGGAATCGCTTTGGCCGGCGTGATCTATAGGCGAATCGCCGATCCGAACCGGCCGCTCGCGCCGCTTACGCTGGCAATGCGTGCCGACGAGGCACGGCCGACAATCGCGAACCTGCTCGCGATCAGTCGCGCCCAGGCGGGCGCAAAGGGTTCGTCGAACACCTCGCCGCGCACGAGGAAGCCGGCAAGGGCGATTGCTTAACCGTATGGAGATCCCTCTCCCGCCACCGGCGGGAGAGGGAGACCTATCAGCACTTGCTGGCGTTGTTCATGGCGAACTGGCGGTTGCCGTGCGCGCCGAGCTGCTCCTGATCAGCCTTCTGCGCGCGCCCGACGTTCTGGCCAAGCTGCTCCTGGTCGGCCTTCTGGGCCTGGCCGACGTTCTGGCCAAGCTGCTCCTGGTCGGCCTTCTGGGCCTGGCCGACGTTCTGACCAAGCTGCTCCTGATCGGCCTTCTGCGCCGGGCCGGTGTTCTGGCCAAGCTGCTCCTGATCGGCCTTCTGCGTGGAGCAGCCGCTGCCCGCCGCCCACGCGGCGGGTGCGGCGCCAATGGAGAACGCGAGCGCACCAACGAACAGGGCGCGAGTCATCTGAGAGGTGATGTTCATGGTTTTGTCTTCCTTCGATGAGGGGTGCGGCAGATCTTGGCGGACCCTTCCACGGCGCCCCGCTAGGCCGGAATTTGGACGTGAGGAAACCAGATTGGAACGGGTCATCGAACACGAAGTCGTGAGCGGACAGGAGATTGGCACGCTAGCAGCCGACGGTCGATCCGGTTATGTGGTCCCGCGCCATGCCGGCAGCCAATGGAGGACGCCATTCGCCGGGTTAGTCGTTTCCTCGTATTCCTAGCGGTCTCGGCGGTGCTTCTGGGCGGGGGACCGGCGCGAGCGCAGGAGATGCAGCTCAGCCAATCGAAGCTGGTACGCAGCCTTCTGACCAAGGTCGTCAATATCACCACGCGCGTGGCGGCGAGCCCACCCGACATGATCGGGACGCAGGGCGCGACCGCAACGGGAGAGAAGCTCCAGCTCGGCTCCGGCTTCGTGATCGATCCGAGCGGCGTGATCGTGACCAACACCCACGTCATAGACGGCGGCTACGAGATCGTCGCCACTTTCTCCGACGGCAACCAGTTAGCCGCCCACGTCCTTGCCGCCGACCGGGTGTCCGACGTCGCCCTGTTGAAGGTCGATCCGCCAAAGCCGCTCCCGGCGATCACTTGGGGCGATAGCGCGGCAGTGCAGATCGGCGATCCGGTGCTTGCGATCGGAAACCCGCTTGGGGTCGGACTCAGCGTAAGTGGTGGCATCGTCAGCGCGTTGAACCGAGACATCTCGGAGACGCCGTACGACGACTATATCCAGATCGACGCCTCGATTAACCACGGCAACTCCGGCGGTCCGCTGTTCAACCTGAGCGGCCAGGTCATCGGCATCAACACCGCCATCATCTCGCCGACTGCCGGCTCCGCGGGCTTGGGGTTCGCCATACCTTCCAAGGATGCACTCTTCGTCATCGGCCGTCTTAAGCAGTACGGCTGGCTTCGACCTGGCTACCTTGGGCTGACGGTCCAACAGGTGACGCCCGAAATCGCCGCGGCACTCGGCACCGAATCGCCGCATGGTGCGATCGTGGCGGACGTGGCGGAGGACGGTCCCGCCGCCGTCGCCGGGATGCAGATCGGCGATATCATTCTGCGCTACAACGGCCAGACGCCGCCGGACGAGCGTGCGCTGCTTCGAGATATCGGCGAGACGGCACCGGGCCAGGCGGTCACGCTGTCGATCGAACGAGCCGGCGTGGGGCTGGATCTGCACGCGACGGTCGGGGAATGGCCACGCGATCTCTGGCAGGGTGCCGTCAAGCCGATCATGCCGGTGCAGAAAAAAAGCACCATCGCCCCCGACATGGGGGTGAAGGTCGGGCAACTGCTCGATATGCAGCGCGTCAAGCTTGGGATCGAGGGGGACGAACTCGGCGTCCTCGTCACCGCGGTCGCGCCGGGTACCGACGCGGCGTTTCACGGCCTGAAGCCGGGCGATGCGATCGAGCGGGTCCAGAACCAGCCGATTGGGTCCCCGGAGGATTTCCACGACGCGATCGTGCGGGCGGTTGCCTTGAAGCGCGACTACGTGCTGCTCCTGGTCCTGCCCCAATCGCAGGCGCGACCGGGACCGGAGTGGATGGCGCTGCGCACGCCACCGTCGAGCTGAATCAGCGGAACCGCGCCAGCCGGCCTCGCGGTTCGCCGAGCACCGTATCGTCGCGCATCACCGCGGCACCACGCACGATCGTCGCGACCGGCCATCCGGTGACGGCCTTGCCGGCGAACGGCGTCCAGCCACAGGGCGAGACGATCCAGGATTCCTCGATCCGCTGGCGGTGCTTCATGTCGACAAGGGTGAAGTCAGCGTCGTAGCCGGCGGCGAGGCGGCCTTTGCCGAGGAGCCCATAGACGCGTGCCGGCCCGGCACACATGAGATCGACGAGGCGCGGCAGGCTCAGCCGTCCGGCGTTCACATGATCGAGCATCACCGGCACGATCGTCTGCACGCCGGTCAGGCCGGCCGCGCAGTCGGGCCAGGGAAGCATTTTCTTGTCGCGCGCGTGCGGGGCATGATCGGAGCCGACGGTATCGACCGTGCCGTCGGCGATGGCGGCCCACGCGGCCTCGAAATGGCGCCGGCCGCGGATCGGTGGGTTCATCACGCCGAGGCCGCCCAGCGTCTCGTACACGTCGGGCGCCACCTGTGTGAGATGGTTCACCAGCACCTCGACCGAGGCGATGTCGCGGAAGTCCCTCAGGTACTCCAGCTCCTCCGCGGTCGAGACGTGCAGGATGTGCGCCGGGCGCCCGGTCTTGCCGGCGAGTGCCATCAGGCGCCGCGTGCCGAGAAACGCCGTCTCCTCGTCGCGCCACTCCATGTGGGACGCGTACGGATCGCCCCGCTTGAACTGCGCGCGGCGCGCTTGCAGGCGGTACTCGTCCTCGCTGTGATAGGCGATGCGCCGCAGTCCGGCACGCATCACGCGTTCCAGGTTCTCGTCGTCCTCGACCAGCAGATCGCCCGTGGAGCTGCCGGCGAACACCTTGATGGCGCACACGCCGCGCCCGGTCTCCAGGTCCGCGAGGCGGGAAACGTTGGTCTTCGTGCCGCCGACATAGAGGCCCATGTCGCACCAGGCGACACGCTCCACGTACTCCTGCTTCCAGGCGAGCCGCTCGGCATCGGTGATGGAGGGCGTCGTGTTCGGCATGTCGAACACCACCGTGACGCCGCCGAGCACGGCGGCGCGGGTGCCGGTCGGGATCGTCTCCACCGCCGCGTCGCCGGGGTCGCGCAGATGGGTGTGGCTGTCGATCAGGCCGGGAAGGACGTGGAGGCCGCTTGCGTCGATGGCTTCATCGGCGGTGGCGGTGGCGGGAACACCGAGCGCCGCGACGCCGCCGTCGCGAACCCCGATGTCAGTCTGCTCGATGCCCCACGGGAGGACACAGGTCCCGTTGCGGATCAGGAGGTCATAGTGGGTTGGCATCGACAATCTCACTCTTAGTGGGCCGCCAGCGTCTCGAATACGTCCCCATTGGCCGCCAGGCCCACGATATGGCGCCGGTGCCACAGCGCATAGAACAGCAGCATCCAGGCGGCCATGCCCTCGCCGCCCGGTGCGGCGGAGCGAAACAGGGCGTCGACCTTGGTTGGATCAGCGATCTCCGCCACCCCAGGCTGGGCAGCGACGAGGGGGCCGAGGCGGGTGCCCTGGCCTCTGATCCAGTCGGCGACCGGGACGGTGAAGCCGCGCTTGGGAGCAAAGGGTTGCGCTTCGGGCAGGTTTTGCTCCAGCCAACGGCGCAGCAGCCATTTGCCCGTCCGCTTGCGCAGTTTCAGCGCGTCCGGAAGACGGAAGGCGGCGGCGGCGACGGCGGGATCGAGGAACGGGGTGCGGCCTTCGACGCCGTGCGCCATCAGGCAGCGGTCGAGCTTGAGCAGCAGGTCGTGCGGCAGCCAGTCGGCGGCATCGGCTGCCTGCGCCGCGGCCAATCGCGTACGCCCGCCCTCGCCGGCGCGCGCCTCGC
>JBAWFF010000014.1:0-2095 GCA_049591635.1 Acetobacteraceae bacterium
GTCCTCAAGATCGAGGTGCGAGTAATTTCCGGCCATTGCAACACCTTAGCCTGGTGTTGCACTTCGTTTGTGAACTCAGGGAACCCAGGCGAACGGCACGGAACCTGGTGCGCGCGGGCCTGGGTTCCCGCTTTCGCGGGAATGACCGGAGGGGGCGGCCCTACCCGGCGGGAGCGTTGGCTTCCGGTCGGAACCGCACGCCCGGTCGGGCCAGCCCGCCGCCGAGGCCGATCGGAGTGCCGTCGGCGCGCCAGCAGGCGGCCCCGGTCAGGCCGCCGTCCGGCTCGAAGGCGATTGCGCACATGCCGCCGCCGACATTCGGGACCACCGACACGCGATGGCCGCGCGCCTCCATGCCGCGCACCGCCGCCTCGCCGAAGCTCCGCTCCATCTCGACGCCGAAGCCTTGGGTCCACAGACGCGGAGCTTCGACCGCCTCCGACAGCGTCATGCCGTGGTCGATCAGGTTGACGAGCGCCTGCATGACGGAGGCGAAAATCCGCAACCCGCCGGGAAGGCCGAGCGCGTAGACGGGCTTGCCGTCGCGCAGCACGATCACCGGCGACATCGACGAGGTGACTCGCTTGCCCGGGGCGATCGAGTTGACGTGGCCCGGACGCGGCGTGAACAGGTACATGTAGTTGTTGGGGATCATCCCCGTGCCCGGCACCACGAAGCGGGCGCCAAACAAGCTGTTGATGGTCTGCGTCGCGGCGACGATCATCCCCGAGCTGTCGGCGACAGTCAGGTGCGTGGTGTGCGCGGATTCGGCCAAACCGACGCCTGCGGAGAACTCCCGGGCGCGCGCAGAGTCGATCTCGGCACGGCGGAGCGCGGCGTAGTCCTTTGACAGCAAGCGCGCGACCGGAACGGGCACGAAATCCGGGTCGGCGGTCGCGCTCGCGCGGTCGGCGAAGGCGATCTTCAGCGCCTCGGCGATCAGATGCGACGTCTCCGGCGTGCCGAACCCCAGCGCGCCAATGTCGAACGCCTCGAGGATGTTCAGCATCTGGATGATGTGCAACGGCCCCGAAGACGGCGGCGGCGGCCCGACGATCTCGTGGCCGCGATAAGTGCCGCGCACCGCCTCGCGCTCGACCGTGCGATAACCGGTCAGGTCCGCCATCGCGAGATGGCCACCGGCGCGCGCCATGTGTTCGACGTACTGGGCGCCGAGTGTGCCGCCGTACAGCGCCGCCGGCCCTTCGTGGGCGATCAGGCGCAGCGTGTCGGCATAGTCGGCCATCACCACGCGCTCGCCGGCCCGCACCGGCCGCCCGCCGGGCAGGAACAGAGCCGCGATTGCCTCATCGCGCGCGAGATCGGCGGCGCAGTCGGCGGCGCAATCGGAGAGGAACGGGGTGGCGCGAAAGCCGCGCGCGGCATGACGGATCGCCGGCTCCATCACGTCGGCGAGCGAAAATGTGCCGAACCGCTCCAGGACCTCGCACCAGCCCTTGAGGTTGCCGGGCGAAGCGACCGAACTCGGACCGATCGCGTTGGCGCGGCCCAGCGAATCCATCGTGCCGGGCGCCGCGTCGGGGTCGGGCGTGTAGGTGGCGGGCCCGGTCGACAGTGGCGCCCGGCTCTGATTGTCGATCACCACATGGCTTCCGTCCGGACGGCGGAGGTGAAACATCCCGCCGCCGAGGATGCCGACCATCATCGGCTCGACCACGCTCAGCGTGAACAGCCCGGCGATCGCCGCATCGACCGCGTTGCCGCCGGCGGCGAGCATCTCGGCGGCGGCGGCGGACGCGAGCGGATGATTGGTCACCGCCATCCCGCGCGCGCCGTGCGCCGGCGCCTTCTCCGGCGTGAAGCGGACGGTCGTGCGCGCGCGCCAATCGGTCATGTGAAAGCCCCCGGTTGTTCCGGGCCGCATTGTTCGGTACGGGGCGGCATACGGAAAGGGGCACGCGATCATGGAGCTTCGGGGACAGGCGGCGCTGGTGACCGGCGGCGGGTCCGGCTTGGGGGCGGCGACGTGCGAGGCGCTCGCCGCGACCGGCGCGAAGGTCGCGGTGCTCGACCGCAACGAGGACGCCGCACGGACGGTCGCCGCGCGAGTCGGTGGGATCGCGGTGCCCTGCGA
>JBAWFF010000015.1:0-1711 GCA_049591635.1 Acetobacteraceae bacterium
TCCACGAGGCGGTCATCCTCAGGGCGCTCGGCGCGACGCGCCGGCAACTCCGCCTCGCCTGGCTGGTGGAGTTCGGCGCCATCGGCGCCGTCGCGGGGGCGGTCGCCGCCGCAGTCGGGACAGCGGCCAGCTGGGCGGTCATGCGCTACGTGGTGGGCGAAAGCTGGACCTTCCTGCCAGGCCGTCTCGGCGCGACCCTTGCCTTGGCCCTCGCGGTCATGCTCGTCTTCGGTTATGCTGGCACGGCAGCGGCGTCGCGGGCCTCCCCTGCCGCGCGGCTGCGCGATGAGTAACGCCCGCTTGAAGCCGATAAGGCGAACGCTAAATGACAGGCGCGGGTCTCCCCGCGTGAGAGGTACAAGGGAAGCCATGGCCTACAGTCCCGATTTCCGGACCTACCCGGGTGCCCAACAGAGTGCGACCGCGAACACCGCGATCCTCGACGTCGGGCTGCGGGCGTACATGCTGCGCGTCTACAATTGGATGACGTCCGGCCTATTGCTGACAGGCATCGTCGCCTGGCTGATCGCCAATACGAGCCTGATGGACGCATTCTACCCGATCGTCTCGACGCCGAACGGGATGGTGCGCACGGCCGGACCGCTGGCGCTGATCGCGACCTTCGCGCCGCTGGCATTCGTGCTGGTGCTCAGCTTCGGCATCAACAAGCTGTCACGCAGCGCCGCCCAGACCCTGTACTGGGTATTCTGCGCGACGATGGGCGCCAGCCTGAGCAGCATCTTCATCCGCTACACTGGCGATTCGATCGCCCGGGTGTTCTTCATCACCGCCGGCACGTTCGCGGCGATGAGCATCTACGGCTATACCACCCGCAGCGACCTGAGCCGCTGGGGCAGCTTCCTGCTGATGGGGCTGATCGGCGTCATCATCGCGAGCGTCGTGAACATGTTCGTCCAGAGCACCGCGATGCAGTTCGTCGTCAGCATCATCGGCGTGCTGGTCTTCGTCGGCCTCACCGCCTACGACACCCAGCGCATCAAGGCGACCTACGTCCAGTATGCCTACGCCGAGGGGACGGACGGCGCCGCCAAGCGCAGCGTCTACGACGCGCTGAGCCTGTATCTGAACTTCATCAACCTGTTCATCCTGATGCTCCAGCTGTTCGGCAATTCCAGCCGGCGCTGATCGGGCGAACGCGGCTTCAAGGAAGGGCGGCTCGCGAGGGCCGCCCTTTTCGATTCCACGGGAAGCCGATGCGCGCGCCTGAACGGCTGCTTGGTCTCACGGATGCAGACCACCCCCCCAGCACCACCAGCCCGCCCGACCGACCGATCTCGCGGCGGCTTCGGCCTCACCCGAGGTGGGGAACAACCCGAAGCAGGTCGCACCAGACCCGCTCATGCGGCCGAGCAGGCAGCCGGGGACCGAGCGCAGCATATCGAGCGCGGCACCAATCGCCGGGCACACGCCCATCGCCGGCCCTTCGAGATCGTTGCGAAGGCGGCCGAGGCCGGCGGCCATTGACGCCGCATCCCTCCAGCCGGCGGGCAGATCGGCGCGGGGCGAGAAGGCGCCTCCTCGGGCACTGAACACCTCGGCCGTCGCGACCGGCATCCCAGGGTTCAGCAGCAGCACCCCGCAGGGCGGAAGGCGCGGCGGCGGGGACAACACCTCGCCGACACCTTCCATCCGCGCCGCGCGGGAGGCGATGCAAACCGGCACATCCGCCCCCAGCCGCGCCGCCAAGGCC
>JBAWFF010000016.1:0-8383 GCA_049591635.1 Acetobacteraceae bacterium
TCGCCCTCGGCCGTCGCGCCCTCGCCGATCCAGCCCGCCGCGATCCGGTCGTCGTGCTTGATGGCGGACGCCATCGCCCAGCCGACGGCTTGCGGGAATTGCGTCGCCAGATTGCCGGCGATCGAGAAGAAGTTCGCCTGCTTGCTTGAATACATGATCGGCATCTGCCGGCCCTTCAGGCGATCCCCCGCGTTGGAGAACACCTGGTTCATCATGTCCACCAGCGGCCAGCCCCTGGTGATGAGGATGGCCTGCTGGCGATAGGTGGGAAAGATCATGTCCCGATCATCGAGCGCCATTGCCTGCGCGACGCCGATCGCCTCCTCGCCGGTGCAGCGCATGTAGAACGACGTCTTGCCCTGCCGCTGGGCGCGAAACATCCGCTCGTCATAAGCGCGCGTCAGCAGCATCGCGCGCAGCCCGCAGCGCAGCGTCTCCGGTTCCAGTCTCGGATTCCACGGCCCCACGGCGGCCCCACTTTCGTCGAGCACCCGGATCAGCGCATAGGCAAGCTCGCGCATCGAGTGCGGCGCCTCGGCGACGTCGGGACGAGGGACCGAGCCCGCGTTGGGCACCTTCACCCAGCTGAAGTCGGGTTCCTGCCCAGGTCGAGAGGACGGCTCCGGGACATGCAGACGCAAGGGGGCGAAGTTCTTCAACGCTGGCCTCCCGAAAGATAGCCAAGAAGCGCCACCGCGCCCGGCAACTGCTCGCGTTTCTCGTGCACCAGTTCGGCGCCGCCGACCGCGTACACCGCGACGGCGGCCAGGAGGTCGCGGAGCCGGCCGGGCGCGCTGGCGTCGAACGGCAGGACGCAGCCGCCGGTCCGACGGGCGAGGTCGAGGAATATCTCCGCATCGCGCCGTGCATTCCAATCGCTCACGTCGTGGAAGACGAACAGCTTGATGCCGCGCCGTCCAAGCTCGTCGGCGATCCTTCTGCCTTTGCTGGGCGACTCCTCGTAGACGTCGCCGATATACGTCACCACTCGGACGCCGGGCCGGGCGAGCGCGCCCAAGAGGATCGCCAGCAGCTTCGTATGACCCGCCTCGCATTCGATGCTGGCGGCGAGGTCGCGCAGCGTGTGCCCGTCATTGGTGAACTCGGTGAACGTATGCAGGCGCGACCCGCCGTGCACGGCGAGCGCGACATCGAGTTCGCCGGGAAGCGTCCTGACCAGCGCATCCGTCACTTTCCGCGCCGCCGCCCAGGCGGGCTCGCGCGACGCGGTCGCGTCGAACCCGAAGACCAGTCGCGGCCGGGCAGGGGGGGCGGTGTCGAGCGGGGCGGCGGCGGGCGCCGCCAAGGATCGGATGCGGTCGAACAACCCGGCACCGATCTTTCGGCCTGGCTTGACCGCCTCCACGCCGGCATCGGGAACCAATACGAAGTTGGGCTTTCCCTCGACCATCTGGCCGGCCTCCGACCGTCCCGCGAAGGTGCTACGCGGCCTCGGTATCGAGGGCGTAGCCGGCGGCGCGAACCGTGCGGATCACGTCGAGTTCGCCGTCGCCGTTGATCGCCTTGCGAAGCCGTCGAATATGCACGTCCACGGTGCGCGGCTCCACATGGATGTCGGCGCCCCACACCGCGTCGAGCACGTCCTCGCGAGCGAAGACGCGGCGCGGGTGGCGCATGAAGAACTCCAGCAGGCGGAACTCCGTCGGTCCGAGATGAAGCGCCCGGTCATTGCGGGTGGCCCGATGGGTGGAGAGATCCAACTTGATGTCGTGGAAGGCGATCTGTCCCCTCACGCTCACCGCGCCCGAGCGGCGCAACAGCGCGCGCATCCGGGCGAACAGCGCATCCATGCCGAATGGCTTGGTGACGTAGTCGTCGGCGCCGCTATCGAGGCCGCGAACCGCGTCCTCCTCCTCGACGCGGGCGGTCAGCATGATGACCGGTAGATCGCGCGTCGCCGGGCGGCGGCGGATCTGGCGGCAGACCTCCAGGCCGGACAGCTCCGGCAGCATCCAGTCCAGCAGCACCAGGTCGGGCGGCGTTTCGGCGATGCAGGTCAGCGCCTCCGGTCCGTCTCCCGCCTCCGTGACCCGGAAGCCCTTCTTCTCGAGATTGTAGCGCAGCATCGTCGCCAGCGCGGCCTCGTCCTCGACCACCAGCACCAGCGGCTTCGACTGGCGCGCATATCCGTCAGCCATGCAGCCTCCTCAGTCGCGCGGACGCACGACGGCGTAGGACGAGGTATCGCCCTTGGGCCGGGCGTCTGGCAAGACCTCCCCGGTCACCGCGTAGTAGATCGTCTCCGCGACGTTGGTCGCGTGATCGCCGATCCGCTCCAGGTTCTTGGCGATGAACAGAAGATGCGTGCACGGCGTGATGCTGCGCGGGTCCTCCATCATGTAGGTGATCAGCTCGCGGAAGATCGCGGTGTAGAGGTCGTCGATCATCTGATCGGAGCGCCAGACCTCTATCGCCTTTTGCGGATCGCGCTCGGCGATGGCGTCGATCACCATCTTCAGGCCGGCCTGCACCAGCCTTGCCATGTTGGCGATGGCGGCGAGCGGGAAGGGCAGGGAGAACTGCGCCAGCACGATGGCGCGCTTGGCGACATTGGCCGCGTAGTCGCCGACCCGCTCCAGATCGCCGGTCATCTTCAGCGCGGCGACGATCAGGCGCAGATCGTCGGCCATCGGCTGGCGCAGCGCGAGCATCCGGATCACCAGCGCCTCGACGTCGCGCTCCAGCGCGTCGACGCGAGGGTCCGCCTCCACCGCGCGGGTCGCCGCGTCGGTGTCGCGGTTCATGATCGCCTCGGCGGCCAGCGCCACCTGGCTCTCGACGATGCCGCCCATCTCGATGAGAAGGTCGCGCAGGCGTGTCAGCTCCTGATCGAAGCTCTTCACCGTGTGCTGGGGTGCGTCCGACATGCGCGGTTCCTGGGTCAGCCGAAGCGGCCGGTGATGTAGTCCTGGGTGCGCCGTTCCCGTGGGGAGGTGAACATGCGCGACGCCGGCGCGACCTCGACGATCTCGCCCAGATAGAGGAACGCCACCTGGTCGGCGACGCGCGCCGCCTGCTGCATGTTGTGCGTCACCAGCACCATCGTGAACTCGTGCTTCAGCGCGTCGAACAGCTCCTCTATCTTGAGCGTGCTGCCCGGGTCGAGCGCGCTGGTCGGCTCGTCGAGCAGGATCACCTCGGGGCGGATCGCGATGGTGCGGGCGATCACCAGCCGCTGCTGCTGGCCGCCCGACAGACTGAGGGCGGAGAAGTTCAGTCGGTCCTTCACTTCGTTCCACAGCGCCGCGCGGGTCAGTGCCCATTCCACCCGCTCCGCCATGTCGGATTTCGACAGTTTCTCGTGCAGGCGCACGCCGAAGGCGATGTTGTCGTGGATCGACATCGGAAACGGCGTCGGCCTCTGGAACACCATGCCGATGCGCGAGCGCAGCTCGTTCACGTCGACGTCGGGCGCGATCAGGTTGATCCCGTCCATCATCGCCTCGCCGGTCGCGCGCTGACCGGGATAGAGGTCGTACATCCGGTTCAACACGCGCAGCAGGGTGGACTTGCCGCAGCCGGACGGGCCGATCAGCCCGGTGATGCGACGATCTGGCACATCGAGGCTGATCGCCTTCAGGGCGCGGGTGTCGCCGTAGAAGAAGTCGAGGTCGCGGATCGCGATGCGCGGCGCCGCGGTCGCGATCGTCGCCTGTTCCGTCGCCGGGCGGGACTGGATCTCGCTCGCCACGTTCATGGAGTCCCCCGCGTGCCGTTCGCCGGCCGCTTCTAGCGTCGATCCGCGTCAGCCCGATTGCAGGCCGATGAAGCTTCCGTGACAGGACTCAGCTTATCATCTTGCGCAATGCCGCGCCGCGGGCCTGTGCGCCGGCCATCAGGAATGACTGGTCCGCGCCGCCGAGGTTGAAGCGGCAGCCGGCCCGGATGTAGCGCTCCATGATGTCCTCGACGTAGATGCCGCCCATCCCGGGATGCTTGCCGTGCTTGCGGCAGGCGGCGATCATGCGGTCATAGGCGCTCGCGACCTTGGCATGGGTGAACTCGCCGGGGATGCCCATCTCGAAGCACAGATCGTTGGTGCCGATCAGCAGCACGTCGATCCCCGGAACGGCGGCGATCGCGTCCGCGTTCTCGATCGCGGTCGGGGTCTCCAGCATCACGATGGTGAGGTTGGCCGCGTTCATCGCCGCCGCCGCCTCGCCGATCTTCATGCCGCGCAGCCCGTAATGCGGCCCGATGCCGCCGATGGAGCGGTGCCCGACGGGCGGGAACTTCAGCCGGCGCACCACCTCGCGCGCCTCGTCCGCCGTGTCGACGTGCGGGATCACGATGCCGGTGATGCCGTTGTCGAGCAGCCGCGTCGCCATCGAGAATTCCCCGTTCGGCACTCGCGCGATCGGCGCGACGCCGGCATCGAGCGCGGCGACCGCGATCTGCGCGGCGGCGTCGAGGCCGAGCGAGCCATGCTCGCAGTCGAGGAACAGCCAGTCGTACCCCGCCACCTTCGCCGCGGCGGCGATCTCCACGCTGCGGACGAGCTTGACGGTGAGGCCGAGCGAGAGTTCGCCGGCTTCGAGCTTCTCGCGCGCCGGGTTGCGAAGATCGGTCATGCTTGTTCCCCGTGGTTATTCGGCCGCCTTTAGCGGCGCATCGAAGTAGCGGCTGCGCATCCCCTTCTGGTTCTCGTAGAGAGAGCCTTGCAGCGTCGCAGGCGGCAGCGGCAGGCGCACCGGCACGTCGGCGAGCCGCGGCTCCAGCGTCGGCTTGCCGGCCACCATCAGCTCGTCGAATGCCTCGATGCCCGCCGGGAAGCCGAGCAGCGGCCAGGCGTCGGCGGCGCGGAACTGCAACAGCAGCAGCCTGCGGTCGCGCTTCGAGACGTTCAGCGCCGAGCCGTGTACCGCGCGCACGTGATGGATGCTGATCGAGCCAGCACGGCCGTTGAGCGGGATCGCGCTGGCGAAATCGACGTCCCGCCGGGCCGGGTCCATCGCGCCGCAGAAGCGGCCGTCGGCATGATGATCGAACACCGGACCGCGATGGCTGCCGGGGACGATCAGCAGCGGGCCGTTCTCGTCTTCCATGTCGTCCATCATGATGCCCACGGCGGCGAGGTCATCGTTGGTGTGCGGATAGAACGCCCAGTCCTGGTGCCACTCCACCGGCGCCCCGAAGTTTGCCGACTTCATGTTGAGCTTGGCGGTGTCGAAGCGGATATCGGGTCCCCATAGGTCGATGAGCGCGCCTATGATGCCGGGATGGCGCATCAGGGCGGCGTAAGCCGGATCGTGCAAATGCGGGGCCTTGAGGCGGCGCACGCGCGGGTTGTTCGGCGAATGGCTGTCCTCGAGGTCGTAGATCTCGTCGTGCGCGGACAGGCCGCGGGCGCGCTCCACGAACCCGTCGGTGACGCGGCGCAGGCGGACGACCTCGTCCTGGCTCAGCACGCCGGGAAGGACGATGGCGCCGACCTCGTTGTATTCGTCGATCTGGGCGCGGGTGAGCATGGGTGTCTCCGGAAGCAACGTCAGGCGAGGCTAGACCAGCCGCGCGCGCCCGTCACCCCGCGATCGGCGCCATCTGGAGGGGGTCGAACTCCAGCCA
This sequence comes from Acetobacteraceae bacterium, assembly GCA_049591635.1. Taxonomy (GTDB): domain Bacteria; phylum Pseudomonadota; class Alphaproteobacteria; order Acetobacterales; family Acetobacteraceae; genus DATFDN01. The sequence continues at coordinate 5,587 of JBAWFF010000016.1, forward strand.
CACCGTGTCGCCCACGTCGAACACCTCGAACGGCAGGGCGGCGACCTTCAGGCGCACATCGCTGCCCGAAGGCGAGACGACGTAGTCCCAGGATTCGCCGAGATAGGTGCGCTGCACCAGCCGCGCTTCCACCACGCCTACCTTGTCGACCCGCGCGCGCCGCAAGGCGATGCTCTGCGGGCGGACCGAGAACTGCATCGCGCCCGAGAGCGCCCGCCCGCTTTCCTCGAACATCCCGCGCGGCAGGCGGAAGCCGTCGAACGAAACCACGTCGCCCTCGCAGGCGCCGCCGAGCAGATTGGTGCGTCCGATGAACCCGGCGACGAAGCGGGTCCTCGGCTTGGTATAAAGCAGGTACGGCGCGTCGATCTGCTCGATCCGTCCGTGATTCATCACCGCGATGCGATCGGACGTGACCATCGCCTCGCCCTGGTCGTGCGTCACATAGACGGTGGTGAAGTGGAACGTGTCGTGCAGGCGGCGGATCTCGAAGCGCATCTCCTCGCGCAGATTGGCGTCGAGGTTGGACAGCGGCTCGTCGAGCAGCAGCACGCGCGGCTGGATCACCATCGCGCGCGCCAGCGCGACCCGCTGCTGCTGGCCGCCCGACAGCTCCGCCGGATAGCGGTCGGCGAGCGCACCCAACTGCACGGTGTCGAGCATCTCCATGACCTTGGCGCGGATCGTCTCGCGATCGAAGCGGCGCAGCTTCAGGCCGAACGCGACGTTCTCGGCGACAGTCATGTTCGGCCAGATCGCGTAGCTCTGGAAGATCATCGACATCCGCCGCTTTTCGGGCGGCAGCGAGGAGGCGGGAGAGGAGACAGTCTCGCCGTCCATGATGATCGTGCCGGCGGTCGGGCGCATGAAGCCGGCGATCATCCGCAACGTCGTGGTCTTCCCGCATCCGGACGGGCCGAGCAGGGAGACGAACTCGCCGGGCACGATGTCGAGGTCGAGCCGATCGACGGCGGTGGTCTTGCCGAAGACGCAGCTGATCTGGCGCAGCGAGAGTCTGGTTTCGCTCATGAGCGTCGCAGCATGAAGTCGCGTCCGACCATCCGGTATCCTATCAGCACGATCAGGATCGTCACTCCCAGCAGGAAAAATCCGAGCGCGGCGAGCGTCTCGAAGCTGCCGTTCTCGCTTAGGTCGAGCATCATGACCGAGATCACGCGCGTCCGCGCGCCCACCAGGAAGATCGCGGTGCTCAGCTCGCGCGTCGCCGGGATGAACACCAGGAGCCAGGAGCCGACGAGGTTGGTCTTGAGCAGCGGGACCACCACGCGCGCCAATGCCCGAAGACGCCCGCCGCCGAGGATGCGCACCGCCTCCTCCATCTCCGGGTTCAGCGAGCGGATGCCGGCCATGCAGTTGACGTAGGCGATCGGCAGGAACCGGGTGGTGTAGCCGATCACCAGGATCGCGGCGGTGCCGTAGAGCGCGATCGGCGGCGGCGCGTAGGTGGCATAGAACGCGACGCCCAGCACGATGCCGGGGATGACCAAGGGGGCCATGCAGAGCACGGTGAGCACGCCGCCGCCGCGCACCAGCCGGCGGCTGACGATGTAGGCGATGACCAGCGCCAGCGCGACCGACAGGCAGGCCGCCGCCGCCGAATAGGTGAAGCTGTGGATGATCGTCGCGCGGGAATTGGCCTCGAACAGCAGGGCCCGGAAATTAGCGAGCGTGAGGTTGGCCCAGGAGAAGCCGAGGCCCCACGCCTTGCTGAACGCCGCCTGCGCCAGTGCCGCGTAGGGCAGGATGACGGCCAACGCCACCACCAGCAGCGCGTAACCCAGCACCAGCCAGCGCCAGGGACCGAGTTGCGCGACCCGGCGCACCCCGCCCTTGCCGGTCAGCGCGACGTAACCCTTGCGGCCGAGCAGCAGGCGCTGCATCGAGAACATCGCCAGCGTGATGACGATGAGCGGGATCGCGTATGCCGCCGCCGCCTGCGCGCGCACCGGGAACTCGAAGAACTGCCATAGCTCCAGGGTCATCACCGGGATGCGCGCGGGCAGTGCGATGATCGCCGGGGTGCCGAACAGCGCCACGGTGTCGAGGAAGACGATGATCGCGCCGCCCAGGATCGCCGGCAGGACCAGCGGCAGGGTGATGCGGAAGATGGTCCGCATCCCGCCGGCGCCGAGGATGTTCGCCGCCTCCTCCATCTCCGAGGACACCAGATCGAGCGCGGCGGCGGTGAACACGAAGATGTAGGGAAAGGCGTAGAGCGCGGTGACCAGCACCATGCCGCCGAAGCTGTACACGCTCATGAAGCCGTTGGCGCTGCCGGTCAGCCCCATCCAGGCGCGGTTCAGCCAGCCGGCGTTGGGTCCTGCGAGCAGGATCCAGCCGATCGCGCCGAGATAGGGCGGCGTGATGAAGGCGCCGAGGATCAGTGCCCTTATCGCGCTCTTGGCAGGCATGTCGGTGCGCGACACGCCCCAGGCGATCGGCACCGCGAGCACCGCCGAGAGCACCGTCACCTCGGCCGCGTAGCGCAAGGAGTTGCCGAGCGCGACCAGGTCGCGCGGGTGGCCCCAGGCGATCGCGTAGTTGGCGAAGGTGAAGCCACCGGTGTCGGTGGATTGGAAGCTCGACACCAGCAGGCGGATGAGCGGGGCGGCGACCAGGAAGACGAGCGCCGCCGCCGCCGCGAGCCAGAGCAGCGTCACCGGCTGGAAGCGGCGCAGGCGTTCCGCGATCGCGCTCCGCGATTCACGCATCGGCGCGAATCACCCCGTCATTGCGAGCGCAGCGAAGCAATCCAGGCCCACGCGCGCGGTGGTGG
>JBAWFF010000017.1:0-2113 GCA_049591635.1 Acetobacteraceae bacterium
CCGAGGTGATCTTCCTGCCCGCCGCCTTCACCCTGCTGACCGGCAAGGACCACTGGGAACCGCTGATCCGCGCCCGGGCGATCGAGACGCAATGCTGGCTGGCCGCCCCCGCCGCCTGGGGCCGCTATCTCGAAGGCTCCCGTGACGAGCCGCGCGACACCTACGGGCATTCGATGGTCGTCGATCCGTGGGGGCACGTCGTGGCGCAGGTCTCCGACGGCACCGGATGGGCGACCGCGACGATCGATCCGCGCGTTACCGCGCGAGTGCGCCGTGACATGCCCGTGCTGGAGCACCGGGCGCTCGCTTGACCCAACGCCTGGCGATCGTCGCCGCGCCGACCATCCTGGCCCGCGAAGCGCGCGACCGGCTGGCGGCGGCGTTCGGGGACTGCCCGTTCGAGGAGGCCGAGATCATCGTCGCCCTCGGCGGCGACGGGACGATGCTGGAGACGCTTCACCGCGTGCTCGATCGTCCGGTGCCCGTCTACGGCATGAATTGCGGCTCCGTCGGGTTCATGATGAACCCGTTCATCGAGGCGGCGCTGCCCGACCGGCTGGCGCAGGCGCAGGCGGCGATCCTGCACCCGCTACGGATGCACGCGGTCACCGCCACCGGCTCGGTCGAGGAGGCGCTGGCCTTCAACGAGGTGAGCCTGCTCCGCCAGCTCCGCCAGGCCGCCAAGATACGCATCATGGTCGATGGCCGGGTGCGCCTGCCGGAATTGATCTGCGACGGGGTGCTGATCAGCACGCCGGCCGGTTCGACCGCGTACAACCTGTCGGCGCATGGCCCGATCGTGCCGCTGTCGGCGAACCTGCTGCCGATGACCCCGATCAGCGCGTTCCGGCCGCGCCGCTGGCGTGGCGCGCTGCTGCCCAGCGCCGCCGACGTGGTGTTCGAGGTGCTGGAGGCCGACAAGCGCCCGGTGGCGGCGGTCGCGGATTTCACCGAGGTGCGCGACGTCGTCTCGGTCGCGGTGAGCGAGGATCGCGAGGTCAGGGTCTCGGTGCTGTTCGATCCCGACCAGGGCCTGTCGGAACGCATCATCGCCGAGCAGTTTACCGTGTAGGAATGCTTTCGCCAGCGAGCGAAGTCGCGGCGGCCTTGCGCTCCGCCACCGCTGGCTCTACGTACGGATTCCTGTACAATGCCTGGAGGCTGTCCGTGGGCCATGTGAGCTACAGCGATCTGCGCCAGAACCTCGCGACCTACCTCGACCGGGCGGTGGAGGAGCGGGTGCCGATCGTCATCACGCGCCAAGGCGGAAAGGGCAACGTCGTTCTGATCTCCGAGGAGGAATTCGCCGGGTGGCAGGAGACAGTCCATCTCCTCGGTAGTCCGCGGAACGCCGCCCGCCTGCTCGGCGCCGTCGCCGACGCCGAGGCCGGCAGGCTTCAGGAACGGGAGCTGATCGACCCGACGCCCGTTAAGGCATGAGGGTCCATTTCGCGGAGCAAGGCTGGGAAGACTACCAACACTGGATCGAGACGGATCGGGCAATCCTAGCCGCGATCAACGCCTTGCTCGCCGACATCCGCCAGCGCCCCCATACCGGTCTCGGTAAGCCCGAACCGCTGAAAGGCAGTCTCGCGGGATGGTGGTCGCGTCGGATCACCGGCGTGCATCGCTTGGTCTATGCCGTCGAGGGGACGCGTGGGGTTGATCAGAGAATCATCGTCGCCCAGTGCCGGCATCATTACTGAGGACGGGCACGGCAAATGCGTCGCGAATACGGGTATGACGGTGTGAGGCGGGTGGCGTGCCGACGGGCATTTTCATGACGGGCGGGAAACAATGAGCAAGCACGTGGTCGCGAAGGTCTCCGAGGTGCCGCCGGGCGGGCGCAAGCTGGTTACCGTCCGCGGCCGTCCGATCGCGATCTTCAATTTGGCGGGCACGTTCTTCGGCCTGCTGAACCGCTGCCCGCACCAAGGCGGCCCGCTCTGCGACGGCCTGTTGACTGGCCTGATCGAAGCCGACGAGCCGGGCGAGTACCGCTACTCCCGCCCTGGCGAGATCATTCGCTGTCCGTGGCACGGCTGGGAGTTCGACATCCGAACCGGGCAGTCCTGGTGCGACCCGAGCAAGGTCCAGGTCCGCAACTACGCGG
>JBAWFF010000018.1:0-18501 GCA_049591635.1 Acetobacteraceae bacterium
CCACGGCGGAAGACCCTCACCCGCCCCCGGATCAAGTCCGGGGGCGACCTCTCCCGCAAGAGCGGGAGAGGTGACTTTCGTGTATTTGCGCTCGTGGAGCACGTGGGCGACAAATCCCCGCCACCTTGGAGACCGCCATGCCGCCCTTGCCCGAAGCCGATTCCGCGACGCGCGCGCTCTTCCTCGACTGGCTCGACACATTCTCGAGTCACGTGCGCGCGGTGGACTATGCAGCGGCGCGGCCGCTGTTTCATCCCGATGTGCTGGCGTTCGGAACGCACCGCGACGTGATCCCGGGGCTGGAGGCCTGGATCGCCACGCAATGGGACAATGTCTGGCCGAAGACCTCGGATTTCCGCTTCGACCTCGACGCCGCGCGCGTCCTCGTCGCCGCCGGTGCCAGCATGGCCTGCGTCGTCGTGCCGTGGACGAGCACCGGGTATCACCGGGACGGTTCCACCTTCGACCGGCCGGGCCGGGCGACGATGGTTTTCAACAAGATCGACGGCGCCTGGCTGTGCACCCATTCGCACATGTCGCTCAATCGCGGCGTGCCGCAGCAGAGCCATGCGAACCGGCCGGTAAAGGCGCGCTAGGCGATGGATCTGGGGATCGCCGGACGGACGGCGCTGGTGTCGGGCGCGAGCCGCGGGATGGGGCGGGCGACCGCCCTGCAATTGGCGCGCGAGGGCGTGCATGTCGTCATGGTCGCGCGCACGCGCGAACCGCTGGAACAAGCCGCCGCCGAGATCGCCGCCGAGACCGGCGTGCGGACCACGCCCGTCGCCGGCGACATTACCACCGAAGCCGGGCGCGCCGCCGCGCTCGCCGCCTGTCCGGAACCTGACATCCTCATCACCAACGCCGACGGACCGAAGCCGGGCGATTTCCGCGACTGGTCGCGCGAGGAGTGGATCGCGGCGGTCGATGCGCTGATGCTGACGCCGATCGCGCTGATCCGCGCCACCGTGGACGGCATGATCGCGCGACGGTTCGGGCGCATCGTCAACATCTCGGCGCGCGGCGTGAAGATCGCCCAGCCGGAGCTTGGGCTGTCCAATGGCCCGCGCTCCGGCCTCGTCGGGTTCGTCGTCGCTGCGCGAGGAGAGGCGTGCCGGCAACCCCGCGCAACGTTACGGCGAGCCCAGCGAGTTCGCGGCCTATTGCGCGTTCCTGTGTTCGGCGCAGGCGGGATTTGTCACCGGACAGAATCTTCTGATCGACGGCGGCTCGTATCCGGGCACATTCTAATCCCATGCGGGCGATTCGGCGGCGCACGGCGATCCTTCTGGCGGCTTGCGCGGCGGCGTCTCCCGCCGTGGCGCGGTCAGCTGTCCACGACGGGTTCTTCCTGACCAGCGACGGCGTTCGGCTGCACTATCTGGAGGCCGGGCCGACCGGGGCGCATACGATCATCCTGGTGCCGGGCTGGACCATGCCCGCGTGGATCTTCGAGCCGCAGATCGCCGCCTTCGCGCCGCACTATCACGTCATCGCCTTCGATCCGCGCGGCCAGGGCCTGTCTGATGTCCCGGCGCATGGCTACACCCCGGAGCGGCGAGGGCAGGATATCGCCGAGCTGATCGCGCGCCTGAAGGCCCCGGTGCTCCTGGTCGGATGGTCCCTCGGGGTGCTCGATTCGCTGGCTTATGTGCACATGCACGGTGACGCGGCACTCGCCGGGCTGGTGCTGATCGACAATTCCGTGGGCGAGTCGCCCGCGCCGGTTTACCACCCGACGCCGAGCCCGAGGCACCGGCGCCCGGTGCCGCACGATGTCGCGATGGCGGCCTTCGTGCGGGCGATGTTCCGCGAACCGGAGTCGGCCGCGTATCTCGATCGCCTGACCGACGCGACGCTGCGCACGCCCGAATGGGCGGCTCGGGCACTGCTGTCCTATCCGGTGCCGCGCAGCTACTGGCGCGAGGCGGTCTATTCGACCGCGAAGCCGGTTCTTTATGTCGTCCGGCCGGGTCTCGCCGCGCAGGCCGAGAATCTCCAGCGTGGGCGGCCGAACACTGAAACGGCGGTGTTCACCGGGGCCGGGCATGCGCTGTTCGTCGATGATCCGAGCCAGTTCGACGCGCTGATGGCCGGCTTCATCCGGCGCAAGGTGTGGCCGTGACCCCGCTCGCGCCAGTCTTCCTCGTCTCGTTCGCCGCCGTCGCCTTCGAGATCGCGCTCACCCGATTCTTCGCCGTCACCGCGTGGTCCGAGTATGGCTACTGGGTTATTTCCATCGTCATGGCGGGGTTCGCGCTCAGCGGCGTGGCCCTGGCGCTGGCGAAAGAGCCGGCGGCGAGGCACGGGGCGCGGCTGCTGGCCTGGCTGCCGACGGCGCTGGTTCTGACGGCGGGACTCGGATTCCGCGCCACGGCCGCCAATCCGTTCAATCCGCTGCAATTGCAGAATCCCGTGACCTGGACGGGGCAACTTTGGAACATCGCCGGATACTACGCGGCGCTGCTGCCGTTCTTCTTCCTGGCCGGGCTGTTCATCGGATTGAGCTTCGTGCTGAACGCGCGCCGGATCGGCATCGCGTACGGCTGGGATCTCGCCGGCGCCGGTGCCGGTGCGGCGTGCGTCACGGTGCTGATGTTCGTGCTCGACCCGCTCGATCTGGTGCCGGCGCTGCTGGTGCCGTTGGCGGGAAGCGCCGCGGCGATGCGGCACGGCAAGCGGCCCGTGCTGGCCGCTTGCGTGGCGCTGGTGCTGGCCGAGACGGTGTTGCTGGCGGGCGGGCGCCCCCGGGTGAACGAATACAAGCCGATCTACGCGCCGCTGCACACCAAGGGCGCGCGCATCCTCGCCGAACGCTTGTCGCCGCGCGGACAGTATCAGTTGCTCGACGATTTCACCGAGCGAGTGGACACCGACATCTCCAACGATTCCGGCCAGCTCGGCCTGTCGGGGCCGCCGCGCGCGTTCGGGCTGTATCGCGACGGCAACCGCATCGCCGCCCTGCCGCGCGCGACCCCGGACGTGGGTTACGCGCACGCCGCCCTTGATGCGGCGCCCTACGAGTTGATCCCTCGCGCCCATGTGTTGTTGATCGGCGCCTCGGGAGGGTTCCGTATCGACGAGGTGCTGGCGCTCGGCGCGCGGCGGGTCGATGCGTTGGAACCGGACCCGGTTCTGGCCGACGCCTTGCGGAACGGGCTGGGGCCGGTGAGGAAGCTGGCGCCGGATCGGCGGGTGCGGCTGCGTACCGTGCCTCCGCTCGCCGCCACGCGGGGCGGCGGACGGTTCGACATCATCGATATCTCTTCGGACTTCCTCGATGCCGCCGATGCGAACGTCGCCGCGTTTACCGTCCAAGCGCTGGCGGCCGATCTGCGTGCATTGGCACCGGGCGGGATCGTCTCCGTCCCGGTCTCCATCCGCGACTTCCCGGTCTACGCGCTGCGCGTCCTGGCGACCGCGCGCGCCGCGCTGCTCCAGATCGGCGTGACGGACCCGGAGCGGCGCGTTGTCGTGGTCCGCTCCGCCTGGGGCGCGCGGGTGCTGCTCGCCGACCGCGATTGGGATGCGGGACAAATCGGCGCGCTGCGCCGCTTCTGCGAGGCGCGATCGTTCGACCTGTCGTACTACCCCGGCATCGACGTGCGGGCCACGCGCGCGGGACTGTACAATGATCTGCCGGCGTTTTCCTTCGACACCGGCACGATGGCTCGGTCGGGGCCGGACGATTCGATCGCCGACGAGGCCGGCGCCGTCCTGACGGGAATGCCGACGCCGTCGGCCGAGACGTTCAGCCTCGCCCCGATCACGCTCGACCGGCCCTTCTTCTACGCGGCGCTACGGCTGTCGCGGTTGGGAACGCTGCTCGCGCGGCTGGAGATGTTGCCGCAGGCGGAGATCGGCGCCCTGGTGAACCTCGCCGTGCTGGGTCAGGCGGCGGTGATCGCGGCGCTCGTGCTGGCGTTGCCATTGCTGGCGCCCGGACGGCTCGGCGCGCGCGGGGTGCTCGGCCTGGCGGTCTATTTCCCGGCGCTGGGGCTCGGCTTCCTGTTCATCGAGATCGCCTTGATCGCGCAAGCGAGCCTGTGGCTGAACGATCAGACCGGCGGCTTCGCGCTGGTGCTGACGGCGATGCTGGTGTTCTCCGGCGTCGGCAGCCTGCTATCGGGGCGCATCGGCGTGCCGCGCAAGGGCGTGGCGCTCGCCGTCGCGGTGATCGTCCTGTGGTGCCTGGCCGCCTGGATGGGGCTGCGGCCCCTGGCGCTGGCCACGCTCGGCTGGCCGATTTGGGCGCGCGCCTGCCTGCTGGTGGCGGCGGTCGCGCCGGTCTCGGTGGCGCTCGGCCTGCCGTTCCCGCTCGGCCTGTCGCGGGTCGGCGACGGGTCGATGCTGGCCTGGGCCTGGGCGCTCAACGGTGCCTTCTCCGTCGTCGCCACGCCGCTCGCGGCACTACTGGCGCGGGAAGTCGGCTACGACACTGTTCTCATCGGTGGTGGCGCGATGTATACTGTTGCCTTGGCAGCGTTCCCATTCCCGCAGAGGCTTCCGTCGTGGCATCTTCCAGCTTGCTCACCCGTCGCGGACTGATCGGCGCGGCGGCCGCCCTCGTGCCCCTGGCGCGCGTCGCCGCCGCCGAGCCGTGGACGCGCGGGGCCTATGAGCGAGCGATGCGGGAATCCGGGCGCCCGGTCAGCCTGACCGATCAGCAATTCGCCGACATCCAGGCCCGCAAGCCGGCGGCCATGAAGCTGATCGCCTCCTACCTCAAGGGCCGGCTCGGTGCCGCCGACCCAGCCGTGCTCGCCGCCTTCGAGACGCTTCCACGGGAATACTTCCATTACAATTATCAGGACCGTCGCAGCATGGGCGGGGAGGCGTACGAGGCAGAGCCGAAGCCGTGGGCGATCGGCTATGGCTCGGCGCTGTCGGACTATTTGGGCCAAGCCTACATGACCCAGGTGGCGCAGCCGAAGCCCGATGAGGTGACCTTGGAGATCGGCACCGGCAGCGGCTTCCAAAGCGCGCTGCTGTCGCGGATCGTGCAGCGCGCCTACTCGATCGAGATCATCGAGCCGCTGGGCAAGGCCGTCTCCCACATCTTCGCGCCGCTCGGCTACACCAACGTGCGCACGCGCGTGGGCGACGGATACTATGGCTGGCCGGAGGTCGAGGGCGGGTTCGACCTGATCATCGTCACCTGCGCCGCCCAGTTCGCCCCGCCCGACCTGTTCAAGCAGATGAAGCCGGGCGGACGCATGATCATCCCGATCGGCCAGCCGTTCAAACGCGGCCAAGTGCTCTACATCTACACGAAGGACGCGGAAGGGAAGATCCACTCCCGGCGCGACATGGGTGTGTTCTTCATCCCGATGACCGGGGCGATGATGACGGAGGCCGCGGCGCGCTCGAAGGCATGAACGTCCGATCTTGCCGCCGCGCCTAAACCGGCGGACCATGTCCCGAACCGTGAACGAGGCGCGCATGTTGGCCACCGATCCGTATCTTATCAGCGACGAGACCACGCTCGAGGCGCTCTATGGGCAGCCCTCGGAGGGCGCGATCCGCAAGGAGGTGGACTACATCCATCCGCACTACGCCGCGTTCATCGCCGCCGCTCCGTTCGTCACGATCGCGACGTCCGGGCCGGGCGGCATGGACGTCACGCCGCGCGGCGATCCCGCCGGCTTCGTCACCGTCGAGGACGCGCACACGCTCCTGATCCCCGACCGGCGCGGCAACAACCGCGCCGATACGATGCGCAACCTGATCCACGATCCACGGATCGCGCTGCTGTTCCTGATCCCCGGTGTGGGCGAGACGCTGCGGGTGAACGGGCGCGCCGTCATCTCGGTCGACCCCGCTTTGCTCGAACGCTTTCCCGCGCAAGGCAAGCTGCCGCGCTCGGTGCTGATCGTCACTGCCGAGCGGGTGTATTTCCAGTGCCCGAAGGCGCTGGTTCGATCGGAGTTGTGGAATCCGGACAAGCGCATTCCCCGCTCGGCGCTGCCGAGCACCGGGACGATCTTGGCCGATCTGACGCGCGGTGCCATCGAGCAGGAGGCGTACGACGCGGCCTATCCCGAGCGGTTGCGCGCGACGATCTACTGAGATGGCGCGCATCCGGACGGCGCTGACCGAGTTGCTCGGCATCGAGCATCCGATCTTGCTCGCCCCGATGGGCTCGGCCGCCGGCGGGCGCCTCGCCGCCGCGGTTACCCGGGCGGGCGGGCTGGGCCTGATCGGGTCGGGCTATGCCGACGCCGCCGCGATCAAGCGGGAATTGGCGGCCGCGGGCAACACGCGGGTGGGGATCGGCCTCATCCTGTGGGCCCTGAACGAGCGACCCGAGGTGCTCGACGTCGCGCTGGCGGCGAGCCCGCCGGCGGTGATGCTGTCCTTTGGCGACCCGGTGCCCTACATGGCCGCAATTCGCGACGCCGGGTGCAAGATCATCTGCATGGTCCAGACCTTGGGCGAGGCGCGGCAGGCCGCCGGGGCGGGGGCTGACGTCATCATCGCCCAGGGGCGCGACGCGGGTGGCCACGCCGGGACGACGCGCGGGACGATGGGCTTGGTCCCCGCCGTGGTCGATGCGGTGCACCCGATTCCGGTCGTCGCCGCCGGGGGTATCGGCGACGGCAGGGGGCTCGCCGCGGCACTGGCATTGGGGGCATCCGGCATTCTCATGGGAACCCGCTTCGCGGTGTCCCGTGAATCGCTGTGGAGCGAGGCGGTGAAGCAGGGCGCGGTGGCCGCCGGCGGCGATCAGACGCAGCAGACGCGCGTGTTCGACATCGTCCGCGGCGCCAATTGGCCGAGCCACTATCCCGGGCGCGCGGTGAAGAACGCGTTCTCCGAGAGATGGCACGGCCGGGAGACGGAATTGCAGGCAGCGCGGGAGGCGGCGGAACGGACCTATGACGGGGCCGAGCCGAACGATCTTTCCACCCGGGTTCTCTGGGCCGGCGAAAGCGTCGACCTGGTGAACGATGTGATGAGCGCCGGAGATATCGTCGAGCGCGTCGTCGAGGAAGCCCTGGCCGCGCTCGAGCGCGGCGTCCGGCTGACGCGATAGGCTGCACGCGACCCCGAAGGGCGCGACACTGGAAACGGCTTGCGTCCGCTGGCACACTGGGCCACGGAGTTGCCATGCACATCGAGACCGACGCCACGAAGCATCTGAGCCACGCCGCCGAGGCGGCGCGTGCCGCATCCCGCGTACTGGCCCGGGCACCGGCCGCGCGGCGTGACGCGGCGCTACGGGCGATGGCGGCTTCGGTCCGGCGGGAAGCGGCCGCGATCCTCGATGCGAACGCCTCCGATCTCGCCGAGAGCAACGCCAATGCGGCGTTTCGCGACCGGCTGATGCTCAACCCGGCGCGCGTCGAGGCGATGGCGGCCGGGCTGGAAAATATCGCGGCGCTGCCCGATCCGCTCGATCGCACGCTCGCCGAGTGGACGCGCCCGAACGGGTTGCGCATCCAGCGGATCGCGACGCCGATCGGGGTGATCGGCATGATCTACGAGAGCCGCCCGAATGTCGGCGCGGACGCCGCCGGCGTGTGCCTGAAATCCGGCAACGCGGTGATCCTGCGCGGTGGATCGGAGAGCCTGCGCAGCGCGCGGGCGATCAACGCGGCACTGATCGCGGGATTGCGCGAAGCGAAGCTGCCCGAGGCGGCGGTGCAGATCGCGCCGAGCGCGGATCGCGCCTATGTCGCGGCGATGCTGGGCGCGGCGGGGTTGATCGACTTGATCATCCCGCGCGGCGGGCGCTCGCTGGTGAAGCGGGTGCAGCGCGAGGCACGCGTGCCGGTGCTCGCGCACGCCGAGGGGCTTTGCCACACCTATGTCCACGCCGCCGCCGACCCGGCGATGGCGCGCCGGATCGTCGCCAATGCGAAGATGCGGCGGACGGGGGTTTGCGGGGCGACCGAGACGCTGCTGATCGATGCCGCCGTCGCGCCGGCGCTGCTGCCCGATATCGTGGCGGACCTGCGCGCGCTCGGCTGTGATTTCCGTGCCGACGCCCAGGCGCGCGCGATCGTCGCCGACCTGCCGGCGGCGGCCGAGAGCGATTTCGACACCGAATGGCTCGATGCGATGCTGTCGGTGCGCGTCGTCGACGGGCTGGATGGCGCGCTGGAACACATCACGCGGCACGGCAGCGAGCACACCGACGCCATCATCACCGAGGACCGCGCGGCGGCCGAGCAATTCCTGCGCGGCATCGACAGCGCGGTGGGACTATGGAACGCCTCGACGCAGTTCTGCGACGGCGGGGAGTTCGGCTTCGGCGCCGAGATCGGCATCGCGACGGGGCGCTTGCACGCACGCGGCCCGGTCGGGCTGGAGCAGCTGACGACGTATCGTTATCTGGTACTCGGCGACGGCCAGGTGCGTCCCTGACATTGCATGGCCCGCGCGTATGACCCCATCCCGCGCTTCGGCGATCGGCGTCGTACGCGGATCGGCCTGCTGGGCGGCTCGTTCAACCCGGCCCATGCGGGGCATCTGCACGTCGCGCGCGTGGCGCGGCGGCGGCTACGGCTCGATCAGGTCTGGCTGATGGTTTCACCCGGCAACGTGCTGAAGCCACGCGACGGGATGGCGCCGTTCGAGCAGCGGATGGACTCCGCCGCCGCGATCGCCGATGGGCGGCGGATCGTCGCGACCAGGATCGAAGCCACGCTTGGCACGCGCTATAGCGCCGATACGCTGCGTGCGCTGAGGCGGCGATTTCCGCGCGCCTCCTTCGTGTGGATCATGGGCGCGGACATCCTGGAGCAGATTCCCCATTGGCGCCGCTGGCGGGAGATCGCACGGCGCACACCGCTCGCGATCGTTCCCCGTGGCTCCCATAATGTCCGCGTGTTGGCGGGTCGGGCGGCACGGGCGTTGCGGGCGGGCCGACGGAGCGACCGTGCCTCGGTCACGCTTCCGGGTTCCGCGCCGCCCGCCTGGGGCTTCCTCAGCGTGCCCCGCCACCCCGCCTCGGCGACCGCCATCCGCGAAGGAACCGCGTCATAACCAAACCTCCGAACAGCAAGCCCCCGAGGCCGGCGTCCCGCAAAAAAACCGCCCGCAAGGCGCCCAAGCCGCTGCCGGCCGCCGACAAGACGCCGGGGACACCGCGCAAGAAGGCCGCGGTGGCCGGGCCAAGGAGCCAGCGCAAGCGCGCGGAGCGCACCGCGCCCGATCAGCTCGATCGTTTGCAGGGCGTCATCGTCGCCAGCCTGGAGGGCGACAAGGCGGAGGGAGTGATCACGCTCGACCTCGCCGGGAAGGCGGCCTTCTGCGACCGGATGATCGTCGCGACGGGTCTGGCGGACCGCCAGATCAGCGCGATGGCCGAGCATCTGGTCGAGAAGCTGAAAGACATCGGAATGAAGCGCGTGCAGATCGAAGGCGCCGGCGGGTCCGACTGGGTGCTGATCGACGCCGGCGACATCATCGTGCACCTGTTCAAGCCGGAGGCGCGGAGCACCTACGCGCTGGAGAAGATGTGGGGGCCGGAGTTGGACGAGGTGGGGTGACAGGCGCGAGGACGGCCGCCGATCAGACGCCGAGATACGCCGTCCGCACCTTTGGATCGTCCATCAACGCCTCGGCGTCTCCCGCGAGAACGCTGCGGCCGAGTTCCAGGATGACGCCGCGATGGGCGAGGCTCAGAGCCCAGGCGGCGTTCTGTTCGGCAAGCACGATCGCCAGTCCCTCCCGCTCCCGCACGTCGAGCAGGATGTCGCCGATCTGCTCCACCACGATCGGGGCGAGGCCCAACGATGGCTCGTCCAGCAGGAACAGGCGCGGGCGGCTCATCAATGCGCGGCCGATCGCGAGCATCTGCTGCTCCCCGCCCGAGAGGCTGCCGGCCAGTTGCCGGGCACGCTCGCGCAGCCGCGGGAAGTAACCGAAGATCTGCTCGCTTCGCGCGCCGACCTCGTCGGCGTTGCGGGTGTATCCGCCAACGCGAAGGTTCTCGGCGACGCTGAGATAGGGGAACACGCGGCGCCCCTCGGGGGAATAGCCGATCCCCCGGCGGACGATATCGGAGGTCTTGCTCCCGCTCAGCGGCGTGCCGTCGAACGTGATGCGCCCGCCCGCTAGCGCGGCCATGCCGAGAATCGCCTTGAGCGTACTGCTCTTGCCGGCGCCGTTGCTGCCGATCAGCGCGACCACCTCGCCGGCCTCGATGGCGAACGAAACGTCGCTGGTGCCGCGAATGCGGCCATAGCGGACCTCAAGCCCGCCGACGTCGAGCAGTGCCATGACCGATCCCTAGATAGGCTTCGATGACACGCGGGTCCGCCAGGACCTCGGCGGGCTTTCCCTGCGCCAGTTCCTGGCCGTGGTGCAGCACGACCACCCGGTCGCACAACCCGGCGATGAAACGCATGTTGTGGTCGATCACGACCGCGGTAATCCCCCGTTCCCGGACGCGCGCCAACGTGTCGCGGACGTGGTCCGCCTCGGCGGCGCTCAGCCCCGCCACCGGCTCGTCGAACAGGATCAGGTGCGGCTCGGTGGCAAGTGCCACGACGATGCCGAGCGACTTCTGATGTCCGTACGGCAGGCTGCCGGCGACGGTGTCGGCGACATCGCGAAGGTCAAGCCAGTCAAGCAGCTCCTCCACGCGCGATTCCGCGTCCGCGCGCATCCGGCGGGCTTGCGCCGTGCTGAACACGCTGCCGAGGAAGCTTGGATAAAGCTGCAGGAACGCCCCACGCAGGGCGTTCTCCCGCACCGTGCGCTTGTCGTAGACCCTGGTTGCCTGAAACGTGCGCACCAGCCCCCGGCGCGCGAGCCTGTGCGCCGGCATCGCGGTCACGTCCTCCCCATTGAACGTCACCTTGCCGGAGGAGGGACGGGTGACGCCGCTGATCAGGTTGACGGCGGTCGTCTTTCCCGCGCCGTTGGGGCCGATCAGGCCGACGATCTCGGCGCTCGCGACGTCGAACGACAGCTCGTTGACCGCCTTTAGGCCGCCGAATTGCCGCGACAGCCCGGTCGCCTGGAGCAGCGGCGCGTTCATCGTCCAGCCCGGCGAAGCCGGCCCCACACCCCGACGATCCCCCCGGGAACCGCCGCCATGACAACCAGCAGAATGATGCCGAACAAGATCTGCTGCGCCTGGACATAGCCGCTCAGCAACTCGGGAAGGGCGACGATGAACACGGTTCCGATGAGCGCGCCGCCCAGATGCTCCATGCCGCCGATGACGTTCATCACCACGAGGTTGAGCGACTGCACGAACGTGAAGGCACTCGGGTCGATGTAGCGCAGCAGATACGCCTGCAACCCGCCCTGTACACCCACCAGGCCGCAGGCAATGACGAATACGATCACCTTGAACCGCGTCACCGGAATGCCGGAGCATTCGGCCAGCTGCTCGGACTCCCGTAGGGCGTCAATGGCACGACCGAACTCCGACACCAGCAGCCGGGCTACGATGCCGACGCAAACCAGCGCGACGGCAAGGACGAAGTAATAGAACGGCAGGGGACCGGCGAGCGCCGCCGTTGGCGGCGGGATGCTGAAGATCCCATTGGCCCCGCCCGTCAGGGACTGCCACTCCGTCAGCACGAGCCGCACGATCTCGCCAAACAGGAACGTCACCAGGACGAAGTATTTGCCGCTGAGGCGAAGCAGCACCGGACCAATGACCAGCGCCACCACGGCGGGGGCCGCCATGCCCGCGAGGAGGTTGAGCGGGAACGGCCAGCCGAGGCTCATCAGCGTCAGGACGGCGGTGTATGCCCCGATCCCCATGAAAGCGGCGTGAGCAAGCGAGACGAGGCCGGTGCGGACGATCAGGTGCAGGCTGGAGGCGCCGATGGCATTCAGCGCGATCAGCGTCGCGATCGTCACGAGGTAGTTGTTGGTGGTCACGAGCGGCCAGCACACCGCCACCGCCATGATGATGGCCGCTGTCAGCCAGAGACCCCGCCCGACTCGCGAGGGGGCACGGGCGATGGCCGCGTTACCCCTCAGCGTCACGGGCGCGGCGATTCCGGGATGCCGAGCAGCCCCCAGGGGCGCACGATGAGCAACAGGATCACCACGGCGAACGACACGAAGGAGCTGACGGAGGCGCCGTAGAACGTCGCGAGAAAGCTCTCGGCGAAGCCGAGGATCACGCCGCCCAGTGCCGCGCCGGGGATGCTGCCCATCCCGCCCAGGATGACGACGACGAAGGCGACAAGAAGCGGACGGTCCCCCATGAAGGGCGACAGCGAATAGATCTGCGCATAGAGCGCACCGGCCAGCGCGGTCATGAAGATCGCCACCAGGAACGCCAGCCGGTAGATGGTCCGCGTGTCGATGCCCTGCGATTGCGCGATCTCCACGTCCTGGGCGGTCGCCCGCATCGCGAGCCCATAGCGGGTCCGCGTCATGAACACCCAGAAAGCGGCGAGCACGACGGCGGCGATGCCGATCACCATCAACCGGTCCGCCGGCAGGATCAGTCCACCCAACTGGATTACGCCCGCGAAGGCCGGCGGGATGGAGCGTTGGTAGACGTCCCAGATCAACACGGCCGAGAAGACGATCGCCAGGTTGAGCCCTAGCAACCCGATCATGCTCTGCAACATCTTCTGGTAGAACCAGCGGAAGACCAGGGCTTCGAGCACCAGGGACGCCACCGCGACAATGGCGGCACTCAGTGGGACGGCCAGGACGTACGGCAGCTTGAAGACGCCATAGAGATAGAACAGGGCGTAGCCGCCCAGCATGGCGAAAGCCCCGTGCGCGAAATTGACCACGCGCATGATCCCGAACAGCAGGGTGAAGCCGAGGGCGATCAGGACGTAGATCGCGCTCAAGCTCAGCCCATTGACGAGGACCTGCCCGAGGATGACCGGGGAGAGCACGCCGCCTTGCCGCCTGTCGTCAGCTCTTCTCGGGATGGACGGTCGCGACGATCGTCTCCTTGCCCCCCTTCACCTCGGCGATCCAGAAGGGCAGCAACTGCTGATGGTTGACGCCGTAGGTGGCCATGCCGCCCCAGACGACCGGGCCGTAGAGTCCCGGCGTGTAGCCATCGAGATGCTCCACGGCATCGCGCACCTTGTCGACGTCGAGCGAGCCCGCCCGGCGCAGCGCCTCGAACAGCATCTTCGCCGCGTTGTTCCAGAGCGGGGCTTGCCCATCCATGATGCCCGACCACTTGGCGTGATAGCTCGCGATGAACTTCTGAAATCCGGGATCGTCGGGGTCGAACACCTCGAGCGACAGGAAGCCCTCGGCCAAGGGGCCGCCGACCTGGATGATCTCGTCCACCGAGGGACCGCCAATCTGCCAGATCTTCCCCTTGAAGCCGGTCTGGCGCGCCTGCTTCAGCAACAGCCCGGCATCACCGGGGGAGTTCGAGTTGAGATCGAGCGCATCGACGTTCTGCGCGATCATCCGCGTCATCAGCGGCGTGAACTCCTGGCTGCCGCGATCGAACATCTCGATCCACGTCTGGATCCCGGCGGCGGCATAGAGCTTCGCCAGCGAGGGCAGCACCGCCTGGCCGGTCGCGTCGTTGGTGCCGACCAGCGCCACCTTCTTGACGTCCGGGAAGTGCTCACGGAAGTACTTGACCATCGCCGGACCGAACTCGAGGTTCGAGTTCATGACGCGGAAGTTGTAGGCCGCGTGGGCGTCGTTCTTGAGAATCGCCGGGCTGAAACCATCGGACAGCATCAGCACCTTGGCGGCATTGGTGACCGAGACGGCGCCGAGGGAGGGCGGGGAGCCGATCGGGCCGATGATGTACTTGACCTTCTCCAGGTTGATCAGCCGTTCGGCGGCGGTACGCCCACCCGTCGCGGAATACTGGTCGTCAACCATCACGAGACGTGGCTTGTAGGTCTGCTCACCGATCTTCAGGCCGCCCGCCTGGTTCACCACGTCGATGGCGAGCGTGACGCCGCGTTGCAGGGCCAGTCCCCACGCCGTGCCGCCACCCGAGAGGCTGCCGATCGCGCCGATCTTCAAATCCTCGGCGGCATGGGCGGCCTTCATTGAGGCGGCCGCCAGCGCGGCCCCCGCGACCATCTTGCCAAACGTCCGACGCTGCATCCGGTCGTCCTCCCCGTTTTCGTTGTTTGCCGTCATGGCAAATCCACGCTGCTCAGCCCATACGTCTTGATCGCGGCATCACGCGAAATGAAGCCGTTTCGTAAGTCGGCGATGACCTTGTCCAGATCGCGTTCCTTCGGCGCCCCGTAGCCGCCCGCGCCGGACAGGCGGAAGCTGATGACGTCGCCGCGTTGAAGCCGGCGGACCTCCTTCGAGCCGAGATCCGTCTCGGCGCCGTCGCGCGTCAGCACCGTGCGTCCGCGCGATCCCGAGTGGCCGCCGAACAGCCCATAGGGTGCGTTCTTGTGACGATCGCCCAACAGCACCACGGTGGCGCCTTCGGTGAGGATCTCGACGTCCTTGCGCAGCCCGCAGCCGCCCCGAAACCGCCCGGCCCCCCCGGAATCCTCGATGAGCTGCAGCCGATGGACGCGGACCGGATTGTTCGTCTCGTGGACTTCCACCGGCACGTTGGCGCAGTTGAATACCGGGCACAACGCTTCCGCTCCGTCCTTGTCGGACCGGCCGCCGAAGCCGCCCAGGATGAGGTCGTACATGATCCAGCGCCGCCCGGTTTCGGCGTCCACGCCGCCGATCTTCGGATTGGCCCAATGGGTGAACGCGCCCATCGCCCGCTCCGGCACCGCCTTGGCCATCGCGCCGTTGATCGCGTCGAAGATGCGAATTTGCAGCGATGCGCGCCCGCCGCTGGCCGCCGGGTAGCGCGGGTTGAAGAAGCTGCCTTCCCGCGCGATCAGCTTGATCACCCTTTCGATGCCCGCGTTGTTGGGCACGTCGATCTTCGCGAATATGCGCATCGCGAAGCTCGCGTAGGCGCGGGTGTAGTTGATGTAGGAGTTGATGCCGGCCGGCACCACGTCGCCGCTGCGGGAGAAATCGACCGTCGCGGTCCCGTCCTTCAAGGTCACATCGACGCGAATGTCGACCGGCGGGGTGCCGGGGCCGTAATCGTCGAGCTGATCCTCGAAGCTGTAGGTGCCTTCAGGCAGCGCGCCGATCAACTCCCGCCCCCGTGCCTCCGACCGATCGAGGATTTCCTCAAGCATGGTCTCGATCATCTCGGCGCCGTAGTCGGCGAACAGCTTGCGGAAGCGTTGCGCGCCGAGATGGTTGGCGTTGCGCTGCGCCAGCAAGTCGCCGCGGACCTTTTCGGGGATGCGGACGTTGCCCAGGATGACCCGCAGCAGGTCGGAGTCGAACTCGCCGCCCCTCACCAGCTTTATCGGCAGGATGCGCAGCCCCTCGGCGAAGGCGTCGAGCACGCCCTGCACCGCCTCCGATCCCGGCTGCGCGCCGCCGACATCGACATGGTGCGCGGTGTTGACGCAGTAGCCCAGCAGGGACGCGCCCTCGAAGATGGGCGCGATCAGGAAAATGTCGGGAAAATGGCCGCCACCGAGGAAGGAGTCGTTCGTCGCTAGCATATCGCCCGGGCCCAGTGTCTCCGGCGGGATGAAGCGCAGCGCGTTCTCCACCGCGTAGGGCATCGCCCCGAGATGGCCGGGGGTGAAATTTCCCTGCGCGATCAACCGGCCCTGCCGATCGAACAGCCCCGTCGAGAAATCCTCTCCCTCCCGCACCGCTTCCGAGAAGGCGGTTCGGCGCAGCGCGATGCCCATCTCGTCGGTGATCGAGACCAGCGTGTTCCAGACGACGGTCAGCGTGATCGGATCGACATCCTGCCGGTTCATGCCGTGGCGCTCCGATCCTTGATGTCGATGACGAGGTTGCCGGCGGCGCTCACGGATACACCGTCGCCCGGGAGGATGACGGTGGTACACTCGCGCTCCTCCACCAGCGCCGGGCCCCAAATGCGATGGCCCTCGGTGAGCGCGTAGCGGTTGACGATCTTGGCCCGGACCATGCCGCCCGCTTCGGGGAAATAGGCGTCGCGTTCCCCCACCACGGGGTCGCCACCCTCGTCATGGCTATCGAAGCGGAAGCCCACGTCCAGATGGCTGCCGGCGATGGTGGCGACCACGAACCAGTCGCTGACCTCCACCACCGCCGTCGGATCATTGTAGCCGTATTCGCGCCGATAGGCCGCGTGGAATGCCGCGAGGGCGGTCGCGACGTAATCCCGCCCGACAGTGCCGTCGGGCAGGTCGACGCGAATCTCGTAGCCCTGTCCGGCATAGCGCATGGAGGCGCTGCGCTGCAGCCGGAGTTCGCTGCCGCGGTCCATCCGCCGCACCTCCGCCGCGACGCGCTCCTCCAACCGGGCGAAGATAGCAGCGAGCGCCTCGGGCGCGGCCTCGTTCAGGCGCAGCACCCGCGTCATGCCCAGATCCACCTTCTTGTCGGCGACGAGCAGGCCGAGTGCCGAGCCGACCCCGGCGCCGCGGGGAACGATCACCCGGGGCACCTCCAGCGCACGGGCCAGCCGGCAGGCGTGCAGCGGCCCCGCGCCGCCGAACGCGACCAGCGCATAGCGACGCGGATCACGGCCGCGCTCGATGGAGACGATGCGCATCGCGCGCTCCATGTTGGCGTTGGCGATCGAATGAATGCCCCAGGCGGCCGCTTCCACCGTCAGCCGCAGGGGTCGGGCGATATCGCGCTCGATCGCCGCCGCGGCGGCGTCGCGTTGCAGTGCCATCGCGCCGCCGTTGAAGAAATCCGGATTGAGATAGCCCAGCACGACGTTCGCGTCCGTGATCGTGGGCAAGGAGCCGCCGTGTCCGTAGCAGGTCGGCCCCGGCTCCGCCCCGGCGCTGTCCGGGCCGACCGCGATCAGTCCCATTTTCGTGCGCGCGATGCTGCCGCCGCCGGCGCCGATCTCCAAGAGGTCGATCGCCATCGCGCTGATCGGCAGGCCGCTGCCCTTCTTGTAGTTGACGGCGTCGACCTCGAAGCTCGCGGTCAGTGCCGGCGCGCCATCGTCGATCGCGCCCAGCTTCGCCGTGGTGCCGCCCATGTCGAAGGTCATGACGTGCTGGCAGCCTTCCTCGCGCGCCAACTCGGCACACATCAGGACGCCGGCGGCGGGGCCGGATTCCACGATCCGGATCGGATAGGCGCGGGCGAGGTCCGCCGTTACGACACCACCATTCGACTGCATGATCGACAGCGCCGCGGTTACCCCAAGCTCCCGCAAGGAACTGGCCAACGCCGACACGTAATCGTCCACCATCGGGGCGACGTAGGCGTTGGCGACGGTCGTGCTGGTTCGCTCGTACTCACGGTATTTCGGGGCGATCACCGAGGAGAGCGATAGCCGCACACCCGGCAAACGGGCGCGCAGCGCCGCGGCCATCCGCTCCTCATGCGCCGCGTTCGCGTAGGAATGCAGGAAGACGATGGCGACCGATTCGTAACCGCCCGCCGCCACCCATTCGGCGGCCGCCGCCGCCTCGGCATCGTCCAGCGCGCGCAGCACGGTGCCGTCGGCGGCGACCCGCTCGGCCACCTCGTGGATGTCGGCCCGCTCGACCAGCGGCTTCGGCTTGTCGATGTGGAGGTTGTTCGTGTCGTAGCGTTTCTGCCGTCCGATCAGAAGGATGTCACGAAATCCGGCGGTCGTCAGCAACGCCGTCCGGCTGCCCTTGCGTTCCAGGATGGCGTTGGTCGCGATCGTCGTCGCGTGCGACGCCCGGACGATCCGCGCCGGCGCGAGCGACCCATCCTTCACCCGGACGCCGAGGCCCGCCAGCACCGCTTGGGCGGGCTGGCGGGAGGTGGTGGGCACCTTCCAGATGTCGGTGCGGCCGGTTTCCGTGTCGCGCAAGACGAAATCGGTAAACGTTCCGCCGATGTCGAACGCGACCTCGATCATGCCTTGATCTCGCGGTACGTCTCGTCGAGCGCCCGGCGCAGCCGGACACCGATCTCCGCGATCTCGTCTGTGGTAATGATCAGCGGTGGGGAGAAGGCGATACGGTTGCCCACGATGCGCAGGATCAGCCCGTGCTTGCGGGCGTTGGCATCGACACGCGCGCCCAGGCCGATTTCCGCCGGGTAATCCGCTTTCGTCGCCTTGTCGCGCACGAGTTCGAGGCCGCCGATCAGCCCGACGCCGGTGAAGTCGCCGACCAGCGGATGATCGCGCAAGGCGCCTATCGTTTCCAGGAACACCGGCTCGAGGTCCCGAACATGGTCGAGCATCCCGATGTCTTCGTAGATCCGCAAGGTCTCCAGGGCGACGGCGGCGGCCACCGGGTGGCCCGCATAGGTGTAGCCGTGGACGAACGCGCCATATTTGTCGCTCTGCCGCATGACGGACTGAAAAATCCGTTCGTTCAGCAGCACCGCCGAGATCGGCTGCATGGCGGCCGATAGCGCCTTCGCGCAAGTGATCATGTCGGGTTCGAGCCCGTAGGTCTGGCAACCCCACATATTGCCCGTCCGCCCGAAGCCGCAGATCACCTCGTCGGCGACCAGGAGAATGTCATATTTCTTGAGGACCGGCTGGATCTTCTCGAAATAGCCGGCTGGCGGCGGCAGGGCACCGGC
>JBAWFF010000019.1:0-3655 GCA_049591635.1 Acetobacteraceae bacterium
GGGCCGGGTCAGCGGCGATCAGGCCGTCGACCTTCACCAGCGTGGCCTGAAAATCCGACGGCGACAGCCGCAAGGGTCCCTCAAACGGGAAATCGAGCATCCTGACCGTCAGCAACGCGAAGCAGAGCATGGCGGCGAACACCGCGACGAAAGCGACTTGCGAGGCAACGTAGTCGATGCCGAAAGCAAACAGGAAGCTGATCAGGATGACACTGAACAGGCCCAACAGGCACCAGATCATCGCGGGAACGCCAAGCGTGAGTTGGAACAATCGCGTCTCGCGCTCTTGGTGCGCGTGGGTCAGCAATTCGACGATGTGCGGCTTGAGGGCTTCCACCCGGGGGATTCCCGCGGGCAACTCGGCGGCCGTGCTCAGCAGGGCCTCGAACGAGGCGGTGGCGGCGGCGCTGTTCTTGCGCGCGCCCATCGTCTTCCATTCGGTCCCGATCACCACCGTGATGTAGTCGTGAATGGCCTGCTCCATTCGCGCCCGCTCCAGCCCCGGCAAGTTGTCGGCCAGGATCGCCGCGCCATGGAGGGCGCCGCACTCGCCGTTGATCGCTTCGGCCGCGGCTTCGTACCCGTTCCAGGCTTCGTTGAAGACGAACGCCAGCAACACCGCGAAGACGACGCCGAGTTGGAGGAACACCGCTCCGCCCATCTCGTGGTGGCGACGCAGCATATCGACCGGCACGGTTCGTCGCACCAGCCAGGCCAGCGCGCCGGCTACGGTGCTCGTGATGATCACGACGAGGAAGATCAGGCCATAGGACAGGTGCACGAGATCGGTCTCAAACCCGCGTCTTGCGTCGCCGCATCTCGTCAAGGAAGCCGGCGGTCATCAGTCCCGGCTCCTCGCCTTCCCACGCCGTCGCGAAGACGTCGATCCCACGCCGCACGGCATCGCGAAGCGGCAATTCCTCCCAAGCGGAAACCAGCTCCTTCTGCAACCTGACGGCAGCTGGTCCCGACGCGAGGATCGATGCCAACGCGGCCTCCACGGCATCGTCGAGCATCGCGGCCTCCACGACCTCCTCCACCAGCCCCCAGGCGAGCGCCCGGGCGGCATCGATCGTCTCGCCCGTCAGCAGCAACCACCGTGCGCGGCCCCAGCCGATCAGCCCCGGCAGCAGCGCCGCCTCGATGACCGACGGCAGGCCGATCCGTACCTCCGGCATCCCGAACACGGCCTTTTCACTGGCGATCCGCAGGTCGCAGCTCGCCGCGATTTCCAGCCCAGCGCCAAGCGCATAACCCTGGATGCAGGCGAGCACGGGTACCGGCACCCGGCGCAGCGCGTCACAGGCATGGTGGACACCGGTAATGAAGGTCCGTGCCGCGTCCGGGCCCGACAAGTGACTCATCTCCACGATATCGGCACCGCCGATGAACGCACGCGTGCCGGCGCCGCGCAGCACCACGGCGCGTAGATCGGGCTCGCGGCTCAAGACGCCCGCCGCCGCCGTCAACGCCGCCACCGTCGGGCTATCGAGTGCGTTCAGCTTCGCTTCCCGATCCACGGTGATCGTCGCCACGCCACGGTCGTCTCGCTCGATCCGTACCGTCATCGCGCGCTCCCATCGGCGAGCTGCGCACGCGCGACACCCGCCACTTCGTCGGTTGTCGCGCGCCACGTCGCGCCACGCCCCAGCACGCGCGCCAGCGCGTCACGCAGATAGCGGATGCGGTGCGCCTGCCCGGCGATCCACGGATGCAGCGTCAGGTTGAACACGCCCCCGCCTTCGTCGCGCAGAAACGCGAACGCCTCGGCGATGCCGTCCGCCCAGATCGGCGGGGAGACGTGCCGGAGCCACATGCAGTCGAGGTCGCTCCACTCCGGCTGCGGCGGCAACGCGAGCAGATCGCGCCCATCATAGGGACCGAGCAGATACGGCCGGTCGTCGTTCGCCCAATCGGTCGTGTAGGCGAACCCAGCCTTGGCCAGCAACGCGGGGGTACGCGCGGATTCGCCGAAATCCTGCCCGCACCACCCGATTGGGGTCTCGCCCGTCGCGGCGGCGACGCCCTCCCGCGCCTCGGCGATCAGCGCGCGCTCCTCCGCCTCGGCCATTTTCGACGTGATGCGCCGCGTCGCGAAAGTGCCATGCGCCATGAAGCAGGCGCGCCGGCGCAACAGCGCGTCCACCAACTCCGGATACCGCCGCGCCGCCGCCGTGCCCAAGGCGACGCTGGGCACCACGGCGAACCGATCGAGCACGTCGAGCACGCGGAAGATGCCGACGCGCGCGCCGTACTCGCGCTGGCTCCAGGTGAGCCAGTCGGGAAAGAAATTGCCGAGCGGGGAGACGATTCGCGGGTCGCGCGACGATCCGGGTGGGGGGTCGACCTCCCAATAGTCCAGCACGAGCGTGACGGTGAACGCGACGCGCGCGCCGTTCGGCCAAGCGAAGCGTGGCGCATCGGACAGGCGGCGAAACTTGTAATGCGCGTGGTCCATCCCCGGAGCACGCACCTCGCCGGCGGGCGGTGTCCGCTCAACCATTCGCCGACTCCCGGGCCGCGATTTGCGCCTCGATGGCGGGCAAATGGTGCGCGGCGTACCAGTCGATGATCTCCGCCCCGGTCGCGACCCAGACGCCGGGATGCGCCAGCACATATTCGATCGCCCGGCGGAACGCGCGTATGCGGTGCGGCTGGCCGATCCAGAACGGATGCAGCGCCACGCACATCACCCGCCCCTGCTCGGCGCCTTCTTCGTACAGCGTGTCGAACGTGTCGCGGATCATGCGGGCGAAATCCTCCGCCTCCCCGCCGTGGCGGTTCACGATCACATCGTTCAGATCGACCGAATAGGGGATCGACAGCAGCCGCCCGCTGCGCGTGCGAATGGGGAACGGCTGGTCGTCATGGTACAAATCCGCCGTGTAGTCGTAGCCGCATTCGGCCGCGAGATCGAATGTGCGGAGCGTGTTGGTGATCGCCGGGCTGAACCAGCCGCGCATCCGGCGTCCGATCAGGCGTTGATGGATGTCCTGGCACTCCATCATGGCATCCCGCTCCTCCGCTTCGGAGAAGTCCCAGTGGTAGCGGGTGTTGTAGATCCCGTGCGACATGTACTCCCACCCGCGCGCCTCCATCGCCTCGAGGATCGCCGAATAATGCTCGATCACCGCGAGGTTGAGGCTAACGGTGCAGCGCAGCCCGAGCGCGTCGGTCGCCTCGAACAGCCGCCACAATCCCACCCGATTGCCCCAATCGCGATTGGCGTAGCCGAGCACGTCCGGATGCGGCGCGCGCGGCCAAGGGTCGCGGGTACGCACGAACGCCGGCAGATATTCGTAGTGCTCGATATTCGGCACGACCCACAACGCGACCCGCGCACCGTTGGGCCAGGCGAGGCGCGGCCGCTGCGTGATCGGCGAGTAGGCAACGATGTCCGGGTGCATCCCGACCTCCGTGATACGTGCCCGGCACGCGATGGTGAAGATTGCCGCCCGAACGGATCGAAACGCCAGCAGTTTACGCGCCCGAACCTCCGGAAGGGATGATGCGATGAGCCGATCCATGAAGACAGTGGGCGCCCTGGCCGGGCTGGCCCTTCTGACGGCGTGCGGCGCTCGTCAGCCGGAGCGGACCACCGGAGGTGCCCTGGCGGGCGCCGGCACCGGAGCCGTGGTCGGCGCCGTCGGGGGTC
>JBAWFF010000020.1:0-5508 GCA_049591635.1 Acetobacteraceae bacterium
CGACATCGCTGCGACGCTTGATTTCGTGGTTGAGCCGCTCGATGGGGTTTGTGGAGTGAATTTTGGCGCGGTGCTGGGCCGGAAAGCCCATGTACGCCAGCACGTCGGTCTCGGCCTCGTCCAGCAGTGCTGCGCCGCGGTGATCGCCTTCTCGGCCATGCGCCGGGGCTCAAGAAAGCCAGGGAAGTAGCTGCCGTGGCGCAGCTTCGGAATGCGCAGGTCGACGGTGCCGGCGCGGGTCTGCCAGTCGCGGTCGCGATAGCCGTTGCGCTGGTTGCGGCGGTCCGCCGAGCGCTCGCCGGGGGCGGCGCCGCAGAGACCCTCGGTCTCCAGCGCCATCAGGCGTTCGGCGGCGAAGCCGATCATCTCGCGCAGGAATGTCGCGTCCGAGCCCTTCTCCAGCAGCTCGCGAAGGGCGATCTTGTCATCGGTCATCCCCGATCAAGTCGGGGACGGTGGTCTCCGGATAAGAGTTGCAGGTCTGCAACCCAACCCTGACCCGACGCCGCCGCGGTGACCACCGCTGTGGATAAGTAGCCCGCCTGCGCCAGAGTCGTCGCCGCTCGCTCCGGCAGGCTACTTATCCACAGCTCCTACACCACTCGGCGGGACACGACCGATAGTGCCGCCAATCGTAGTCCTTGGTGCGGCGGATCTGGGCGTGGATGAAGCGGTAGATGCTCTCGTGACTGATGGTGGTTGCCGCCTTCCGCCGACGTAGCCGACCGGCGACCTGTTCGGGTGACCAACCGCATTCAAGGCAGCCGAGGACGAGGCTACTGAGCGCTTCGTCGCGGTCCAGTCTTGATCCGGTCCAGCGGCGGGCTCTGGCTGCTCCTGGGCGTAGCCAGGTTGATAGCCGACCTTGGCGCCGCGATTGCGCATCAGCTCGCGAGAAATCGTCGATGGCGAGCGATCGAGCAGCGGTCCTCAAGATCGAGGTGCGAGTAATTTCCGGCCATTGCAACACCTTAGCCTGGTGTTGCACTTCGTTTGTGAACTCAGGGAACCCAGGCGGTTCGCGCGCAATTCCGAGTGGTTCGCCTGGGTGCCCGCTTTCGCGGGCATGACGAATGTGTGAGCTTGGGGTTACTGGCGGTCGTGTCCGAGAAGGGCCAACCCGGGCGTTTCGCGGGTGCCGTGGAGGAGTTGCTGGAAGTCGGGGGATTCGCGGAGGATCTCCCCCGCGGCGGCACGCAGACGGTCGACGGCCTTATCGGGCAGCACAAACGATGTCGGCAGATTGTCGAGGTAGTGGACTTCGGCTTTATCCCTCAGCGCCCCGAACGATACGTCGATGACGTGGAGGTCGATGTTTGGCGCGTTCATGACCGCGCTCAACGTCGGATCTTTCCTCGCCGTGAATGCCGGAGAGCTTCGGATGCGCCTTAGCAACTGCCAGTTCGCGGCCATATCCTTGAGCTGCTCGATCGCCTCATCCGAATTGCGGTCGATCGGCTCTCCCGTCACTTTCAGCAGTGTCGCCACGATCCCCGGAGGGTTTTCCCTTTTGTCCCAATCGATGCTCGGGTCGGACTGCGAATTGACGACGAAAACCACGATGTTGCGCAAATGATCGAGCGGCGTCGGCTCACCGGTCAAGCGCGAAGCAAGATATGCCTGCAACACATCCATGACGCTGCGCAGGCCCACGTTATCGGAGACGCCGCCATCCACGAGATGCACGTAGGGATGCGCGGCGCTGTCGTTATAGATTTCCATCTCCTTGAGCCACGCGGCCACGCGCGCGGCGGGCCGCGGCATCGTCGCCGGGTTCTCGAACCGCTGCAGCCATTGCGGAATGTGGTAGTCGCAGGTGCCGCCATAGTTGTTCAGGGTCACGGCCGATAGCGCCACGGGCACCGCCGATGATGCGGCCGCGGCGCGTGACAGAGGGACGGCATCGAGATCGGAGCAGAAAATGTTGAAGACGCCCTGGTTGAAGGGCACCCGAAATCCGGTCGCCAGATCGGTGGCCGTGACGCTGATCAGCGGGCCATTGCCGCGATCGAGGTCCCTGAAGGTGGCGCCGTGGAACAGGATCCTGTCGTAGAGCTCGGCCGCCATTTCGGAGCGGCCCCAACCGGTCGACGACAACGCGCCCCAGTTGAGCGGGTCGAGCACTTGGGCGATCAGCTCTCCCTGCACGTTCCGCTCCAAGAAGGCCCTTTCGTATATGTCGAACAGCTTGTCGCCATACAGGCCATAGGCCAGCGCGGTGAAACTGCCCCCCGAAACCCCGGTGATGAGATTGACCTTATCGAGGAAGGGCTCCTTCTTGCCGGTCGGTCCGACGATTTCGGTGCGGCGGAGCGCTTCGAGGACGCCGTATGAAAACGCCGCGGCGCGCGTGCCGCCGCCCGAGAAGGCCAGGATGACGAGGTCTGGGTTCGTGGCGAATTGCTTGCGCGATGCAAGCGTGTAGCCCGCTCCCGGGTGAAATTCCGCGATGGGCGGATTGACCGGGCGGATAGCGCAGCCGGCCAGGAGCAGCGCGGCGAAGCCCAGATACCGCAGCATGTCGGCTAGGCGAATTCGGCGGCCTCGTGGTTTCAAGAGATAATGAGCGATTGTGTCCACAAATCCTGTTCGCAATCGCGAAAGGTGTCTCCAAATGCTGCACCTGCGAAGGTCAATGTGAGCACGAATCCGGGGCCGGCGGCGCCGATGTGACCACATTCCAGCGGCTCCGCCTCAATCCGCCTCGATCCGCACCAGCGTCGGCTTTTCCATCACCGCGTCCAGTGCGGCGATGCGACCGAGGGCGGACCGCATGGCGCTTTCCCGCGTCTCGTGGGTGACCAGGACCACCGGAACCGCCTCGCCTGGCGCGCGGCCACGCTGGAGCATCGATTCGAGGGACACGCCCTGATCGCGCAGGATCGCGGTCACGTCGGCGATGACCCCGGGGCGATCGACCACCATCAGGCGGAGATAGTACGGCCCGACGTGCTGGCCGATCGGCACCGAGGGCGAGGTCGATAGCGAGCCGGCCGAGGCCCCCCAGACCGGCGTCGCCCGGCCTCGGGCGATGTCGATGAGATCGGCGGCGACCGCCGAGGCGGTCGGCCCGGCGCCGGCGCCGCGGCCTTCGAGCATGACGCGGCCGACGAAGTCGCCCTCGATGACGATCGCGTTGAACACGCCGTCGACGCGGGCGATCGGGGCGTGTTCGGGGACCATCGCCGGGTGCACGCGGGCCTCGATGCCGGCCTCGCTCGCCCCCGGATCAACGGAACTGGCGATGCCCAGCAGCTTGATCCGGTAGCCGAGTTCGCGAGCGAAGCCGATGTCGAGCGCGGAGATGGCGCGGATGCCCTCGACGTGCACCGCCTCGAATGCGACCGGACGGCCGAAGGCCAGCGCGGCGAGGATCGCCAACTTGTGGGCGGCGTCGATGCCGTCGATGTCGAAGCTTGGGTCGGCTTCGGCGTAGCCAAGGCGCTGGGCGTCGGCGAGGATCTCGGCGAAGTCGCGGCCCTCGTCGGTCATTCGGGTCAGGATATAGTTGCAGGTTCCGTTGAGGATGCCGGCGACGCGGGCGATGCGGTTCACCGCGAGGCCCTCGCGCAGGGCCTTGATGACCGGAATGCCGCCAGCGACCGCGGCCTCGAAGGCGAGCGGCACGCCGGCTTCCTCGGCGGCGTGGGCGAGGGTCGCACCGTGGACGGCGAGGAGGGCCTTGTTGGCGGTGACCACGGGCTTGCGCTCGGCGAGGGCGGATTCCACGAGGTCGCGGGCGGGACCCTCGGCGCCGCCGATGAGTTCCACGACGACGTCGATGGAGGGGTCGGCGGCCAGCGCCACCGGGTCGTCGTGCCAGTGCAGGCCGGCAAGCGAGACGCCGCGATCGCGGTCGCGGTCGCGCGCCGAGACGGCCGTGACGATGACCGGGCGGCCGGCGCGGGCGGTGATGAGGTCGGCGTTCTGGGCGAGCAGGCGGAGCAGGCCGACGCCGACCGTGCCGAGGCCGGCGAGGCCGATGGAGAGCGGGTGGGTCATGAGGTGCCGTCCGTGGGCGAGGCCCCTCTCCCTAACCCCCTCCCGCAAGGGGAGGGGGAACTCGCGAACGTCGTCACGCAACGCGCTCCGCTTCAGGCGTTGCGCGATTGGTCCCCGCTTGCAGGAACCCGCGGATGCTACGGACGGCCTGCCTCAGCCGGTGGGTGTTCTCGACGAGGGCGATGCGGACGAAGCCGTCGCCGTGCTCGCCGAAGCCGATGCCGGGGGCGACCGCGACCTTGGCGCGTTCGAGCAGCAGCTTGCTGAACTCGAGCGAGCCCAAGGAAGCGTAGGCCGGCGGGATCGGCGCCCAAGCGAACATCGAGCCGTCCGGCGACGGCACCTCCCAGCCCGCCTGCGCAAGGCCGCGGATCAGCACGTCGCGACGCTCCCGATAGAGGGCGCGGACCTGGGCCACGCAGTCCTGCGGGCCGTTGAGCGCGGCGGCGGCGGCCACCTGGATGGGGGTGAAGGCGCCGTAGTCGAGATAGGACTTCATGCGGGCGAGTGCGGCGATGAGGCGGGCGTTGCCGGCGGCGAAGCCCATGCGCCAGCCGGGCATGGAGTAGGTCTTCGACAGGCTGGTGAACTCCACGGCGACGTCGCGGGCGCCAGGGACTTGCAGGATCGAGGGCGGGACGCGCTCGCCGAAATAGATTTCGGCGTAGGCGAGATCGGACATGACCCAGATCTCGTGGCGGCGGGCGAAGGCGATGATCTCGCGGTAGAAATCGAGGTTGGCGAGATAGGCGGTCGGGTTCGAGGGGAAGTTCACGATCAGCGCGGTCGGCTTGGGGACCGAATGGCGCACCGCGCGATCGAGCGCGCGGAGCATGTCGTCGTCGGGGCTCGCGGGGACGCTGCGGACGGCGGCGCCGGCGATGATGAAGCCGAATTGGTGGATCGGGTAGGACGGGTTGGGCACCAGGATGGTGTCGCCCGGGCTGGTGATGGCCGAAGCGAGGTTGGCGAGGCCCTCCTTGGAGCCGAGCGTCGCGATCACCTCCGAATCGGGATCGAGACCCACGTCGAAGCGGCGCCGATAGTAGCCGGCGAGCGCGCGCCGCAAGCCGGGGATGCCCTTGCTGACCGAATAGCGATGGGTGCGCGGGTCGGCGACCGCCTCGATCAGTTTGGCGACGATATGCGGCGGCGTCGGACTGTCGGGATTGCCCATGCCGAGGTCGATGATGTCGGCGCCGTCAGCGCGGGCGCGCGCCTTGGCTGTGTTGACCTCGGCGAAGACGTAAGGCGGCAGGCGGCGGATGCGGTGGAACTCGTCGGCCATCGGCGATTCTCTCGGCAGGAGTGGGTCACTCTACCAGCGTCGCCGAGCCGCCGCGACCATTGGCGAGCGCATTGAGGCGGACCGCGTTCGCCGGCACGCCGTCCGCGGCGAGCGCCTGGGCGATCGCCTCGGCCCGCTTCAGTCCGAGCGAGACCGCCTGCGATTGCACGGCCGGGTCGGCGGCGTCGGTGTCGCCACGCCCGACCACGGCGATCGCG
>JBAWFF010000021.1:0-10314 GCA_049591635.1 Acetobacteraceae bacterium
CCAGCACCGCCATGTCGCGCGCCGTGGTCCAGGCGTCCGGATCAGGCAGACCCGAGGCGTTGGTGAACGTGCTGCCCCGCATCCCCAACGCCCGCGCGCGCAGCGTCATCAGCTGCGCGAACCGCGCCTCGCTGCCGCCGCCCAGCATCTCGCCCAGGGCGGCGGCGGCATCGTTGGCGGAACGGGTGACGATGCCCATGATCGCCTGCTCGACGGTGATCCTCGTCTCCGGCGTGAGACCGAGCTTCGTCGGCTCCATGGAGGCGGCGCTCTCGCTAACCGGTACGTCCTCGTCGAGGGAGATGCGCCGATCGCGCAAGGCCTCGAAGGTAATGTACAGGGTCATCAGCTTGGCGAGGCTGGCCGGGTGGCGGGGTGCATCCGGATCCTGCTGCTCCAGAACGGCGCCGGTTCGCGCGTCGATAATGATCGAGGAGTATCGGTCGGAGCCGACCTGCGCGAATGCGGGATGCGCAGCGAATGCCGCGCCGAGCAACGCGAATACCCCCAGCAGCGCTGGCGTGAGCAAAGACGTGCGCATAGGCCCACGCTGATGGCGCCGCCAAGCTGCCATGTCCACCGTTCTCCCGCTTTCGACCCGGTGAGTGTAGGAACAGCAGGCCGAGTCTGTCCAGCGCGGAATGCCATGATGGACGGCCTAAATGGAAGCCTTTGAATGGCTTAATGGCCGGGGCGCTGATCTAGGTCGAAGCGGTGGGACGAATTCATGTTGCAGCGCACAAAAAATGCTTGATCGCCCGGGGTCCGGCCCCTATGTGCCTGTCGTGCTGCAGCGCAGCATCACAAAACAGCGGGTGGCCGGCGCTCCGCCGTCCCCGGACAGGAGAAGCTAAAAATGGCGATCAAGACGAAATACGAGGAGCAGGCGGCTGACGTCGAAGTGAGCCCCATTCCCACGCGTTCCACTGCGTCCTCGGTGTCCGCCGCCGCCAACAGCGGCCTTTCGGCACTGAATGACACCATCACGCAAACCGCGGCCAGCGTCCAAACGACGCAGGCGCGCATGAAGGAAGGAATGGAGAAGGCGATGAAGACCACTGAAGAGTTCGTGGCGTTCGGCCAAGGCAATTTCGAGGCCCTCGTGAAGTCGGGTCAGATCTGGGCGGCCGGCTTGCAGGACCTCGGCAAGCAGGTTGCTGCTACCGCGCAGGCGCAGTTCGAGGAGACGGTCTCCGCGTTCAAGGCGATCGCCGGTGCCAAGACCGTGAAGGATGCCTTCGAGGTGCAGGCCACCTTGGCGCGGACCGCGATCGAGAAGACGCTCGCTGAATCCAGCCGGCTGACTGAAACCTCGATCAAGCTGACCGAGCAGGCGCTCGCGCCCGTGACCGCGCGCGTGAGCCTCGCCGTCGAGAAGTTCAGCCAGGCCGCGTAAGCCGTCCTGATCGGGACTGTATCAAGCCCCGGGCGGCCGTCGCCCGGGGCTTTTTGTGTCCGCCGTTCGTGCCGGAGGGGCTCCTGGCGAGGCGCGCGCACCGGCAACGCCTGCAATGCCCTTTTATCCGACGGCGACCTTCCGATATGCTTGGCCCCTCGGTTAGGACGGCACTGGCGCGGATGGCGCGGATCTTGGCGATGAGCGACAACGACAAACGCGGCGGCGGCGAGGGGACCAACACCGGCGTGGTGGTCAGGGCGCGGCCCAAGACCCGCAAGCCGGCGATGTATAAGGTCTTGATGTTAAACGACGACTATACCCCGATGGAATTCGTTGTGCACGTTCTGGAGCGGTTTTTTCAGAAGAACCGGGAAGAGGCCACCCGCATCATGCTCCATGTCCACCGCCGCGGCGTCGGCGTCTGCGGGGTCTTCACCTACGAGGTCGCCGAGACCAAGGTTACCCAGGTCATGGACCTCGCCCGTCAGAATCAGCACCCCCTGCAATGCACGATCGAGAAGGAATGAGGAGCCATGCTGTCGCGGAACCTCGAACAAACCCTGCATCGCTCCCTCTCGCTCGCGTCGGACCGCCGCCATGAGTACGCGACGCTCGAGCATCTCCTCCTCGGTCTAGCCGACGACACCGACGCCGCCGGCGTGCTGCGCGCTTGCGGGGTCGACCTCGACAAGCTCCGCGCCGATCTGGGCGAGTTCCTCGACAAGGATCTCGCCGGCCTCGCCACCGACCGCCCGGGTGACCCGAAGCCCACCGCTGGCTTCCAGCGCGTCGTCCAGCGCGCCGCCATCCACGTCCAGTCGTCCGGCCGCGATGAGGTTTCCGGCGCCAACGTCCTCGTGGCATTGTTCTCCGAGCGCGAATCCCACGCCGTCTACTTCCTGCAAATGCAGGACATGACGCGCCTCGACGCCGTCAACTTCATCTCCCACGGCATCGCCAAGGCGCCCGGCCGTCCCGCCCAGCGCCCGATCGCCGGCGCCAACCCCAACGACCCCCATCCCGAGCAGGAGCGGGAGGAGAAGCCCAACCGGCGCAACCAGGATGCCCTGTCGAACTACTGCGTCAACCTCAACAAGAAGGCGATGGCCGGCAAGATCGATCCGCTGATCGGTCGCGAGCTCGAGATCGAGCGCACCATCCAGATCCTCTGCCGGCGCACCAAGAACAACCCGCTCTATGTGGGCGATCCCGGTGTCGGCAAGACCGCCATCGCGGAAGGCCTCGCGAAGCGCATCGTCGAGGGCGACGTCCCCGAGGTCCTCGCCAAATCCACCATCTTCGCCCTCGACATGGGCGCGCTACTGGCCGGCACCCGCTATCGCGGCGATTTCGAGGAGCGTCTGAAAGCAGTCGTCGCCGAGTTGGAGAACCACCCTGGCGCCATCCTCTTCATCGACGAGATCCATACCGTCATCGGTGCCGGCGCCACCTCCGGCGGTGCGATGGATGCCTCCAACTTGCTCAAGCCCGCCCTTGCCTCGGGCACCATGCGGTGCATCGGCTCGACCACGTACAAGGAGTTCCGCAACTACTTCGAGAAGGACCGCGCGCTGGTCCGGCGCTTCCAGAAGATCGACGTGAACGAGCCGACGCTCGAGGACACGATCAAGATCCTGCGCGGCCTCAAGTCGAACTACGAGAAGCACCACAAGGTGCGCTACACCGACGAGGCGATCCGCGCCGCCGTCGAACTCTCAGCCAAGTACATCAACGACCGCAAGCTGCCCGACAAGGCGATCGATGTCATCGACGAGGTCGGCGCCTCGCGGATGCTGCTGCCCGAGCACAAGCGCCGCAAGACCGTGACCCTGAAGGACGTCGAGGACATCGTCGCCAAGATCGCTCGCATCCCGGCCAAATCGGTCTCGTCGGACGACAAGGAGACGCTGCGCAACCTCGATCGCGACGTGAAGGCGATGGTGTTCGGCCAGGACAAGGCGATCGAGGCGCTCACCGCCGCGATCAAGCTGTCGCGCGCCGGCCTGCGCGACCCGGAGAAGCCGATCGGCAACTACCTTTTCTCCGGCCCGACCGGCGTCGGCAAGACCGAGGTCGCGCGCCAGCTCGCCTCGGTCCTGGGGATCGAGCTGATCCGCTTCGACATGTCCGAGTATATGGAGCGCCACAGCATCTCCCGCCTGATCGGCGCCCCGCCCGGCTATGTCGGGTTCGACCAGGGCGGCCTGCTCACCGATGCGATCGACCAGCATCCGCACGCGGTGCTGCTGCTCGACGAGATCGAGAAGGCGCATCCCGACCTGTTCAACATATTGTTGCAGGTGATGGACCACGGGAAACTCACCGACCACAACGGCAAGACCGTCGATTTCCGGAACGTCATCCTCATCATGACCACCAACGCCGGTGCCGCCGACCTCGCCCGCGCCTCCATCGGGTTCGGGCGCGACACCAGGATCGGCGAGGACGACGAGGCGGTGAAGCGCCTGTTCACGCCGGAGTTCCGCAATCGGCTGGATGCCATCGTCGGCTTCGCCGGCCTGACGCCCGAAGTGGTCGGCCGCGTCGTCGAGAAATTCGTCATGCAGCTCGAGGCACAACTCGCGGACCGCAACGTGACGATCGAGCTGTCCTCCGGCGCCAAGGAGTGGCTGGCCGAACGCGGCTATGATCCGCTGTACGGTGCGCGCCCGTTGGCGCGCGTGATCCAGGAGCACGTCAAGAAACCGCTGGCCGAGGAGCTGCTGTTCGGCCGCTTGGTGCGCGGCGGCTCGGTGAAGGTCACGCTGAAGGACGGCAAACTCGAGTTCGACATCGTCGAAGCCGCCGCCGCGCCAGTCGTCAAGCCCGACGAGGAGGGTGGGGACGGAGCAGACAAGGAGACGGAGGTGGTGGAGTAGGGAGGCTCGCATGGGCGCGCGTCTCGGCATTCTCCCGGTGTGTTTCCTGCTCGCGGCCGCGATCGCGCCAGCCGCTCGCGCGCAGCAATTCCCGCCCTTCGGCTCCCGCCTCGGTCCCGGCCTGAAGGGCGACGACCTCGCGATCGTCACCGATGCCACGGGCGCGATGAACGCCGCGGGGAGCCGGGGTTCGCGGCATTGGTCGAACCCCAAGACCGGCACCTCGGGCACGATCACCCTGGTCCGCGACTTCCGCAGCGCTGGGATGGCGTGCCACGAGTTCCGATACTTGCTCCGCTTCACCCACCCGACGCGGCACCAAACCTACACGCTGGACTGGTGCCGCACGGCGGACGGGGAGTGGAAGATCAAGAGCTGAGGGCGCGCGCAGCAGGGCCTTGAGTGTAGTTGCCGGCGGTGACCGCGACCACCAGGTCTAGCCGTGGCAACAGAAACAGCCCATTGATATCCATACTGCCGGCCGTCCGGCATCGATACGGCCGGTCTGAAGGAAACCGCAAGCCATTCCGCCGGTATCGTGGCCGGACCGGCACTTACATATGCCCCACTTCGTCCGGCACCTCGTAGAACGTCGGGTGGCGATACACCTTCCCCTCGGCCGGCTCGAAGAACGGCCCCTTGTCGGACGGATCGCTCGCGGTGATGGCGACGGAGGGGACGACCCAGATCGACAGGCCCTCGCCGCGGCGCGTGAAGGTGTCGCGGGCGGCTTGCAACGCCATCTCCGCGTCGGCGGCGTGGATGGAGCCGACGTGGCGATGGGCGAGGCCGTTGCGGGCGCGCAGGAACACCTCCCACAGCGGCATCGGCGTCTCGGCCATCGTCAGGCGGCCTCGCGCGTCTTGTCGGCGTGTTTGGCGGCGTAGGCGAGGGCGGCCTCGCGCACCCAGGCGCCCTCGTCATGGGCAAGCTGGCGGGCCGCCAGGCGATCGCGGTTGCAGGGACCGCCGCCCGCCAGCACGCGGCGGAATTCCTCCCAGTCGATGGCGCCGAACCGCCAAACGCCCGCCGCCTCGTCGAAGCGCAGGTCCGGGTCGGGGAATGTCAGACCGAGGAAGTGGCCTTGCGGCACCGTCGCGTCGACGAATTTCTGGCGCAGCGCGTCGTTGGTGAAACGCTTGATCTTCCAGCGCATCGACATGTCCGAGTGCTGGCTCTCGCTGTCCGGCGGGCCGAACATCATCAGGCACGGCCACCACCAGCGATCGAGCGCGTCCTGCGCCATCGCCTTCTGCTCCGCCGTGCCGCGCGAGAGCGTCAGCATGATTTCGTAGCCCTGGCGCTGATGGAAGCTCTCCTCCCGGCAGATGCGGATCATCGCCCGCGCGTAGGGGCCGTAGGAGCAGCGGCAGAGCGGGATCTGGTTCATGATCGCCGCGCCGTCCACCAGCCAGCCGATCGCGCCGATATCGGCCCAGGTCAGGGTCGGGTAGTTGAAGATCGAGCTGTACTTCGCCCGCCCGGTCAGCAGCTGATCGACCAGTTCCTCGCGCGTGATGTCGAGTGTCTCGGCGGCGGCATAGAGATAGAGGCCGTGGCCGCACTCGTCCTGCACCTTGGCGAGCAGCGCGGCCTTGCGGCGCAAGGACGGGGCGCGGGTGATCCAGTTGCCCTCCGGCAACTGGCCGACGATCTCGGAATGGGCGTGCTGGGATATCTGGCGGATCAGGGTGCGGCGGTACGCCTCCGGCATCCAGTCGTTGGGCTCGATCCGCTCCTCGGCGTCGATGCGCGCGTGGAAGCGGTCGAGCAGGTCGGCCGGCTCGTCCGGGCGGGTGCGGTCGGCGGCGTTCAGCGCCTGGGTGTACATCGGCCGGCGTCCCAATGGGATTAGCCGGAACATGTGCCGCCGAGGCCCGCGGGGCAAGCCTTCCAATATGTCCTCCACATTGTGGCCCGGAAATATGACTCGACAGGTTCCCGAAAGGGAGGCATGATTGTTTCGCACTAAACCTGCACGAAAGGAGTTCGCTATGATGTGCAAGAGAATAATCCTTGCGACGGCGATCGGGGGGGGGGGTTAGGTCTCGTTAATGCGACCCCGGCTCACGCCGCTTACATCGTGACCTTTAGCGAGACCGGGTCTGATGTGGTCGCAAGCGGGAGCGGCAGCATCGATTTGACCGGCCTTCTGCTCAGTTCAAACGAGTCTACAGGCTCCTTTGTCGATGCTGTTTCAGGCGAGGAGATCACCGGGGCAATCACCGGGGCTCAATTCGATACATCCTTCTATGGAGACGCCACAGGCCCGAGCAATTTTGGCCCCGGCAACGCCTTTTCCACCGGTATTGCCAGCGGCGACCTCGTTGGCATATTTGGCGACGGCCTCGGCTCCGCCGCCGTCGTTGTTCCGTTCGGCTATGTCTCGGGCGCTCCCCTGCTTGATACAGCCACTTACACGGGCCAATCATTCGCCAGTCTCGGCCTGACGCCGGGAACCTACGTCTATAGTTTCGGCTCGGGTGCATCCGCGGACACCCTCACGGTCCAAATCGGCAGCGCGGCCGTGCCCGAACCCGCGGGCCTGACGCTGCTGGGCGCCGGCCTGCTCGGACTCGGCCTCGGCCTGGCTCGTCGCAAGCCGGTGTAGTTAGCTCGCAGCTACCCGCAGCGCTCCTTGCGACCCTTAACTCCCTCTCCGCCTGGGCGGAGAGGGCCGGGGTGAGGTGGGCGACACCCGAGTTCGCGAAGCGCGCGCCACACGCCACGCAAGGCTCGCCACAGGCGTTGCTCGGCGTCGGTGGCATCGCGGCGAAGTTTGCGTGCGAGGACGGTTCGCGTTCGTAGGGCCATAGCGGCGATCCCCACCTCTCCGCGGCCCCGCCCAGGCGGAGAGGGGGAAGATAATGGGGGCGAGGGCAAACGATGTGTGAACGTTGACCGGCCCCTCTCCCGCGCTAGAACACGGCATGGACTTCGCCCCCAGCCCCGAACACCAGCAAATCCGCGACGAGGTGCTGCGCCTATGCGCGCGCTTCCCGGATTCATATTGGCTGGAGCACGACCGCGACGCGACCTTCCCGGAGGATTTCCACGCCGCGATGGCCGAGGCGGCGTGGCTCGGTATCGCGATGCCGGAGGAATACGGCGGCGCCGGCCTCGGCATCACCGAGGCGGCGCTGATGATGCAGGCGGTGGCCGAATCGGGCGCCGCGATGTCGGGCGCTTCGGCGATCCACATCAACATCTTCGGCCTCAACCCGGTGGTCGTGAGTGGGACGGCGGAGCAGAAGGCGCGGATGCTGCCGCCGCTGATCCAGGGGAAGGACAAGGCGTGTTTCGGCGTGACCGAGCCGAACGCCGGGTTGAATACCACCGCGATCACCACGCGGGCCGACAAGCGCGGCGATCGTTACCTGGTGAACGGGCAGAAGATCTGGACCTCCACGGCGCAGGAGGCGAACAAGATACTCCTTCTCGCGCGCACCACACCGCTCGACCGGGTGAAGCGGAAGACGCACGGGTTGACGCTGTTCTACACCACGCTCGACAAGACCCGCGCCGAGGTGCGGCTGATCCACAAGATGGGCCGGCACGCGGTGGATTCGAACATGGTCTTCTTCGAGAACATGGAGATTCCCGAGGACGATCGGATCGGCGCCGAGGGCGAGGGCTTCCGTGCCATCCTGCACGGGCTGAACCCCGAGCGCATCCTGATCGCCGCCGAGGCCATCGGCATCGGCCGCCTGGCGCTGGGCCGAGCCGCGAAATACGCCCGCGAGCGAGTCGTGTTCGGCCGCCCGATCGGGCAGAACCAGTCCATCCAGCATCCGCTCGCGCGCAATTGGGCGGAGCTTGAGGCGGCCAATCTTCTGATGCGGAAGGCTGCGTGGCTGTACGACGCCGGCCAGGAATGCGGTGCCGAGGCGAACGCCGCCAAATACCTGGGCGCCGAGGCGGGATACAGCGCCTGCGAGCAAGCGGTGATGACGCATGGCGGAATGGGCTACGCGCAGGAGTACCATGTCGAACGGTACTTGCGCGAGGCGATGATCCCCCGCCTCGCCCCGGTCAGCCCGCAACTGGTGCTGAGCTATCTGGCCGAGCGGGTGCTGGGGCTGCCGAAGTCGTATTAGACGGATGTTACGCCTTGGCTTAGCCCCCTCCCAATTCAACACCGTCATGCCCGCGAATGCGAGTATCCACGACGTTGCGGGCGACCAAAGGAAGACGTGGATACCCGCATGCGCGGGCATGACGGTGTTGTCAGTGCGGGAGGGGAGGGGTCGCCGCCTTCGCCGGCCGGTGCGGATTTTGTGAACGAACGTCCTCGGGGTCCGGCGGTTTACGTCCCATATAGAGGACGGAGACAGACATGATCGCACGCATTCTCGACTGGCTCGCTGCCTTGCAGCAAATTCTCGCGCCGCCAGTTCCCGTGCCGATTCCGGTGCGGGTCCGCCGCCGATAGACTCAGTGCCGGGTCTCGCCGGCCTCGTCGAACACCGCGCACGCGAGCCGGACCATGATCGCGGCCGCATACAGGAAGCCGGCCCGCTCGGCATCTTCCGCGAGCGCGATCAAGCGGTCCGCCAGGGTGAGTTCGGTCACCCGCGTGCCCGGCGCCTCGATGCGGCGGATGTGCAGCATGTTCTTGCCCTCTCGGCGGCCGGTTTTGGGGCCGCGAGGCCAGCGTGCGACCGCGAACGTTAATCGTGGGTTAACCGAGTGTCGGTGGGGTGAAAAATCGGCGGAGCGCGACGACCCGCAGCGCGGACGCAAGGGGACGGTCGGGCGTGCGGGCCGCGTCTACCTCCGCCACGATGGCCGATACCGCCTTTCCCCGTTCGGCGGCGATATGGCCGAGCGCCTCCCAGAATTCGTCCTCCAATGCGACGCTGGTGCGGTGGCCGGCCAGCGAGAAGCTGCGCTTGACGAGCCCGCTCAGCCGCCGCCCGCGAGGGTCGCGCCGGGCCGGGTCATCTCTTCTGGCCTTACCCATCGATCGAAGTCTTCCGGCGACACATAGCCAAGCTTTTCCGCCGCTTGCTTGAGCGTGACGTCCTCGGCGAGCGCCAGCTTGCCGATCCGCACGGCCTTGTCATAGCCGATCCGGTGATTGAGCGCCGTCACGAGCATGAGCGATTTCGCCAGGTTCTCGGCGATCCGCTCCCGCGCCGGCTCCAGCTTGTCCACCATGTTGCGCGCGAAGCTCTCGGCCGCGTCGCCCAGCAGGCGCGAAGACGTGAGCACGTTGTGGATGATGACGGGCTTGAAGACGTTCAGCTCCAGGAAGCTCTGCGCGCCGGCGATGGTGACCGTGACGTGGTTGCCCATGACTTGCGCGCACACCATCGTCAGCGCCTCGCACTGCGTCGGATTGGTCTTGCCGGGCATGATCGAACTCGAAAGCCCGTCGGCCGGCACGGTCAGTTCGCTGATCCCGGCGCGCGGGCCGGAGCCGAGCAGGCGGATGTCGTTGCCGAGCTTGTTCAGCGAGACCGCCAGCACGTTGTGAACGCCGGACAACTCGACCAGCGCGTCATGCGCGCCCATGCCCTCGAACTTGTTCGGGTTGGGGGTGAACGCGAGGCCGGTCAGGGCGGCGAGGCGGGTGCAGAAGACGGTGTCGAAATCCGGGTGCCGATTGAGCCCGGTACCGACCGCGGTGCCGCCTTGCGGAAGCGAGAGCAGTCGCGGCATCACGCCGCGCAGGCGCTCCTGGCCCAACTCGACCTGTCGCGCCCAAGCGGCGAATTCCTGGCCCAATGTGACCGGCACCGCGTCCATCATATGGGTGCGCCCGACCTTCACGATCGCCTCCCATTCCGCCGCCCGGCGTTCCAGTGCCGCCTGAAGCACGCCAAGACGTGGGATCAGCGCCATCGTCGCCTGCGCGGCGGCGACGTGCATCGCGGTCGGGAAACTGTCGTTCGAGGACTGCCCGCGATTGACGTGATCGTTCGGATGTACCGGCTCGCGCACGCCGCGCGGCTTGCCGAGCAGCTCGTTGGCGCGATTGGCGATCACTTCGTTGGCATTCATGTTGGTCTGGGTGCCCGACCCGGTCTGCCA
>JBAWFF010000022.1:0-3123 GCA_049591635.1 Acetobacteraceae bacterium
ACTCCGCGCGCACCGTCGGGCGCGGCGCGAACGTCACATCGACCGTCCCGGCCAGGTCGCCCGCCGGCGAGGCCAGCCGCACGTCGCGCAACCGTATCGCCTTGTCCTCGACGCTGACGTTCGCCGAGAGGCGCATGTCGCCCGCCCG
The DNA here is from genome assembly GCA_049591635.1 of Acetobacteraceae bacterium. Classification (GTDB taxonomy): domain Bacteria; phylum Pseudomonadota; class Alphaproteobacteria; order Acetobacterales; family Acetobacteraceae; genus DATFDN01. Next base: position 149 of record JBAWFF010000022.1, read on the forward strand.
CGCCTCCACCGAGGTGTCCGTCCCTGCCGCGCTCAGCGCCAAGTGCGGAATGTCCAACACGAACGCCTGCCCGCCTCGGTCGTCGCGATAAGCCAGCGTCCCGCCCTCCAACCGCACGGCCAGCACCGTGGGCCGCTCGGCCTTGCGTTCGCTGCGCGGCCCCTCGAGGGACGCTCGCGTGACCGGCGAGGCGGGCGGCGCGAAATCCCAGTTGGGCTCGCCCGCCGCGTCGCGCTCGAGCGTGACCACGGGCGAGTCCAGCACGAGTTGGCGGATGACCACCCGCCGGCGCAGCAGCGCGCCAAGATCGACCCGTACCGTGACCGCCCGCGCCGTCGCCATGTTCGGCTCCGCGAAGCCGGGCGGGTTGGCGAGCACGACGTCGCGCAGCTTGATCGAGGGCGGCGTCAGCGAAAATCCGATCGGCCCATTCAATACCACCTGGCGCCCGGTCGCCGCGCGGATCGCCGCCGTGATCCGCGGCTTGGCCGACCCCATCAGGACGCCGATGGCTACCGCGAGCAACACGACGAAGACGCCGAAGCCGGTTCCCGCCCGCCGCGCGGCCCGACCCCGGCTCACGCGGCTCGCCCAAGCCGCGCCGCCCGCGCTTCCGGCGCGGCGAACCCAAGGACGCGGAACGTCTCGCGCATATGCGCCGGCAGCGCCGCCTCCACCTCCAGCACGCCGCCCTCCGGGTGCGGGATCACCAACCGGCGCGCGTGCAGATGCAGGGCCTCGCTCAAGCCGGCGACGGTCGCGCCGAAGGCGCCGTTCTGATCGGGCTGGGCGTATTTCGCGTCGCCCAGGATCGGGGCGCCGATGGCGACGCAATGCACCCGTATCTGATGCGTCCGCCCGGTCAGCGGGTACAGCTCCAGCCAGGCAAGCTTGCCCGCGTGATCAAGGGTGCGGAAATCCGTCACCGCCCGCGCGGCGTCGTCCTCGCCACGCTCCGCCGGTGCCGTGCGCTCCCCGCGCGCGCCGCCGATGCGCTTCAGCGCCAGATCAATGCGCCCCTCGGGCGGGACGGGCCGGCGCGTCACCACCGCCCAATAGGTCTTCTCCACGTCGCGCCCGCGAAACGAGGCCGCCAGCTTCGCCGCGATCCCCGCCGTGCGCGCAAGCACGAGGCAGCCGGACGTGTCGCGGTCCAGCCGATGCACGAGGCGCGGACGATCGGGGGCACCGAAGCGCAGCGCATCGAGCAGCCCGTCAAGGTGGCGCGTGATCCCCGGCCCGCCCTGCACCGGCAACCCCGCCGGCTTGTCGAGCACGATCACTTGGTCGTCGCGATACAGGACGGCGGCTTGCAGGTCCTTCGCCACCGAGGGGTCGATCGGTTCGCGGGCCGGCGCCGACATCTTCCCATCCGCCACCGGTGGCACGCGCACCGCCTGGCCGGGCGCCAGCCGGGTCGCGGTCTCCACCCGGCGCCCGTCGATCCGCACCTGCCCGGTGCGGCAGAGCTTCTGGATCGCGCTCTGCGGCAGGCCGGGGAAATGGCGTCGAAGCCAGCGGTCAAGCCGGATATCCGCCTCGTCGGCGGTGACGGTGACAAGGGAAGCCATGATCCTCCGGGGCGGACGTCACACGCCGATCGGCTCGCCGAACGGCACCCAGCCCTTGCCGTCGAAACGTTGCAGGCGGAGCTTCTTGATACCGTAGTAGTCCGACGCCGTCGTGGTGAACCGTATGCCGTTCTGGAACATGGGGAGCTGAATGTCGAGATTGGTCGCCTGGCGCATGATATTCTCCCGCGACAAATCCTCGCCGCACTGCTGCAGCACCGGGATCAACGTCTGCGCGGCGCAGTAGCCATAGACGTTGTTGATGTCGTTCAGTTCCGACCCGGCGCGGTATTTGCGCATGAACGCGAGCCAGTCCTTATAGCCGGGATCGCCCTCCCATTGCGGATCGGACGGGTCCTTCATGTAGGCCCCGGTGACCAGCCCGATCGCGTGCTCGGGGCCGACCGGATTGATCCCGGAGGCGACCGAGGAACCGACGCTCGCGATGACATAGAGCGGCTTCCAGCCCAACCCGGTCACGGCGCGCAGCGCGAGCGCGGTGAACCGCGGCACGCTGGCGACGAACAGCGCATCGACGCCCGCCTGGTGCAACGCGTTGACCTGCGAATCGACGGTGGGGTCGGTCACTTCGTAGCTCTGCACGGACACCAACTGGCTGACCTTCGCGCCCAGGCCGTCCCGGAATCCCTTGGAGAAATCCTTGCCGGAATCGTCGTTTTGATACAGCATCCCGATCTTGGCGTCGGACTTCTGCTCCAGGATATAGCGCGCATAGACGTAACCCTCGGTGTGGTAGCTGACCTGCCAGCCGATGGTCCATGGAAAGTGCTCGTGGTCGCCGAACAGCGTCGCGCCGGAGGCGACGAATATCTGCGGGACCTTGCGCTGATTGAGGTAGCGCCTCGTGCTCACCGCAGTCGGTGTCCCGAGCTGTTGGAAGATCGCGGCGACATGGTCGGATTCGACCAGCTTGCGGATGTCCTCCACCGCCTTGGGCGGGCTGTAGCTGTCATCAAGGCTGAGCAGCTTGATCTTGCGCCCGTTGATGCCGCCCTGGGCGTTGATGAAGTCCATGTAGGCGACTTCGACGTGCCCGATCGGGGCGTAGCTGGAGGCGGGGCCGCTGTACGGCATCGTCTGGCCCAGCAGGATTTCCGTGCTCGTTATGCCCGGCGTCTCGCGCGTCTGCGCGATCGCGGGCATCGCCAGCACGCTCGAGGCCGCCGCCAGGCTCAACGCGCGTCTGCGCGTGATGGTGCATGTCATGTCTGTTCCCTCCCCCCGGCCACGGTCGGGCCGTTCGACGCCATGCTACGCTTACCGCTACACAAGCGTCTCCACCTGCCACCGACCTGGCCCAAGCGAGGCATCCCCGCGCAGCACCAGCTCCCGCCCGGTCAGGCGCGCCACGTCGGCGCGGGCGGCGGCGTCACCCATCAGCGC
>JBAWFF010000023.1:0-2587 GCA_049591635.1 Acetobacteraceae bacterium
CCGCCGGCCCCATAGCGCGCCGGGCCATGTACCGCGAGCGCACGCGGCACGGCGCGAGCGATGGCGGCAAGCACGCGTCCCTGCACGGCGATGCCACGCTCCAACAGCCTCCGGTTCTCGACCGAAGCCTCCTTCAGCCGCCGCGCGAGCGCGATGACGGCCTGCCCATCCCCGACCGCTTGCGGCGGGGAAGCCTTCTCCCAAGCCAGGGTGAATTCCGTGCCGGCGCGCTGCTTCTCGGCCAGCATCGCCGCCGCGCCCGCCAGATCGAGCGCGGCGAGCGCGACGTTCTCGCGTGCCAGCACATCGGCGAGCCGCGTCGCGGCGGCGATCAGCGCGGACTCCATCGCTTGGCTCATTTGCCGTGCTCCTGCGCGCGCATCAGCGCGCTGTAGATCGAATCGGCGAGGCCCAATCCGCCGTGCGCGGCCATCTGCCGCCCGATCGCCTGCACCATCATCGGCCGCCACGTGGCCTCGGCTTCGCCGCCGCCGAACAATCCGTGCGCGGTGTCGACAGTCGCGAACATCGGCGCCAGCAGCTCCCCGATCGCGACCGCCTCGAATTCCGTCGCGGCCTTGCGAAGCCCAACGGCGCGATCGGGTACCGCGGGACCGGTGATGGACAAGGCCCGCATCAGCGTACCCTCAGGTCGGCCTGCAACGCCCCGGCCGCCTTGATCGCCTGTAGGATGGTGATGAGGTCGCGGGGGCCGATGCCGAGCGCGTTCAAACTCTGCACGAGGTCGCGCAAGCTAACGCTGCCGGGCACGACGCCGAGGCGGTTCTTGTGCTGATCGTCCACCTGCACCTGAGTGCGCGGAACGACCGTGGTCGTGCCGAGACGTGAGAACGGGGCCGGCTGGCTCACCTCCGGCGTCTCGGTGACGCGCACGGTCAGGTTGCCCTGCGCGATCGCGACCGTGCTGACCCGAACGTTCGCTCCCATCACCACGGTGCCGCTCGCCTCGTCGATCACCACCACCGCCGGGCTATCGGGCTCGACCCGCAGGTCCTCGAGCTCGCCCAGCGTCGCCACCGGATCGCGCCCCGCCATGTCGATCCGTACGGTGCGTGGATCGGTCGCGTGGGCGATCGGGCCTTCGGCGGCGTTGATCGCCGCCGCGATCCGCCGCGCGGTCGTCAGGTCGGGATTGCGAAGACCGAGCCACACGCCGGCGCTCCGGTCGAGCTTGAACGGCACCTCCTTCTCCACCGTGGCGCCGTTGGCGATCCGCGCCGAAGTCGGCACGCCCCGGGTGACCGACGCCGCCGCGCCATGCGCGGCGATCGCGCCGGTGGCGAGCGGGCCCTGTCCTACCGCGTACACCTCGCCGTCCGCCGCGAGCAGCGGGGTCACCAGCAGCATCCCGCCGGTCAGGTCGGTCGCGTCACCGAGGGCCGAGACCGCGATATCGATGCGCTCGCCGCTGCGCGCGAAGGCGGGCAGGTTGGCGGTGACCATCACCGCGGCGACGTTCTTGGTCTCCAGCTTCGCCGCCTGATCGGACGTGTTGACGCCCAGCCGCTCCAGCATTCCGATCAGCGACTGGCGGGTGAATATCGCGTTGTCGAGCTTGTCGCCGGTATTGTTGAGGCCGACCACCAGCCCGTAGCCGATGAGCTGGTTGGGGCGAACGCCCTCGACGTCGGTGATGTCCTTGATGCGGGTCTGAGCGCGGGCGCCGATCGGCCACAGCGCAAGGGCGCAGAGCAGCAGCGGAACTAGACGCGGTGAGGGCACGCGGGCCTCCGGTAAGGGCGTCGTAAGGTTTTGCCGTCACTCTGCGCACGGCGATCCCTGCGCCGTGGTCGAGGTCGCAAGCCGCGTGCCAGCCGATGCGCCCCGCCGCCGGCGCGTCGGGCCAATCAGAAAGGCGGCATAACGTGCCGGGGCGGCAGAAGGAGCCGGGCAATGATCGAAGTGGGTCCGATTGGGCCGATGCCGCCGCCGACGGTCGCGCGCATGAGCCAAGTTGCCTCCGCCACGGCGTTCGTGGTGCGCGCCGATTCGACGCCGCCGGGCGCGGCGGAGCCTCTGAGCGGCGTGGCGGGGCTGTCCGGCCTGCTCGCCTTGCAGGAATCCGAGTCCGTGCCGATTCGCGACCGCGACGCCCGCCGCCGTGGACGCGACATACTGGCGGCGCTGGGAGCACTGCAACGCGGGCTGCTGGGCGGCGCCGATCCCGATGGCGCCACGGTTCGCCTCGCCGCCTTGCTGGCCGAGCCGTCGGTCGCCGCGGATCCGGGATTGAACGCCATTCTCTCGGCGATCCGCTTGCGGGCCCGCATCGAACTGGCGCGCCGCCACATGACGACGTGACAGTATCGCGAAAGGGGCGGCACGCGGCGCCCGGCGCGTCCGAATACACCTGTAGATAGCTAGCCAGAGTGGCCGGTGCATGTAGCACTCGAATTGTCCGCTCCGTTCTGGGTTTGGCCTCGGGCCATGGCCCGAGGGCAAACCGCCGCGTCGAGCGGGTTCACGCGTTGGTCTGTCATGCCGCCTGTTTCACTGCGTTGGCGCGTGGGAGGCCTGCTGCATCGTAGCGTCCGATGCAGCGCGGGCCGTGAAACACGGCGTGGGT
>JBAWFF010000024.1:0-3960 GCA_049591635.1 Acetobacteraceae bacterium
TGCTTGGTGCCGACGCTCGGAATTGAACCGAGGACCTACTGATTACGAATCAGTTGCTCTACCCCTGAGCTACGTCGGCGTGCCGGCTCGGGCCGCGCCCATATAGCGGCGTGACGGGCCGTTCGCAATGCGCCTGCCCGGCGGCGCGCATTGACCGGGTCGCGGCGGCCGGTGAACAGTATGGCTGGCGGTTCAGGAGCATCGCGTGAAGGTCGGCAACTTCCTGTTTCCCGAGAGCCGCGACCCGGCGCGCGACGGCGCCGTGATCGACGAGACGCTGGCCGAGGCGCGGCTCTCCGAAGCGCTCGGCTTCGATGCGATCTGGCTCGCCGAGCACCATTTCGACGGTCTCTGCGCCTATGTCGATCCGGTGAGCTTCGCCGCCGCGCTGGCCGTCGCCACCGAACGCGTGAAGCTCGGGTTCGCGGTGGCGCAGACGTCGCTGCACCATCCGGTGCGCTTGGCCGAACAGCTCGCGCTGATCGACAATCTCAGCAAGGGCCGCCTGATCGTCGGCCTCGGCCGCGGCACAGCGTACAATATCTACGATTACAACGGCTACGGCATCGACCCCGCCGAAGCCCAGCCGCGGCTGGAGGAGGCGGAGCAGATCCTGTTCAAGCTCTGGGGCGGGCAGGCGCTCACCCATCACGGCCGGTTCTGGGATATCAGGCTGCCGATGCTCCGCCCGCGCCCGTACACGGCCGAGCCGCCGGTGATCCGCGCTGCCTCCGGCGAGGCGTCGATGGTGGAACTCGCTCGCCAGGGGCGGCCGTTCCTGATGAACGTGCAATCGAACGAGGTGACGCGGCACCGCATCGACCTCTATTGCCGCACGCTGCGCGAACAGGGCTTCGATGACGCGGCGGTGGCGCGGCGTCTGGATGCGTGCTGGGCGTGGCGCAACGTCGTGGTCGCGGAGACTGACGCCGAGGCGGAGCGGGTCGGCGTTCCCGCGTTCGAGGCGATGCAGGTGCAGCGCGCCGCGATGCGCGAGCGCATCTATGCCGAAACCGGGGAGCGGCTGCACACGGCCTCCCCCACGCCGGCGGCGCGCACGGTGGTGGAGCACGCGCTGATCCGCGGCTCCCCGGCGACGGTGGCCGAGGCGCTGTCGAAGGTGGCGGCGATGGGGATCGGCGGCCTGATCATGCAGTTCCGGCTCGGGCCGATGCCGCACGAGGTCGCGGAACGCAGCCTGACGCTGTTCATGCAGCAGGTGCGGCCGGCGCTGCGCGCGCGCGCCATCGGCTGACAGGGATGTTCGACGTCGCGGTGATCGGCGGCGGCATGGTCGGCGCCGCGATCGCCTATGGCTGCGCGGCGCGCGGTGCGCGCACGGTGATGCTCGACGAGGGCGATACCGCCTATCGCGCGGCGCGCGCCAATGCCGGCCTGATTTTCAGTCAGGGCAAGGGCGAGGGCAGTCCGGCGTACGCCGCCTGGACGCGCGCCAGCATCGGGCTGTGGCCGCGACTGGCCGACGCGTTGAGCCTCGCCGGCGAGACACCGATCGGTTTCCGCCACCTCGGCGTGGTCAGCTTCTGCCTGGGCGAGCAAGAGTTGGAGGAGCGTCGGGCGCTGGTGCGGCGGATGCACAACCAGGTAGGCGGTCCGGCCGCGCCGGTACGGCTGCTCGATCGGGGCGATCTGCGCGCGCTGATGCCACGCGCGGCCTTGGGAAGCGAGGTCGCCGGCGGGTCCTATTCGCCGGAGGATGGCGACGTGAATCCGCTGCTGTTGCTGCGTGGGTTGCACGCGGGATTCCGCAAGGCCGGGGGCACGCATCTGCCCGGCCGCACGGTCGAGCGGGTGCGGGCGGAGGCCGATGGGTTCTCGCTGACCACGCAGACCGAGACGCTGCGCGCGGCGAAGGTCGTGGTGGCTTGCGGGCTCGGCATTCCCCGGCTGGCGGCGATGCTGGAGATGGCGGTTGCCGTGCATCCGGTGCGCGGGCAGATGATCATCACCGAGCGAATGGCGCCACTCTTGGATTTGCCGTCATCGGGCGTGCGGCAGACCGTCGAAGGGTCCGTGCAAATCGGCACGACATTCGAGGAGGGCGTCGCCGAGCCCGCGACCCGCGTTGAAGACCTGACGCGGATTGCCGCCCGCGCCGTGCGGATTTTGCCGGCGCTGGCAAGCACGAACGTGATCCGGGCTTGGGCCGGGCTGCGGCCGATGACGCCGGATGGCTCTCCGGTGTACGCGCAATCGAGCGCCTATCCCGGCGCCTTCGCCGCCGTGTGCCATTCCGGGGTGACGCTGGCGGCGGCGCATGCCGGTCCGCTCGCCGCTTCGATCCTGGCTGGGCGGTTGGCGGACGGGCTTGCCGAATTGACGCCCGAGCGGTTCGCCGTTCCGCCGGATTGACTCAATCGTCCCGCGGTTCCAGCGTTTCGCGATCGAACGGGGAGCGGACGCACGGACATGGATGCGATCGAAACCAGGGCGGCTCCTCGACGCCAGGCGGTGCATGGCGTCACCATCGGAATCATGGTACTCGATACCGGGTTCCAGCGCCTGCCGGGCGTCATCGGTTATGCCCCGACCTGGCGCTTTCCGGTGCAATACGCCGTGGTGCGGGGGGCGACGCCGGATCGCATCGTCAAGCCGAATGCCGACGGGATGCTCGATCTATTTCTCCGGGCGGCCGACGAACTGGTCGCGCTCGGCGTCGAAGGGATCGCCACCAGCTGCGGGTTCCTCGCCATCCTGCATCCGGCGCTGGTCGCGCATTGTCCGGTGCCGATCGCGACCTCGAGCCTGCTGCAGATTCCGTTGGTGCAAAGCATCCTTCCCGCCGGCAAGCGGGTCGGCGTGCTGACGGCGGACAAGGCGGCGCTCAGCGCGGCGCATTTTCGTGCGGTCGGCTGCCCGACCGATCTTCCGGTGGTCGGAATGCCGCCGGACGGCGTGTTCCGCCACAATCTGCGCACCGGCCAGCCGGTGGTGGAGTACGCGGCCCAGGAGCGCGAGGTGCTGGGCATGGCGGAGCAGCTGCTGAGCGCGCATCCCGATGTCGGCGCCATTGTCAGCGAGTGCACCAACCTGCCGCCCTATTCGGCGCGGATCGAGGCGACGTTCGGCGTGCCGGTCTACGACGTCATCACGCTGGTGGAGTGGTTCCACGCCGGGTTGCGGCCGCGGCGCTATACGGCGTCCTGAGGTAAGGGGGTCTCGCATGTTCGATCGGCGCGGGTTGGCGAGCGCGGTCGCGGCCGCGATGGGCGTGATGGCGCTGGCGCCGCGCCGGGCGGCGGCCCAGTCGGCGCCCAAAGGGGAATCGACGATGGACCGGGTCCGGCGCACTCGTAAATTGCGCATCTCCGTGCTTCCCGGCGAGGCGCCGTTCTTCATCAAGGACCCGCTGAGCGGCGCGTGGTCCGGCGCCGCGATCGACATGGCGCACAGCATCGCCAGCGCGATCGACGCGGAATTGGTGTTCGTGGAGGCGACCTATGCGAGTTCGGTGCTCGATCTGGAGACCAACAAATCCGATCTGGCGTTCGCCCTGAACCCGACGCCGCAGCGGGCGCTGGCGATCGGTTTCACCCTGCCGTATTTCCAGCATCCGTTCGGCTACGTCTCGCGGCCGGGATTTCCCGCGAAGACCTGGGCGGATCTGAACGATCCCAAGATCAGGGTGGTATCCCTGATCGGCTCGCTGACCGACACCTTGCTGGAGCGCTATGCCCCGAAGGCGCAACGGGTCGAGGTCAAGGGGGGCGCCGACGGGATACTGATGCTGCAAGCCGGGCGGGCCGATTGCATCCTCTACGCGCTGATCCAGGCGCTTAGCGTGACCGCCAGGGAGCCCGCGTTTTCAGAAGTCACGCTGTTGCGCCAGCCGTTCATCGCCTTGCCGAGCGCGATGGGCATCCAGGAGGAGCCTGACCGGCGATGGCGGGATTTCCTGGATAGTTGGACCGAGTACAATGTCGGGACGCGGCAGCTGAA
>JBAWFF010000025.1:0-4701 GCA_049591635.1 Acetobacteraceae bacterium
CGCTGTCGCCGCCGCCATCTGCGAAGCGGCCGCGTCGGCTTCCGCCTTGCCGGCCCGGGCGGCGTCGAGGTCGGTGGCGATGGAGGCGGCGCGCTGGTCGAGCACCCGGCCGACCTGCGGCAATCCCCACTTCCAGCAGAGCAGGAAGAAGATCACGAAGATCACCGCGCCCCAGCCGACTTGATCAAGCGTCAGCGGGTTCTTGAAGTCGAGCTGCGGCATCCCCTCGGCCGTCGCCGTCGCCGGCAGCGCCAGCAGCAGGGTGGTGACGAGCGGGACGACGCGGCGGATCGGCATCAGACGAACAGAATGATGAAGGCGATGACGAGCGCGTAGAGCGCCACCGCCTCGGTCAGCGCGAACCCGAGGATCGCCAGGCCGAACACGCGATCACGCGCGGCGGGATTGCGCGCGACGGAGTTCACCAGGGCGGCGAAGATGTTGCCGATACCGACGCCGACGCCGGCGAGCGCGATGACAGCGAGGCCGGCGCCGATGTTCTTGGCGGAAGCGAGATCCATAAGTCGGGTTCCTTCTTGGGGGTTCGTGGCGGGGTGTTCGTGGCGGTCAGTGCAAATGGACCGCGTCGTGCAGGTAGATGCAGCTCAGGATGGCGAAGACGTACGCCTGCAAGACCGCCACCAGTATCTCGAAGCCGATCAGGATGACGTTCACGCCGAACGCGAAGATCGCGGGCACGATGCCGAGCAGCCCGGCGGCGCCCAGCATCACGACGAAGGCGCCGAACACCTCCAGCATGACGTGGCCGGCCATCATGTTGGCGAATAGCCGGACCGACAGCGAGATGATGCGCGAGAGGTAGGAGAGCACCTCGATCGGCACCAGCAGCGGCAGCAGCGCCTTGGGCACGCCCTGCGGCACGAAGTAGCCGAGCCAGTGGAATCCGTGGATCCAGATGCCGACCAGCGTGACCATCAGCACCACGACCAAAGTAAGAGCCAGGGTCACGGCGATCTGACTGGTGAAGGTGTAGAAGAAGGGGAAGACGCCGATCAGGTTGCCGAACAGGATGAACAGGAACAGGGCGAAGATGAACGGAAAGAATCGCTTGCCCTCGGGGCCGATCGTATCGACGCACATCGAGTAGACAAACTCGTACATCATCTCGGCCGCCGCTTGCAGCCGTCCCGGAACCATCGCCCGCTTGCGCATCCCGACGACCAGCAGCGCGAGCGTCAGCACCGCGGCGACGATCATCATCAGATTGGACTGGCTGAAATGAACGGAGGCACCCGCCTCGCCGAGCGCGGGATGCAACTCGAACTGGCTCAGCGCGTCGATGCTACCAGTAGCCAAGGCCTACCCCCGTTTCGCGGCGCGCCGCGCCAGCCTGCGGGCCCCGGTTCAGTCACGTTTCTTGTCGGACCCCCGGCCCGGCGCGAAATTGCGCCAGACGTTCAGGATCCCGGCCGCGCCGCCCAACGGGACGAACGCGATGAGAAACCAGGGACGCGTCCCCGCCAGCCGGTCGATCCCCCAGCCGATGGCGCAGGCCACCAGCATGGCCGACACCAGCTCCACCGCGACCCGGAAGCCGACGCCCATCGGGCTCATGCCGCCGTCACCGGAGGCGCCCGGCTTCGGAGGCAGCGGATCGAGCCCCTGCTTTTCCCGCGCCGAACGCAGCCGATCCTCGAAGGACGATCCGCCGTGTTCCTCGTTCATCTCCGTTCCAGTCAGGTCGCCCCGCCGGAAGGCGGGCGCTTGCTACAAGCGGGTTGCGGGAGTGTCAAGAATGGGCGACCGGCTCATCCGTCCGCCGGCAGCGCATCGAGGAAGCGGCGCAACGCCGGCGCCCATTTCCCGGCGTCACGGCCCGAGGCGAGATGGCCGTATGGGCTGTCCAGTTCGACATACTCGGCCCGCACGCCGGCGTCGCGAAGTTTCCGCATGACAGGTTCGGCGAGGCTCGGCGGAAACAGCGTGTCGGTGGTGGAGAGCACGCACAGGACGCGCGCGCGGACCCGGGCGAAATCGGGCTCGACATCGTAGCCTTGCAGGGCCTTGCGGAGAATGACCAGCGAATTGGCGTCGAACCGCTCCGCCCAGGCGCGGGCGATGCGGTGCAATTCGGCCTCGCGCGCCGCCGGATCGGCGATGCGGTCGGCGAGTTGGGCTTCGATGCCGTAGCCGCGCAGCGTCTCGATGCGCATTCGCGTGGTGGTGTCGAGCATCCCGCCGCGATCGTAGTAGTCGCCGTTGTTCCAGTTAGGATCTTGCGCGAGCCGGGCCAGCAAGGGCTCCAGCCGGCCGGGCGGGGCACGGGGCGCGGTCACCGCCGCGACGATCGCGTGCATGAAGTCCGGGAACGTCACGGCCCAGGCGAACGCCTGAAACCCGCCATAGGACGGCCCGATCACCGCGCGCAGGTGGCGCACGCCGAGATGGTCGAGCAGCCGGCGCTGCGCTGTCACGATGTCGGTCACGGTGAGCTCGGGGAAGCGCGAGCCGTAGCGCTTTCCGGTCGCCGGGTCCGTGCTGGCGGCGTTCGTCGAGCCGAACGAGGAGCCCAGCATATTGGATGAAACGACGAAGCACCGATCGGTGTCGATCGGGGCGCCTGGCCCGACCAGGGCGGCCCAGGAGCCTTCGGACGCGCCTTCCTCGCCCAGTATGTAGTCAGGGCCAGAGGTATAGCCGTGCGTCATGAGGATGGCGTTGCGCCCGTCCGGCGCGAGGCGGCCGAGCGTCAGATAGGCGATCGTCGCCTCCGCCAGCGCGCCGCCGCGCTGGAGGCGGAAAACGGGGATGGTGAAATGCTGGAGGGACATCATCAGCTTTCCTGTAAGAGCGGCGGCGAGGATAGCACGTGAGGTTAATGGGTCAGCGAGCTGACCCTTGAGCAAGGGAAGGAACTTCCTTACATTGAGAGGCTATGATCACGAGCAAACTGACCAGCAAAGCGCAGACGACGATACCACAACCGGTGCGCGCGGCCCTGCGCCTGCGGGCCGGAGACCAACTCGCCTACGTCATCGAGGCCGACCGGGTTGTTCTGACGCGTCGACCACCCGAACCCGTGGACGATCCGTTCAAGACATTCTCCGAGTGGGAGAGCGAGGCCGACCGGAAGGCCTATGCCGCTCTTTGATGCGTGGGACGTGGTGAAAGTCCCGTTCCCATACACCAATCACCCTCTTCGCCAGCGTCGTCCAGCACTCGTGATCCACTCGAGCCCCACCGAGGACATTCCTCACCTGCTCTGGGTTCTGATGATCACGAGCGCGGCCAATCGGGGCTGGCCCAGCGACGTGGCGATCTCCGACCTGGCGGTCGCGGGATTGCCTGCCTCGTCCATCGTGAGGACCGCGAAGGTGGCAACGATCGAAGCCTCCGACGCGGAGCGTATCGGCAAGCTACCCGCGCCGGATCGACCGATCGTCACGCGGCATCTTCGAGCCATTCTCGCGGCGGTTGTGGGATAAACCTACCGGGCGCTTTTCAGCGCCGCCGGCGCGATCCCGAGAGCAGATACGCCCCGCCGCTCAGCGCGGTGATCCAGAAGCTGGTGGGCCAGTCGGTGTAGAACGCGGCGACCAGGCCCAGCCAGGCCTCGGCCAGCGCCAGCGCCACGGCGAGCGCGATCCCCCGCCCCAGGCGGATGGTCAGACGCTGTGCCGCCGCCGCCGGACCGACCATGAGGGCGAAGACCAGCAGCACACCGACGATCTGCACGCTCTCGGCGGTGGCGAGCGCGACGAGAGCGAGGAACAGTATCGACATCAGCCGCAGGCGGACGCCGCGGGCTTCGGCGAGGTCGGGTTGGAGGCTCGCGAACAGCAGCGGGCGGGCGATCACGGCGAGGCCGGCGAGACACGCGATCCCGAGGCCGAGCAGCGCCCATACCGTCGCCCGATCGACGCCGAGCACGTTGCCGAACAGCAGCGCGGTCGCCTGCTGGGCGCCGGAAGTGAAGAAATGCAGGAACAGCAGCCCGACGCCGAGCGCCAAAGCGAGCACGACACCGATCGCGACATCGCGCCCGGCCAGGCGCTCGCCGATCATCCCCATGCCGACCCCGCCCGCCAGGGTCACCACGAGCAGGCCCCATAACGGGGACACGCCGATCAACAGCGCGCCGGTGGCGCCGGTGAAGCCGATATGGCCGAGCGCGTGGCCGGCGAAGGTCTGCTCGCGCAGCACCAGGAAATAGCCGACCGCGCCCGCCACCACCGCGACGATGCCGGCGGCGGCGAAGGCGTTCTGCATGAAGCCGTAGGCGAGCATCAGTGGGAGTGCCGATGCGCATCGTGCTCGACGTCGTGGCCGCCCGCCATGACGAAGACCCGGCCCGCCGCGCGCACCACCTCGATCTCGGCGCCGTAGAGCCGCGACAGGACGGGACCGGTAATGACCTCCTCGACGGCGCCGAGCGCGGCGTGGCCGCCGCCGAGGTAGAGCACGCGATCAAGCGCTCCGAGCAACGGGTTCAGCTCGTGGGCGCTGAACAGCACGGCGATACCAAGATGACGCTGCACGCGCCGGACCAGGGCGACGACCTCCTGTTGATGGCGCGGGTCGAGGCTGATGAGCGGCTCGTCGAGCAGCAGCAGGCGCGGCGATCCCAGCAGCGCCTGGGCGAGCAGAAGCCGCTGACGCTCACCGCCCGACAAATCCGACACGGGCCGCGCCGCCAGCGCCTCGGCGCCCACCAGGGCGAGCACACGCGCGGCGTCGGCG
>JBAWFF010000026.1:0-12308 GCA_049591635.1 Acetobacteraceae bacterium
GGCGAACACCTCGTCGCCGCCGTCGCCCGAGACCGCCACCGTGGCGTGGCGTCGGGCGAGCGCGCACACCGTGTGCGTGGGCACCGCCGACTGATCGCCGAACGGTTCGCCGAAGATGCGGCCCTGCGCGCGCGCGGCCTCGATCATGTCGACGGCGGCGGCGCGCTCGTTGTGCTGGCGCGTGCCGTAGCGGCTCGCCACCCTCTCGGCGTAGGGGGTTTCGTCGTCGGCGCCGTCGAAGCCGATCGTGAACGTATCGAGCGGGTCCTCGCGCAGCGTGGCGGCCAGCGCCACCACGCCGCTCGAATCGACACCGCCGGACAGAAAGGCGCCCAACGGAACGTCGGCGACCAGGCGCGATAATGTAGCGGCACGCAGCCGGGTCGTCAGCTCGGCGATCGCGTCGGCTTCCGCGAGGGCGCGCGGAGCGGGGAAGGGGCGCCAGTAGCGGCGTGGCGCGACCGGCTCGCCCCGGCGCAGAAGCAGGCAATGCGCCGCGGGCAGGCGCTTCACGCTTTCGTAGATCGTGTCCGGATCCGGCACGTATCCATAGGCGAGGAAGTCCTCGACGGCGCTTGCCCGAAGCGCGCGTGAACGCTCCGTTACTTCGCGCAGCCCCGCCATCTCGGAGGCGAACACGAATCGCTGATCCGGCAGCGTCGCGTAGTACAGCGGCTTCTCGCCCAGGCGGTCACGCGCCAGGAACAGGGTCTGGCGGTTGCGGTCCCACAAGGCGAAGGCGAACATTCCCTCGAGCCGGTCGAGGCAATCCGGCCCCCATTCCTCCCAGGCATGGATGACCGTCTCGGTGTCGCATCGCGTGCGGAAGACGTGGCCGAGCGCCTGCAGCTGGGGTTGGAGGTCCCGGAAATTGTAGATCAGGCCGTTGAAGGTGATGGCGACCGAGCCGTCCTCGTTGAACATCGGCTGCTGGCCGGCATGTGGATCGATGATCGCGAGGCGGCGGTTGCCGAGGCCGATTCCGGGTTCGATCAGGAAGCCGTCACCATCCGGGCCGCGATGGGCGAGCGCCGTGGTCATCCGGCGCAGCAGCCCTTCATCGACGTCCCGCGTGGCGTCAAGCGTGAAGATTCCGGCCAGGCCGCACATGGTCTTCTTCCAACCGTGGGTTAGGGTCTTATGGGCTGGTTGGCGGGCAGGCAAGCGTGATCTGCCCGCCGGCGTTGTGGGGAACGTCCGCCGCGGCCAGGAACAACTGGCGCGCCGCGAACGAAAACCAGGCGCGGCAGCCGCGCAGCAGGTCCTCGCCGACCACCGCACCGACGATCCCGGGCAGCGGCATGACGGGAAGGACCGGATTGGCGAACAGCAGGGGACCGATTTGCAGACTGGCGAAGCGGCGCGCCCGCAGGTGTGCGATCGCCGCCCCGGCGCCCCGCAGTCGTACCTCGCGGCCGGGATCGGTGGGTTCGGGCGCGCGCGCCGCCAGTTGCGTGCTCACGGCGGTGACCTGCGCGCCGGTGTCGAAGATCGCCGCCGCCCCCTTGCCGTCGAGCGCGACCGGCAGGAGCAGCCGCGTGGGTGGTCCGGCCAATCCCTCGATGGTGATCGCCGGGCCGGGCCAGGGCGGGGCGGGGCGGTGGCAAAACTGGGCACGATAGAGTGTCGCCGTGCGCTCCGGCAGGTTGAGATCGACGTCGAAATGGCGCCACAAATCGGCGCCGAGCAAGCCGTCCACCTGGGTGTCGGAGAAGCCGAGGCTGAAGTCGCCGACGACGACGCGGGGCAGCGGCAACGTCGTGCCATCCAGCGTAATGGTGTTGGTGACGGCGTCGTACCCACCGAAAAAGCCACCCACGCCGGCGCTGCGCGACGTTCGGTTCGGGTCGCGCGGAAGCCCGAGGCGGCGCACCGCCGCCTCCGACAGCAGGCTCCGGTCCGCACCGGTGTCCAGCACGAGGCGTACGGGGGCCCCAGCGATGGTCGCATCGACCAGTGGCAGCCCCGAGTAGAGTCGCACGGGCACGCGGGCCACCTGCCGCAGCGGGCAGGATCCTCCGCCCAACAGGCCGGAACCGGCGGGCCCGGCGCATCCGGCGAGTGCCACGAGGCAGACGGCGAGCAACGCGGCGATGTTGCCCCGGATGCGGGATGGCCGCATCCTGGTGGCCACAACGCCTTTGGTCCACAGGAGCCAGTGATGGACAATGCCGTCGCCGGACGCATCGAGATCGCGCCCACCGGGGCCGCCCTTGGCGCCGAGGTGCGCGGCATCGACTTGCGCGGCGTCGATGACGCGGCGTTCGCCGCGATCCACCGTGCCTGGAACGATCATCTCGTGCTGCTGGTACGCGGCCAACGCCTGTCCGACGACGACCTGATCGCGTTCAGCCGCCGGTTCGGCGCGCTCGACTGGGCGCCCGTGCAGGAGAACGGGCGGCGCTTCGTGGACGGCAAGCCCGAATTGTATGTGGTCTCCAACGTGGTCGAGAACGGCGTCGCGATCGGCAGCCTGGGGGCGGGGGAGGCGGTGTGGCACACCGACATGTCCTACCTGCCCGACCCGCCGAAGGCGAGCATTCTCTATGCGCTGGAGGTGCCGCCATCGGGCGGGGCCACCGGGTTTTGCGACATGTACCGCGCCTATGCCGAATTGCCGGCGGACCTGAAACGGGCCATCGAGGGTCGCCGTCTGAAGCATGACGGCACCTTCAACAGCGGCGGCTATGCGCGCGAGGGCGTCACTCCGACCGACGATCCGATCGCTTCGCCCGGCACCTTCCACCCGATCGTCTGCACCCATCCGGAGACCGGGCGGAGGACGCTGTATCTCGGCCGGCGCCGCAACGCCTATATCGGGGGGATGGCGCTCGCGGAGTCCGAGGCGCTGCTGGATGCGCTGTGGGAGCACGCGACGCGCGATCAAGCGACCTGGTACAATCAGTGGCGGGTCGGCGACCTCGTGCTGTGGGACAACCGCTGCACCATGCACCGCCGCGACCCGTTCGATGCCGCCGCGCGGCGGGTGATGCACCGGACCCAGATCAAGGGCGAGGCGCGGCCGGTGTTCTGAGCGGGGATTCCGCGTACACCCGGGCCTCCCGGCGCGTACATCGCGCCCTCGGCGCGCCTTCGGGCGTGTATATCCGAGCCCACGGAGCGCGGCTGGCGCGTACATCGCGGGCCTGACCGGCTTCGGGGCGGGTACACGAAGCCGCCTGCTTCTCCGTCATTGCGAGCGCAGCGAAGCAATCCACACGCCTCCGGGAGGTTACAACAGGTCCTCGTACAGGTCTCGCCAGCCCGGGTTCATCGCCTCGATCAGCGCCAGCTTTCTTCCGCGTGAGCCGCCCTTGATCTGCTTTTCGCGAGTGATCGCGCCGGGCATGTCCTCGTGCCGCTCATACCAGACCAGGAGCTTGCAACCGTAACGAGACGTGAACCCTGGCGTGCCCGATTCCCGATGTTGCCAGACGCGCCGCACCAGGCTGGATGTCACGCCCCTGTAGAGCGTCCCGTGACGTCTGTTGGCCATGATGCAAACGGCGGGTTGCTTCATGGATTGCTTCGCTGCGCTCGCAATGACGAGCCACGGCAGGCCGACGGTCTCACCCCGCCACCGCCGCGTCCGGCTCCCCGGCGGCGAGGGCGGCCATGAAGCCGAGCGTGAGGTCGCGCGAGCGGTAGCGGCCCCAACGCTGCTCCTCCTCGCGGCGCACGATCGGGAAGCTGCCGAGCACGTAGTCGGCGTCGTCGCGATCAAGTCCGTACAGATGAAAGAACACCGCGTCGAGCCGCGCCCGCCGGCACAGCCGGTCCTCCTCTTCCCACGCGAACGGCGGCCCGGCATGGCCCTGGTCGCGTGCGAACCCCGCCATGTCGTCGGCGACGTAGGTGAGGTGGAGCACGTCGTCGCGGACGATCGCCTCGGCGGTCTTCGCCCCGAAGCGGCGGGTGTAGGCGTCGGGCGGGACGACGGGGAGTTGTTCGACGATGTAGTGGTTGAGGTGCTGACCTTGCACCTTCTGACGCGCCACGAAATCCAGCACGAGCGCGTTCAGGTTCGCCAGCAGCAATGGCGCGAGTCCGCTATCGTCCGAAAGCAAAAGGGGAAGCGTGTTGCCGCACGCGACGGAAGGGACGAGCGCCGCGATCATGGTGCGATGATTTGTCGGCGATGTGACGTCCTTGAAGCCGATGACGGGGCCGTTTGACGCGGGCAGATCGGCGGTGCTGATCCAGAATTGCGGAGTTGGCGTCCAGCTCGGATCGCCACTTTGGCGGTCGGTCGCCGGCGTCGGCTGCGCCGGTCGATTGACGTTCTGGGCGTTCACCACGATCGAGGCGGCGCGGTGGTCGAACGCCTGGACCATCTTGCCCTCATAGAGCGGCAGCCACCGCGCGCTGCCCTTCTCCCATCGTTGTCCCACGACCTTGTAGGCGCCTGCCGCGACAAGCTCCTGCTCGGTGCGGAACTTGCCGGAGTCGTTGGTCATGTCGAACATGCGGACGTAGCGCACCGGCCAGACGGCGCGCGGCGGCTCGCCGCGCCGATCTACCAGTACCGGCAGGCGCTGGTAGATGCGGCGCGTGATCGCGGCGTCGCGCGGGGTGCGGAAGACCGGCGCGGTGCCGGTGTTGGGATTGACGGTGGCGAAATCGTCCGGGCTCAGCGCGAACGAAGCCGCCTCGGCCTCAACGGCGTCCTGCTGGAAGAACGCGCAGGCGGCATCGGCGAAGCCGCGCTGCCTGCTGCCGAAGATCAGGGCGCAGAACTTGAACCGGCTATCCACGTCGGGAAAGAACGGGTCTTGCTGCATCCGCGTCCGCCGGTTCTCGAAATCCAGCAGCGCACCCAAGCGCCCGGTGGTGCTGATGCCGCGAAAGAAAGCCGCCGCGCCCTTGTCGGCGGCGATGCCCGACGGCACCAGCAAGCCCACGATCCCGTCGGACCGCACCAGCCGCGAAGCGCGCTCGACGAACAGCGCGTACAGATTGGCGTCGCCTCCCGACAGCAGCGGATAATCGCGCGACGCCCCGCGCCGCTCCTTCGCATCGGCGAATGGTGAAACCCCGGCAGCGACCGACGCCGCCGTGCCCGCGATCCCCGAAGCGGCGTCATATTCGGCGGCGACCGGATCGCCGGCGCGGCGCAGCGCGCCAATCATGCGGGTCCGATCGCTCGCCCGCTGCGCCAGCGCGATTTCGGGCACGCGGGCGGCGAACCACTCCACCTCCTGCATCTTGATGCGGTCCCACGGCGGATTGCCGATCACCGCGTCAAAGCCGCCGGTTGGTTCCGCCCGTTCCCATTCGTCCCAGACGCCGGGAAACGCCGCCTCCCAATGCAGGAACCGCCGCCGCGCTGCCAGTTCACGCGCCTGTTCGACGAAGGTTACGGCGCGTGCACGGGCTTCGACCGGATCGACTTTCCGCCTGGGCTGCTTCTCCGACGGCGGATCGGGGTCGATGCGCGTTGGCGTCAAAGCCCCACCGGCCGCGATCACCGCCGGGTCGCCATAGGCGCCCCCGAACAACGCGCCGCGCCCCGCCTCTTCAACGAAATCCTCCGCCGGCAGCCAGCGCGCCGCGTGATAGAGATCGAGGAACCCGCGCAACTCCGCCGTTCCCTCCTCGACATCCCGGAACGCCTCGGCGCTCGTATGCACCTCCGACAGATCGGCGTCGGTCGATCCCTCCACCAGCGCCATGCCAGCCGCCGACTTGCGCGCCCGTACCACCGCCTGGCTCATCACCAGCCCGAACCGCCTCCGCAGATCGTCCTCGACCGGATACACGAACTCCCCGAACAACGAATCGCCGACCCGCAAATGGTGATCGAGGAACGACAGCGGCGCGCCGACGGTGAACGAGTGCAGCCACAGCGACAGCTTGGCGAGTTCCACCGCCATCGGGTTGAGATCGACGCCGTAGATCACCCGCTTGAGGATGATGCGGCGAACGAGATGGCGGTCGTCCAACTGGTCCTCCCGCACCGGCCAGCCCCGTGCCGTCGCTTCGACGCGGATGCGCTCGCGCAACGCCTCCATCCGCGCGACCAGCGGCGAGCGGTACGGCGGATCGGGATAGGTGTCCGCCTCGGCCGCCTCGGCCACCGCGCGCAACACCTCGGCGGCGAGATAATCAACGAGCGAAACCAGGAAGTGACCCGACCCCATCGCTGGATCGCAGACCCGCAGGCTCAGGAACGCCTCCGCCGGGTCGAGCGCCTCCAGCGTCGGTATGCGCTTGGGGTTCGGCCGCCGATTGGCGGCGAGCGCCGTCGCGCGTTCCGCGAACGCGGCGCGTCGTTCCTCCAGCAACGGTCCGATCGCGCGACGCAGGATGAGCTGCACCAGATCGTCCGGCGTGTAGTACGAACCCGAGGTCTTGCGGGCGTACGGGTTCGGTCGCAGCACGGCCCGCCCGCCCTCCATCGCCGGATCGCGCTCCAGCAACCGCTCATAGATGCCGCCGAGGTGCTGCACCGACAGATCGCGGTAGTTGATCCACCGCCGTGGCGCTTCCTGCTCGCGCGACATCGCATCGAGTAGCGGCGCCAGCACCGCATCGGGCAGGGTCAGGCGAGACAGCAGATCGGCGTGCGTGTCGTCGAACAGCCCGCCATTGTACGGCGGCAACCCCATGCTCGGATCGCCCTGCGCCACCGCGTTGAACAGCGCGGCGAGGCGCGGCCACCAGGTCCGCGCGCGGGGCGACAAGGCGTGGTTCTCGTCGGCGATCCGCGCCGCGTCCTCGCGCAACCCGCGCAAGCTGTAGGCGGCGTACCCGTCGTCGCGAACCGGCAGCAGGTCGCGGTCCTCCGCATACAGCAGGAACAACAGCCGGTACAGCAGCCGCAGCGAGGCATCGCGCGCTTCCGCCATCCAGGCGGCATCAGCGGTGCGCGCCTCCGGTGCCTCGTGCACCACGGCGGCGACCAGCGCGGGAAACACCTGATCGAACACCACGCGCGACAACGCGGCGGTGATGCGCTGCTCGTAGCGCCGCCCCTGTTCGAGCGCCTCGTCGAGATACGTCTTGTTCGCCGTCCCACGCGCCACCAGCGCGTCGCGGCCGAACAGGAGCAGGAACACGCGCAGCCAGTGATCGTCCGGCGCGCCCGCCGGCACCGGCGGCGGTGTGTCGAGCAGTCCCGGCAGATCGAGTTCGAGGAACCCCTCGGCGCGGGCGCGCGCGTTGGCCCAATAGAGCCGCCAGAACCGCCCGTTGCTCAGCAGCCCCCACCGGAGCACGCCGCCCGACTGGCTCTCGGCGCGGCCGAGATAGCGGATGATCTGCGTCGAGGGTGTCTCGTTCTTGCCGCTCGCGCGATCGAGCAGCGTGCCGCGCGCCTCGTTCTCGACGACAACGGCGCCGAGGCGGAAGCGGTCGGCGGTCTGATGCGTCGCCCGCGCCTTCGCCAGCGCCGCGTCGTCGAGGAACAACAGCGCGTCGGCGATATCTCTGCGGCCGCGCCCCGGCTCCTGCTGCGGCAGATGCCGCCAGCCCAGCAGGTCGAGTACGGGGAAGATGAACACCGATTCCGTCTCGGCCTCGCTCGGGCGGCGCATTTGCTCCAGATGACCCCATAGCGCGCGCGCCTCGGCGGCGAAGGCGGTGAGGCGCGTCGGGTCGATCGCCCTGTAGGCGTCGGTCTCGCGGATGCCGTCATCGAGGAAATAGCGGGTGAACAGGCCGCCGCGTATCATCCGAGTCGCCGGTGCATGGGACGCCGAGATACACGGATCGGCGCTGGGGTGCGAGGATCAAGCGGTTCGCGTCGAGGCGGTGCGGAATCCTCCATTCGCTCCTGATCAACATGCCGAAACGCGGGAATTCAGGACCGCATCCTTCGCCGCTGTCGGTGCGCGGCCTGCTTGGCCCGATTGCCGCAGACGCTCATGCTGCACCACCGGCGGGCGCGCCCGCGCGTGTGGTCGGCGAACAGCAGCGTGCAGGTCGGGCCTTCGCATTCCTTCACGTTGGAGAAGTCCTCCTCGCAAACGAACTTCGCCAGCGCCTCGCCGATCGGCAGGAGCAGGGATTCCGGGGAGCGCCAGCGGCGCATCGCGCGCACCTCGATAACGCCATGACCGTCGGGTTCCCGCGCTGCGATCTGGCAAAATCCCTCGTCGCGTTCGAGCAGCCGGTTTAGCGGCGCGAGTTCGCCGAGGTCGCCAGCCGTAAGCGGTCGCCCCTTGCGCGCATCCACGAATGACCTGAACCACTCGCGCAGCGATCGCGCCTGCGTGGCGACGCTGTCGAGTTCCCCCGGCATCGCTCGCGCCCGAAGCCGTTCGAGGGCGGCGAGCGGCACAAGACGCGCCTGCTCCAGCCACTCCAAGAGCCCGTCGCCGTCATCGATCCAGTCGACCAGCTCGTCGACCGGCGTCGCCACGGAGTTCAGGAAGTCCAAGGCAAGCGCATCGGCAATGAACATGGCGCGCGGTCGGCTGTCGGTACTTCTCGAGCCCGTGTTCCTAGTCAACTATTCGTAACCCCTCCAACTCAATTTGACACGTTAGGGAGATCTATCCTAGCAAACCTACTTCGGCGTCGTTGTCAGGTTACTACGACCGGACCTAGAGGGATCAATGCGAGGCAAAAGCGCAAGCGTGGTGCTCGCTCATGGCGCATGGGCGGATGGGTCGAGTTGGAGCAAGGTGATCGCCTCGCTGCGGCTCGCGGGCATCGGCGCGGTCGCGGCGCCCCTGCCGCTCACCTCTTTGGCCGATGACGTGGCGGCGGTCGATCGTACGCTGGAGCGCCTCGACGGTCCGATCGTGCTGGCGGGGCACGCTTATGCCGGTGCCGTCATTGGCGCCACACGCGGCGACATGGTCAGCGCCCTCGTCTATATCGCCGCGTTGGCCCCCGAGGAGGGAGAGACGGTCGCCGGTGTGTTCTATCGCGCCGAACCGCATCCGAAGGCGCCGAAACTGGCTCCGGACGGGCATGGCCTGATCTGGCTTCCCGCCGACGCTTTTCCAGCGGCCTTCGCGCAACATGCCTCCGCCGAGGAGCAAGCGTTGCTCGCCGCCGTTCAGCGGCCGATCGCGGTGTCCTGCATCGGCGTCAAGGTCGGCCGGCCGCTTTGGAAAGATCGGCCAAGCTGGTTTCTGGTGGCCGACGAGGATCGCATGATCGTCCCCGACACGCAGCGCTTCATGGCGGCGAGGATGACGGCGCGGGCGCGAACGCATCCGGTCGATCACGCGCCGATGGTCACCGCGCCCGGCTTGGTCACGGACATCATCCTCGATGCCGTGCGCGAGAGCGCCGGACGATAACCTTCGAATCACCATCAACACAGTTATCAATAGGAGAAAGATGCCGTGACCACTACCAGATACCGTGCCGCCGACGTCGACGGGCTGAAGGTGTTCTACCGTGAGGCCGGAGCGGCCGACGCGCCCGCGCTGCTGTTGCTGCACGGCTTTCCCAGCGCCGGCCATATGTTTCGCGATCTCATCCCGCTCCTGGCCGATCGCTTCCACATCCTCGCACCCGACCTGCCGGGGTTCGGCCAGTCGGAGATGCCGCCACGTGGCGCCTTCGCCTATACGTTCGAGCACATCGCGGAGGTCATCGACCGCTTCACGGAGGTGGTCGGCCTCAAGCGGTTCGCGGTCTACGTGTTCGATTACGGCGCGCCGACAGGCTTTCGGATCGCCGTCCGCCATCCGGATCGCATCACCGCGATCATCTCGCAGAACGGCAATGCCTACGAGGAAGGCCTGAGCGACGGTTGGACTCCCATCCGCGCCTATTGGCAGGACCCGTCGCCGGCCAATCGCGAGGCGCTTCGGGCCTTCCTCAAGCCCGAGACCACGCGCTGGCAGTACACGCACGGCGTGACCGACGAGGCAATCGTGTCCCCGGACGGGTATTCCCTCGACAATTTCTACCTGGCGCGGCCCGGCGCCGACGACGTCCAACTCGACCTGTTCGGCGACTACAAGAGCAATGTCGCGCTCTACCCGACCTTTCAGGGCTATTTCCGCGCCCACAAGCCGCCGCTCCTGGCGGTGTGGGGCAAGAACGACCCGTTCTTCCTGCCGCCGGGCGCCGAGGCGTTCAAACGCGACATTCCGCAAGCGGTCGTCCGCTTCCTCGACACCGGACACTTCGCGCTGGAAACCCATGCCGTCGAGATCGCGGCGGCGATCCGCGAATTCCTCGGCTGACGTGCGATCCGGAGGACCCGCCATGCATCCGTCAAGTTCCGTCGCGATCGTTACCGGTGCCAGCCAGGGTATCGGCCGGGCGACCGCGATCCGTCTCGCCAGGGACTTTTCCTCCATCACGCTCGCCGCGCGGGGGCAGGAGAATCTGGATGAAACGGCCAAGGCCGTGAAGGCCGCGGGCGCCGCGCCGCTCGTCATCGACCTCGATCTCTCCGAGGCCGGCGCGGCCAGGAAGGTCGTCGATGCGACGCTCGCCGAATTCGGTCGGATCGACGCGCTGCTGAACATCGCCGGCGCGGTGCCGCAAGTCGATGTCTTCGAGATGACCGACGAGCAGTGGGACGCCGGGATGAACCTCAAGCTGCACGGCGCGCGCCGTCTGGCGATCGCGGCGTGGCCGGCACTCAAGGAAGCGAAAGGCGCCGTGGTCTTCATGTCGGGCAACTCGGCGCTTTTCCCGAAGGCCGCTTACGCGGCCGTCGGTACGATCAATGCCGCGATCGCGGCGCTCGCCAAGGCGTTCTCCGATCGCGGCATCAGCGACGACGTGCAGGTCAACAGCGTCCTGCCCGGCCCCGTCATGACCGGGCGGCGGCGGTCCTATCTCGTTCACTGGGCGGAGATCCACGGCATGTCCGTCGAAGAGGCGACCGCGAAGTTCCCGAAGGACGCCGGCATCGCGCGCTACGGAGAGCCGGAGGAGATCGCCGAGTTGATGGCGTTCCTGGTGTCGCCGGGTGCCCGCTGGATGACGGGGACGATGCTGCGGATGGACGGCGGCGAGGTGAAGTCGGTGTGACCTCGCCGGCCTGAGGGAGGTGCGATGGATCATCCCTGCCAGGACAGCCGAAATACCCGCATCCAATTTTCAGATCCTATCATCCGTATCGCCGCGTCGTCGAACCCGCGCGAGCGCAGCGCCGTGGCAAGGCGCGGCAACCCGCTGGCATCCCGGATCGCCTGGGGAATCACGGTGCCGTCGAAATCCGAACCGATCGCCACCCGGCCTATACCCAGGCGATCGACCAGGTACTCGAAATGACGAACCAGCAGATCGAGCGGCGTATCCGCATCGAGGCGCGCATCAGGGCGCACGTCGCACACCGAGAAGTTGACTCCAACGATGCCATCGGAGTCGCGGATGGCGTCGAGCTGTCGATCGGTCAGGTTCCGCGTCGAGGCGCAGATCGCGTGGGCGCCGGAATGCGTCGCCACGAGAGGCGCCTTGCTCAGCGATGCGACATCCCAGAATCCCCGCTCATTGAGATGCGACACGTCGATCATAATGCCGAGCCGGTTGCACGCCGCGACGAGCGCCTTCCCGGACGAGGTTAGCCCCGGCCCGGTGTCCGGCGATCGCGGCCACGCAAACGGCACTCCATGCCCGAAGGCGTTCGGACGGCTCCAGACCAATCCCAGCGACCGCAAGCCGGCCTCATATAGCACTTCGAGCTGGTGCAATTCCGCGTCGATCGCCTCGGTGCCCTCCATGTGCAGCACGACCGCGAATGTCCCCTCGCGCGTGGTGTCCTCGATTTCGCTTGCCGACGTGACTATCCGTACCGTTCCCGCCGCCCGGGTCTCCAACGCCCGCAAGGCGGCAAGCTGCTCGGCCGTCTTGCGCCGCGCGTAGGCCGGATCGAGCGGATCGGCCAGGCGCACCTCGTAGCTTGTCCCCGTGACGGTCAGATCATCTTTCGGCGCGTGCTCGGGCCGGACGAACATCGCGAACAATCCGCCCACCAGGCCACCTTCGACTGCACGCGGCAAATCCAGGTGTCCGGTTGCGGAGCGGGCCAGGAAGTCAATTCCATCCGGCCGGTACTCCATCAGGCGGTGCACAGTGTCGTTGTGTCCGTCGAAAATCCGCACCATCGCCAAGCGATACCCTAAAATCGGCCGGGGATGTTGGCTGCCTCGTGGAAAATCGCTCTGATGACAGAACCCTTCTCGGCAGGGCTGAGGGCGATCCCGCCGACAGTTGTAGGCGAGTGCGGTCAGGGTCCACTCGGCGGAGAGGTGGTTGCCAGCCCGATCGTCGCCATCAGCCGCCGCACGCGCTTGCGGCCAATCGCATGACCGAGCCGGCGCAGATGCCGAACCATCTGCCGCGAGCCATACCACGGCGTCTCCAGGAACTGCTCGTCGAGCAGACGC
>JBAWFF010000027.1:0-33478 GCA_049591635.1 Acetobacteraceae bacterium
GTTGGAGCCCCCACCGGTGCGGCGCCCGGCTCGGCCGCGACCTCGGCCGCCTTCGCCGGCGGGGCCACCGTGGCGATGACGAAATCACGACTGGCGATGACCGCGCGGATGCCCTCGGCGCCCTTCAGGTCGTGCCAACGGACATTGTCGTTGAAGTCGAGCCCGGTGAGGTCGGCCACGAAGCGCTCGGGGATCTGCTCGGGCTCGACAAGCACCTCGACCGCGTGGCGCACCACGTTCAGCACGCCGCCACGCTTGATGCCGCTCGACAGGCCCTCGTTCTCGAAATGGACCGGCACCGAGACGCGGATGCGCTCGCCGGGGGCAAGGCGCTGGAAGTCGACGTGTTCGGGCTGATCGGTGACGGGATGGTACTGCACGTCCCGGATCAGCGCCCGCGTACTCGCCCCGTCGGCCTTGATGTCATACACACGCGACTGCCAGCCGGGTCTGTGCAGTTCGCGCAGCACCGCACGCGGTTCCAGTGCGATGAGCGACGGCGCCTGGTGGGCGCCGTAGATGACGCCGGGCACCTTGCCCTCCCGCCGTGTCGCCCGCGCCGCCCCCTTACCGGCTCGCGCGCGCACCTCGGCGGCGATCTCCACGAAATTGGCCATGATCCGCTCCTAGGAAACGCCGAAGGCCGGCCTCCAGGGGTGCCGGCGAAGGCCGGGGATGTAGCGGAGGGGGGCGGACAGGGCAAGGCGCGATCAGGCCGGGTTGACGCGGAACCGCATCCGCTTCATCGCGCTTTCGGCCTAGCACTGATTGACAGGAGTGCCTCGAGCATGGAGTCCAACCCATTGGACGGCGATCCCGCGCGAGAGAACCGTATCCGCGAGCGCGCCTACCATTTGTGGGAGGCGGACGGCCGCCCGGAGGGCCGCGAGACCGAGTTCTGGGAGCGGGCGCGGGAATTGATCGGCATGGAAGATAGTGCCGGGGCGGCCCTGTTGGATAACCCGATAGGCCATCCGAACACGCTGACCGGCTTTCCCGCCGGCGTGGAGGAGGCCGAAATTCAGGAAAACTACGGAGAGTTTCCTGACCGATTGACCGACGAGGGCGATCGCAAGGAGACGCCGGCCGCGCGCCACCGCCCGAAGGCTCGCCACGACGCGGCGAGGAAAGTGGCGTCCAAGCGCGGAAAGCCGCCCTGATCGCCGCGAGCGGATTGTACACGGCTCCTATGGGGCGATCAGTTCGAAGCGGTCGACATCGACCAGACCGCGGTCGGTGATCTTCAAATGCGGGATGACCGGGAGCGGCAAGAAGGCGAGTTGCAGGAACGGTTCGGGCAGGGGGCAGCCCATCGCTCGTGTCGCGTCGCGCAGCGCCTCCAGCCGGCGGCGCACGGTCTCGAACGATTCCAGACTCATCAGGCCCGCGAATGGCAGGGCGAGTTCCGCCAGGACCCGCCCGTCCCGCGCGGCGACGAAGCCGCCGCCGAGTTCGATCAGGCGATTGACCGCGAACGCCATGTCCTCGTCTTGCGTACCGACGACGCAGACGTTGTGGCTGTCGTGGCCGACCGACGAAGCAAGCGCGCCGCCGCGTAGGCCGAACCCCTTGACGAAGCCGCGGCCGATATTGCCGTTCCGTCCGTGCCGCTCAAGCACGCACACTTTCAACAGGTCCCGCGTCACATCGGCGTGGCGCTCACCACCGCGAAATAACAGATCTTCCTGAAGGCGTTCGGTGTGGATTTTGCCTGCGATGATGCCGATCACCGGCGTCGAAGGACCTGCCCCCGGTGTCGCGAAGGTTCGCGAGGTCACCGGGCGGAGCCGCACCGAGTTGCCGGTCGGAGGTTCCGGCTGGACGCGGCCGGCGAACGATTCCTCCGTGACCGGTTGGCCGCGGCGCAGCACCAGGCTGATCGCGCAAGACTCCAGGTCGTCGAGGAGCAGGATATCGGCGAGAAAGCCGGGCGCCACCAGGCCGCGATCGGTCAGGCCGAAGCCGCGGGCCGCCGACCAGCTTGCCGCCCTATAGACCGCGGCCGGCGGCGCACCAAGCGCGATCGCGCGGCGCACCAGATGGTCCAGATGACCTTCCTCGTGAATATCCAAGGGATTGCGATCGTCGGTGCAGAAGCCAAGAAACGGCGAGGTGAAATCGTCGATGAGCGGCACCAGCGCCGCCAGGTCCTTGGAGACCGTGCCCTCGCGGATCAGCACCTGCATGCCCTTCGAGAGTTTTTCTCTTCCCTCGGCGAGGCCGGTGGTCTCGTGACAATTCAGGACGCCGCAGGCGCGATACGCATTCAGTGCCCGGCCGGACACCAGGGGCGCATGGCCATCGATATGCTGGCCCTGGAACGCCGCCAGCTTAGCGAGGCACTCCGGATCCTTGTTCAGGACGCCGGGGACGTTCATGAACTCCGCGAGCCCGATTACCTTCGGATGCGAGCGGTGCGCGACCAGATCGGCCGCCGTGAGGCAGGCACCGGAGGTTTCGAGTTGTGTCGCCGGCACGCAGGAGGAGAGCTGGACGCGCAGATCCATCACGGTGCCGAGCGCGCTATCCAGGAAATACTCCAGCCCGGTCGGCCCGAGCACATTGCAGATTTCGTGGGGATCGCAAATTGCCGTGGTGGTGCCGAGCGGCAGGACACAGCGGTCGAACTCGCCCGGAACCACGAGCGTGCTCTCACAATGGACATGACTGTCAATGAAACCCGGCACGGCGATGCGCCCGCCCGCATCGATCTCCCGTCTCCCGCTATAGCTGTCTCGAGTGCCGACGATCATCTCGCCGCAGATAGCGATATCTCCGGCGTGCAGCGCGCCAGTGACAAGATCGAGGAGGCGCGCGTTCCGGACGACGAGATCGGCCGGCATCCGGCCGAGCGCCTGGTCGATGCGGCGTTCGAGAGCCTCGCTCATGGGGCGTAATGTATCGAGCGCGGCGGCCCGAGGCGAGGGAATTGCTCGTCCGGTGGCGAATCCGGCCGGCTCATCATGACCCGGGGGCTTTCCCCGCATTCCGGGCGGGCGCCATACTCCCAGGATGTTCACGCCAACGATCCTTGATGAAGCCGCCGCCCTGCTCGATGCCTGCCGCGCCCGCGGTGTCCTGCTCGCCACCGCGGAAAGCTGCACCGGCGGACTGATTGCCGCGGCACTCACCGCCATCGCAGGGTCGTCGGACGTGGTGGATCGGGGGTTCGTCATCTATTCCAACGAGGCGAAGACCGAGTTGGTGGGCGTGGCGCCCGGCTTGATCGAAGCGCATGGGGCGGTCAGCGCCGAGGTGGCCGGGGCGATGGCCGAGGGCGCCCTGGCCCGCTCCCGAGCCGCGATCGCCGTCTCGGCGACCGGAGTCGCCGGGCCTGTGGGCGGCAGCGCGGAAAAGCCGGTCGGGCTGGTGTGGTTCGGCCTCGCCCGAAGCGGGGCGTCCACGCGTGCGGATCGGCGGATTTTCCCAGGCGACCGCGCCGCGGTGAGGCAGGCAAGCGTGGTTCATGCCCTTGCCTTGATCCGCGCCGCACTTTGACCTCGCCGGCAGCGGCTGGCAGGAACCCGCCGATGTCGCGCCTGCTCGACCGGACCGCGTTGGTGTGCGTGCTGCTGACGCCGCTCATGCTGCTGCATGCCCATGCCATCGCCGAGGTCACGATCGGGATCACCGATCTCTGCTTCCTGGCGCACAGCGGCCGCACGCGCGACTGGTCGTGGCTACGGCCCACCTGGATGCGGCTGTCGCTCCTCTGGTGGGCCTGGCTGGTGCTGTGCTCGATTCCGATCCCGGCGCTGTCGTTGGGCGAAGCCGGCTGGGGCGGGTTGGTGCAGGCCCTGGCAATCTTGCGCTTCGTGGTTCTGCTCGCGGCGATGCGGCACATGGTTCTCCGCGATCCCGCGGCCCGCCGATGGCTAGGTTGGGTGATCACCGTCTCGGCGGCCTGGATCGCCGCGCAGTCGCTGCTGCAATACGCCACCGGCCACAACCTTTTTGGCAACCCGCGCGGCGGCGACGGAGAGCTGACAGGGCCGTTCCGCAAGCCGCGCGCTGGGCCGCCGCTGTCGCGCATCCTGTTTCCGGTGGTGATCCCGCCCGTCGCCGCCCTGCTCGCCCGGCGTGGGATTGCCGCCAAGGCGGGTGGGTTCCTGCTATTGCTCGGCACCATCGTGGTGATGGTGCTGATCGGCCAGCGGATGCCGCTGATGCTGACCGGCCTGGGTCTGGTGGTCTGCGGGCTGTTGCTGCGCCGCCTGCGCCCCGCCGTGCTGGCGGCGGGGATCGCCGGCCTCGTGCTGGTCGGCGCGACCGTGGTCGTCTCGCCGCCCACATATCATCGGCTGGTGCTGAAGTTCACCACGCAGATGGATCATTTCCCAAGTACCCAGTACGGGGAGCTGTATGCCCGCGCGTGGCGGATCGGACTCCAGCACCCCCTCACCGGCCGGGGAGTAGATGGGTTCCGCACCGGTTGCGAGTTGCCGCGCTATTTCGCGCCGAATTTCGACGGTCGCATCCCCGACGATGGCGGGGCCGCGATTTGCACCACCCATCCGCATAATTTCTACGCCGAGGCGCTCGATGCTGGCGGCTTCCCCGGCTTGGTGTTGTTCTCGGCTGCCGCCCTCGGCTGGCTCGCGGCGGTGGGGCGGGGCCTGGTTCGTCACCCGGATCCGTTGCGCGTCGGATTGTTTGCCTCGCTGTTCATCCAGGTGTGGCCGCTCGCCTCCACCAGCGCTTTCATCTCCATGCCGATGGGCGGCTGGATGTTCCTGCTGCTCGGATGGGGACTGGCGGAGGCGCCAAGGCCGGCATCGGGAGGGCGAAGCTGACTCGCGGTTTGGCCGTCATCCAGCCGCTGCCCGGCATCGGCGATATGATCTGGCATGTCCCGCACATCCGCGCCCTGGCGACACATTTCGGCCAGCCCGTGACGTTGATCGCCAAGCCGCGCTCCGCCGCCGCCGAGATTTTCGTGGCCGAGGAAACCGTCGCCGACGTGCTTTCGCTGGAGCGCAACCCGGGGCGCGGGAGCGGCGCGCATGACGGGGTGATCGGGTTCGGCCGGCTGGTCGCGGCGCTGCGGGAGCGGCGATTTGGCCGTGTGGTCATTCTGCACCATAGCCGCACGTTGGCGATGGCAGCCATGTTGGCCGGCATTCCCGCCCGGCACGGTTATGGTTTCAAGGGCCAGCGCCGGTTCCTCAACCGGCCGCCCAGCCTGCCGGACTCCGCCATCCGGCTGCATCCGTTCGAGCAGGCCAGCGCTTGGCTCGCGGCGGCCGCCATCCCGATGCACGACGCCGAGCCCCGTTTGCCGGTCGCCGAGGCGGCACGCCGAACGATTCGCGCCCGTCTCGGCGATCGGCGGTTCGCGGTGCTCGGGATCGGCAGTTCGGAGCCGTACAAGCAGTGGGGCGCGGCGCGGTTCGCGGCATTGGCCAGCGGTCTTGCCCGTGCCGGCTGGGCGCGTCTGGTGCTCGCGGGAGGGCCCGCCGAGCAGGCCCTGGCGATGGAGATCGTCGCTCGCGCCGCCGCCGAGGGAGCCGACATGATACCCGCGATCGGCTGGAAGCTGGGGGAGATTGCCGCGCTATGCGCCGAGGCGGCGTTCTACGTCGGCAACGACACCGGCGTGATGAACCTCGCCGCCGCCGTCGGTACGCGAAGCTATGGCCTGTTTGGCGCCGTCCCGTCATTCGCGCACGCCAGCCGAATCGTCGCGGTGTTACCGGATGGAGGACCACCCGCGAAGGCTGGCGGGATGGCGCGGATCACGCCGGAAGCGGTGCTGGCGGCGATTGATCTGTGAATGCCCGATTATCTTGGTTGAGGCCGTAACAGCCAGATCGCGGCCAGCGCGAGCGGGAGACTGCTCGCGATAAGGAAGGTGGTCGTAAAGCCCACGCTCTGGAAGATCAGCATCAGGGCAGCGGCACCGAAGACGATCCCCAAGGTGCGGGTTAGCATGGCGAGGCTTCCCGCGACCCCACGATCCCCGCGCGGCACGGCCGCCGTCACGCGATCCAAATAGGCTACCTGAAACAATCCGACGCCAAGACCTTGGACGAACATCGCCGCCACCAGCAGCGGAACCGATGCGCCGCGCAGCCCGATCGCTAGTAAGCCGATCCCCGCCAGCAATGCCCCGCCGGCGAGTGGCCACGCCGCGCCGCGGCCCAACACTCGCCCGGCCACGGGCGCGGCGAGCGCGATCGCGGCGGGCGAGGCGGCCAGCACCAGGCCGCGCTCGATCTCCGTCAGGTGGGCGAGCGATGCCAAGGCGAACGGCACCAGGAGCAGCACCGCGAAACCGGCGAGATTGACCAACACGCTGCCGGCGTTCAGCAGCGCGAAGTCGGGTTCGCGAAACAGCGCGAGCTTGACGATCGGCGACGGCGTCCGCTCCTCGCGCCGCACGAACAAGGCGCCGGTGAGCACCGCGAACGCCGCTCCGCTGCCCGCCCAGATCGGCCGACGTACGTTGCCGAGCGCGAGAAGGAGTCCGCACAATGCCAGCACCAACAGGACCGCGCCCGCCCAATCGAAGCGCGATTCCGTGCCGGTGCCCGCAAGGTGGTCTCGCGGCAGACGCAGACCGAGGAGCAGTCCAAGCAACGCCAGCGGCGCGCGTGCCCAGAACACACATGACCAATCGAAGCGGGCCAGAAGCAATCCCGCCGCTACCGGACCGAGCGCACCGCCGACGCCGAACGCGATGGTGTAGAGGGCTACCGCGCGCGAGCGCAGTCCCTCCGGATAGAGGCCCATGACCAGCGCCGGACCGCAACTCATGACCAGCCCGGCGCCAATGCCTTGCAGTACGCGGCCGCCCAGCAGCCAACCGAAGCTCGGCGCCGCCGTCTCCAGGACGAACGCGATGGCGCTCCACGCCGTGCCGATCAGGAAGATCCGCCGATGTCCCGCGATATCACCGACGCGCCCAAACACCAGCACCAAGCTGGCGCTGGCCAACGTATAGCTGATGACCACCCACTGGATCATCTCGATCGGCAGGCCGAAATGCGCGGTGATGTGCGGGAAATCGACGTTGACCGCGGAATCAAGCGGCACGGTCGCCGTCCCCAGCAGGACGGCCATGAGGCTCCAGTAGTCGGGCGCGGAGCGCGGGCCGGGCATTGGCCCGGCCCGGGAGACCGGCGCCCCTTGGGTCAGACCGACTTCTTTAGCGTGGGCGAGGCCTTGAAGCGCACCGTCTTGCCCGCCTTAACCTTGATCGATTCCCCAGTACGCGGGTTCAGGCCCTTGCGCGCCTTGGTCTTGCGAACGGTGAAGGTGCCGAAGCTGGGCAGTGTGAATTTGCCCGACTTCTTCAGTTCCTTGACGATCGCGTCCATCAGGTGCCCGGCCGCGCGATTTGCCGCCGCCCCGGTCAGATCAGCCGATGACTGGATGATCTGAGCGATGAATGCCTTCGACATGCTGTCTCCTCGTTACTACTCGTTACAAGCGGTGGGCATGACCCGGCGCCTGCCGAGTCGCCGCGCCGTCGCAACGGTTGTACGGGGTGCGCCCAGCTTTCGCCAGTGCTTCTTGAGGTTCTGGCGAGAAAAATCCACTGAAACGGGGACAGTTGCGCACCCGGGCGGAGTGGCAATCCCGCCCGCGCATTCTTAGACATTGCCCTGTGTAACAAATTTGGTGTTCAGGTACGATTCGATCGCCTCCGATCCGCCCTCGGAGCCGTAGCCGGAATCCTTGACCCCGCCGAACGGCACCTCGGGCAGCGCCAGGGCAATATGGTTGATCGTCATCATCCCCGCCTCCACCGAGGCGGCAATTGCATTCGCGGTCTTCGCCGATCGGGTGAAGGCGTAGGAGGCGAGACCGAACGGCAGGCGGTTCGCCTCGGCGACCACGTCGTCGAAGCTGCGGAACGGTGAGATCACCGCAACGGGGCCGAACGGCTCCTCGTTCATGATGCGCGCATCGAGCGGTACGTCCGTCAGCACGGTCGGCTCGAAGAAGTTGCCCTTGTTGCCGATCCGATTGCCGCCGGTCTTCACCTCCGCCCCGTGCTTCACGGCGTCGCCGATGAAAGTGTCCATCGCGGTTGTCCGGCGCGGGTTCGCCATCGGCCCCATCGTGGTGGCGCTCTCCATCCCGTCGCCCACCTTCGCCTTCTTCATGTGCCCAACGAAGCTGTCGACGAACTGCTGGTACACCGGCTCCTGGATGAGGAACCGCGTGGGGGAGATGCAGACCTGCCCGGCATTGCGCATCTTGCTGGCGGCAAGCGTCCGGCTCGCCTTCTCGATGTCGGCGTCGTCGAACACGATCGCCGGGGCGTGGCCGCCCAACTCCATCGTCGAGCGCTTCATGTGCAGCCCAGCCAGCGCGGCGAGTTGCTTGCCCACGGCGGTCGATCCGGTGAACGACATCTTCCGAATGATCGGATGCGGAATGAGGTATTCCGAGATCTCCGACGGAACGCCGTAGACGAGATTGATGACCCCGGCCGGCACGCCGGCATCGACGAAGCAGCGGATCAGCTCCGCAGGCGAGGCCGGCGTCTCCTCGGGCGGCTTGACGATGATCGAGCAGCCGGCGGCGAGTGCGGCCGACAGTTTCCGCACCACCTGGTTGATCGGGAAGTTCCACGGCGTGAAGGCCGCGACCGGCCCGACCGGCTCCTTGATGACGAGTTGATAGACGCCCTCCGCGCGCGCCGGGATGACGCGGCCATAGGCGCGGCGTGCCTCCTCGGCGAACCAGTCGATCACGTCAGCGCCAGCCAGCGTCTCGCCCTTCGCCTCGGGCAGTGGCTTGCCCTGCTCCTGCGTCATCAACCGGGCGATGGCGTCGGATCGCTCGCGCAGCAGGTCGGCGGCCTTGCGCATCACCTTGGCGCGATCGTACGCAGAAACCTTGCGCCAGGTGGCGAAGCCCTTTTTCGCCGCTTCCAGCGCGTGGTCGAGATCGGAGCGGTCGGCGTGCGCGACGGTGCCGATGGTTTCTCCGGTCGCGGGGTTCGCCACGGGAATCGTCCGGCCGCCGGCGGCCTTGGTCCAGGCACCATCGATGAACAGGGTCACGTCGGGGTACATGCTGATCTCCATTCGAAGTCACCCCGGTCAGTATTCTCCGGGCCCACATTGTCAAGCCACCGGACACGGAGGCATGCTGACGAACCCGATCGAGGGAGGGTTGGTCGATGAATCAGATGCGCAACAGCGTTTATCGTCACCTGGAGGTCACGCCGATTTCGGGCTCGGGCGGCGCCGAGATTGGCGGCGTGGACCTCGCGCGGGACTTGCCGGGCGACGTCCTCGACGAGATCCGCGCCGCGTTGCTCGGCCACCAGGTCATCTTCTTTCGCGACCAGCGCCTCACCGACGATCAGCTCCTTGCCTTCGCCCAGTGCTGGGGCGAGATCCATCTGCATCCGTTCATGGAAGGCATGCCCGATCATCCGGAGATCCTGGAGATCGTGAAGCGTCCAACCGACAAGAAGAACTTCGGCGGGGCATGGCACACCGACCAGATGTTTGCCCCGCGCCCCGCGATGGGCACGATGCTGTACGCGCTGGAGGTGCCGTCGGCGGGCGGAGACACGATGTTCACCAACCAGTATCTCGCGTACGAAAGCCTGTCGCCCGCCATGCGCGCGATGCTGGATCCGTTGCGGACGGTCTGCATCGGCGACCGTTCCAAGCGCAGCGGCGGCCCGTCGCGCAAGGACCTTTATCCGACCACGATGGCCTCGATGAAGGGGAAGGACCCGGGCGACGTGCAGACCGACAGCATCCATCCGCTGGTGCGGACACATCCCGAGACGGGTCGCAAGGCGCTGTATATCGGCGGGCACGTGCA
The DNA here is from genome assembly GCA_049591635.1 of Acetobacteraceae bacterium. GTDB lineage: Bacteria > Pseudomonadota > Alphaproteobacteria > Acetobacterales > Acetobacteraceae > DATFDN01. The sequence goes on from JBAWFF010000027.1 coordinate 9,796, forward strand.
GGCCTTCGAGGGGATGACCGACGAGGAGAGCGCGCCGCTGATCGCCTTCCTGATGGCCCATTCGATCCGGCCGGAGTTCACCTGCCGCTTCCGCTGGAGGACCGGCTCGCTCGCTTTCTGGGACAATCGCTGCACGCAGCATTTCGCGGTCAACGACTATCCGGCCGAGACGCGCATCATGCACCGGGTGACGGTATGCGGCGACGTGCCATTCTAAGGGGAAACAGCACATGCAGGTCGGTTTCGTCGGCGTCGGCAACATGGGCGGCCCAATGTGCCGCAACATCATACGCAACACCAACCATCAGGTCAGCGTCTTCGACCTGAACCCGGACGCCGTCGCCGTCTGTACCGCGCTTGGCGCCGCGGCCGGCGCCTCGCTCGCCGATGTCGCCGCCGGATCGGACGTCATGTTCACCTCGTTGCCGATGCCGCGCCACGTGGAGGAGGTGGCGGTCGCCATCGCGGCGAACGCCCGGCCCGGCGCCGTGCTCATCGACCTCTCCACCAACTCCCCGACCGTCGCGCGACGCGTGCACGCCTCGATGGCGGCGAAGGGCATCGCGATGCTGGAGGCGCCGGTATCGGGCGGCGTGCCGCGCGCGACCGACGGCACCATCGTCATCATGGTCGGCGGCGATCCGGCGGTCTTCGAGGCGCAGCTTCCGCTGTTGAAATCCTTCAGTAAGGAGGTCATCCATGTCGGCGAGGTCGGCATGGGATCGGTCGCCAAGCTCTGCAACAACATGCTCGCCTTCTGCAACGCCTCGGCGGCGGCCGAGGCGATGATGCTGGGCAAGCTCGCCGGCATCGACGTCCATAAGCTGGCCGATGTGATCTCCAATGCCTCGGGCAATTCCGATGCGTTCCGCGGGCTGGTCAAGAAGGCGTTCGCGCGCGATTTCAAGCCGGGCTTCGCGCTCGACCTCGCGCATAAGGATCTGCGCCTGGCACTGGAGATGGCCGACGAGGTCGGGTTGCCGGGAATGATCGCGCCGCAGGTGATGAACCTGTATCGCATGGCCCGCGCCAAGGGATTCGGGACCGACGATTCAGGTTCGGTGCTGCGCATTTACGAGATGGCGCTGGGCCAGGAACTCGAATAGTGGATTTGCGGCTCCGCGACAGAGCGGCGTTGGTCACCGGTGCCTCCACCGGCATCGGCCGCGCCATCGCGAAAGCGCTAGCGGCGGAGGGGGTGCGCGTCGCCGCCGTGGCGCGGCGCGCCGAACTGCTCGACACGCTGGCCACGGAGGTCGCGGCGGCGGGAAATCCGCGCCCGGCGCTGATCATCCAGGACATCATGGAAAATGACGCCCCATCCCGCTTGCGCGACGCGGCGGTGACCGTGCTGGGGGCCGTCGATATCCTGATCAACTGCGCCGGCGGCAGCCGTCCGCTGCCGGTCGACGCAGCCGACTCGCGCTGGGAAGAAGCGATCACGCTGAACTTCACCCGCCAGCGCCAGCTCACCCACGCGCTGCTCCCCGGCATGGTCGAACGGCGGTGGGGCCGCATCATCAACATCACCGGCAAGAGTGAGCCGGAGGGCCTCAACGCCGCTTTCGCCGCCAAGGCGGCGATGCACGCCTGGGCGAAGGGCCTGTCGCGGGAGGTGGGCAAGCACGGCATCACCGTGAATTCCATCCCGCCCGGGCGGATCATGAGCGAGCAGATCAGGCGCAACTATCCCGAGGACTACCGCAAGCACTTCGCGGAGACCGAGATTCCGATGCGCCACTGGGGCGAGCCGGAAGACCTCGCCGTGGTTGCCGTGTTCCTCGCCTCGCCCTTGGCGCGCTATGTCACGGGAGCGGTGATCCCGGTCGACGGCGGCCTGCGACGATACCAGTTTTGAAGGGGACGACATGGCCCGCCAGATGACCCTCGTGGGCTTCCTCCAGGCGCAGAACTGCACCACGCTCGCCAGCTCCTGGCGCCACCCGGAAAGCCGCACCGACTTCACCACCGCCGCCTATTTCCAGCGGATCGGCCAAGTAATGGAAGCAGGGAAGTTCCATCTGGCCTTCTTCGACGACCGCTTGGCGATGCCCGATATGCTCGGCGGCGATCACCGCCACACCGTCGAGAACGGCATCCGCTGCGTAAAGATGGACCCGATCGTCGTGTTGATGGCGATGGCCGCGAAGACCGAGCGGCTTGGCCTCGGCGCCACTTGCTCGACGACGTACTACGAACCGTTTCACGTCGCACGGATGTTTCAGACCGTCGATCTGATGACCAACGGGCGCGCCGCCTGGAACGTCGTCACCTCGGTCAACGACGGCGAGGCAATGAACATGGGCGTTGCCCAGCACCTCGAACACGATCTGCGCTACGACCGCGCCGATGAGTTCATGGAGGTGGTGCTCGGACACTGGGACTCGTGGGAGGATGACGCGCTGGTCGTGGACAAGGCGCGCGGCCTGTTCGCCGATCCCGACAAAGTCCATCGCCTCGACCATCAGGGCCGCTTCTTCCGTTCGCGCGGCCCATTCACCGTGCCGCGCTCGCCGCAGGGTCATCCGGTGGTGATCCAGGCCGGCGCCAGCGGGCGCGGCAAGGCGTTTTCGGCACGCTGGGCGGAGACGGTGTTCGTGAGCTACAACAATCTCACGGACGCCAAGCGCCAATACGGCGAGGCCAAGGAAGCAATCGCCGAACACGGCCGTGATCCCGATCTAGTAACGCTCAACACCATCGCCTACCCGGTGGTCGCCGCGACCCGCGCCGAGGCGGAAGACAAGATGGCACTGATCGACACGCAATACCGGGAGGTGGACGGGCTGTCGCTGCTATCGGAGGCGCTGAACTTCGACTTCGCCCGCAAAAGTCTCGATGAGGCGTTCACCGAGGACGAATTGGCCGGCATGTCGGGGATGCAGGCGATGCGCGATCATGTGATCCGCGCGTCCGGCACATCGACGCCGACGGTGCGCGACTTCCTCAACATCACCCGTCGCGGTCGCCCGGGCGCCGCGATCGTGGGCGGCGCGAAGGAGATCGCGGATCGGCTGGAGCAATGGTTCGTCGAACGCGCCTGCGACGGCTTCGTCCTCGGCGGCACGCACATTCCGGGCACCTACGAGGATTTCGTCCGCTTCGTGGTACCGGAGCTACAACGTCGCAAACTGTTTCACGACGACTATACCGGGACGACCTTGCGCGAGAACCTTGGGCTTCCGAAGCCCACGCGCGGCGCCTGGAAGATCAACACGGAGGGCACGCCATGACCGGCTTCGCGATGGAGCGGCATTTCACCAAGGGACTCCCCGATCCGGCGGCGCGCTGGGCGGGGTTTCCCAAGCACAATTTCATCGGCGGGCACAACGACCCGGCGCTGATCCCGATCGAGGGACTGATCGAGGCGACCGCTGCGGTGCTCCGTCGTGAAGGCCCGAAGCTCGCGATGTACAGCCTCGGACAAGGCCCACAAGGCTTCATAGGCCTGCGGGAGTTCGTCGCCCGCAAGGCGAGCGATCGGCGCGGCATCGCCTGCACGGCCGACGATATTCTGATCACCACCGGGTCCGGGCAGGGCATCGATATCGTCAACCGCCTGCTCCTCTCCAGCGGGGATACGGTGCTGTTGGAGGAATTCTCCTATGGCGGCGCCATCAGCAAGCTCAAGAAGCTCGGCGTGAAGATCGTCGGAATGCCGCTCGACGAGGACGGCATCCGGATCGACGCACTGGGGGCGATCCTCGCCGACCTCAAGGCGAAAGGCGTGACGCCGAAATACATCTACACCATCCCGAGCATCCAGAACCCGACCGGCAGCATCCTGCCGCTCGACCGCCGCCAGGCGCTGGTGAAGCTGTCGGCCGAATACGGCGTGCCGATCTTCGAGGACGAGTGCTACACCGACCTGCTGTGGGCGGGGGTCGAAGCGCCGCCGGCGATCTATTCGCTGGCGCCGTCGCAGGTGATTCACATCGGCTCTTTCTCGAAGTCGCTCGCCCCGGCGCTGCGCGTCGGCTACGCGGTGGCGCAGTGGCCGGTGCTGTCGCAAATGATCGCCTGCAAGACCGACAGCGGCACCGGCGCGCTCGATCAGATGATCGTCGCCGAATATTTCGCACATCAATTCGAGGCGCATGTGACGGCGCTCAGCATCGGGTTGAACGAGAAGCTGCAAACGATGCAGGACGCGCTGGAGCGCGAGTTCGGCTCGGCGATCGAGACGTGGCGGCCGCGCGGTGGCATCTTTCTCTGGATGAAACTCCCCGACACGGTCGATGTCCGCGCGCTGGTCCAGCCGGCCGCCGAGGCGGGCATCGTGTTCAACCCGGGCCCCGAATGGGCGTGCGACGGCGCACGAGCGAAATCCCATTTGCGGCTGTGCTTCGCGCTTCCCAGCAAGGAGCAAATCCGCGAGGGCGTCGCCGCTTTCGCCCGGGTGTGCTGGGAGCAGACCGGCATCCCGGCGCAGAGCGCGAACATCCGCCATCAGCCATAGGATCGGCCGGCTCGCCTTTTCGTGAATGGATGCCACGTGGCCGCCCTCTTTCGGTCACACCAAAGCGGCGAGCCGAGCCTTCTATGAGTCCGATCGTGGAGAGCGTGAGATGCGGATAGGATTGATGGCAACTCTCGTCGGAGGCTTGGCACTCGCGGGTTGCGCGTATCCGTATGGCGGCGCGCCGGGGTACGGCTATGGGTACGGCGGCGGCTATGGCTATGGGGCGCCGACCTATGCCCAGGCCTATGGGTATTCGCCCGGATACGCCCAGCCTTACGTTTACGGCGGCGGTTGGGGCGGCGGGGATCGGAACTACGGCGGAAACTGGCATGGCCAGCCGCAGGGTGGTTGGCACGGCCAGCAGCAGCAGAGCAATCGGCATGGGCAGCAGCAGAGCGGTTGGCATGGGCAGTCGAGACGAGGGGGCGATCAGCTGAGCCGGTCGAACCAGCCGGCCCAACGCGCCGCATCGCCGCAGACCAAGAGCTTCGAGCGTGCGCTGGGTTTCGCTCCGAACTAGGTTTCAGAGGTCGATCCGTCGCTTCGCCAACTCCGCCTCGTTGATGCGAAGGCCAAGCCCGGATTCCTCCGGCAAACGGAATAGCCCTTCCACCGGGCGCGGCGGGTTCTCGAACACGGGGTGCGTGCGGTCGGATGGATCGTTCCATTCGCACGGTTTTGTCGCGTGAAGCTGGGTCGCGCAAAGATGCAGGTTGGCCATGTGGCCGATCGTCGGCTGCGTCTGATGGGGCACCAGTTCGACGCCGTGGGCGTGTGCCAGCGCGGCGCACCGCAGCATTCCGGTGATGCCCCCCATCTTGACGATGTCGGGCTGCACCATCCGCACGCCGGCCTCGATCAGATCATTGAGGCCGGCGAGCGTATAGGTCTGCTCCCCGGCGGAGACGGTGATATCGAGCCGGCGCGCCACTTCGCCCGTCGCGCGCGGGTGATAGTGCTGCACTGGCTCCTCGAACCACCAGTAGCCGAGGTCTTCCAACGCGCGTCCCACCCGGATCGCGCCGCCCGTCGAGTAGCAATTGTTCGCATCGAAGGCGAGCGGGAGGTCGCCGACCAGCCGGCGGACGGCGCGCGCCTTGGCGATGTCGCCGGGAATGTCGGCGTCCAGCGCCGTGCGGTTGTTGTCGAAACGGATCTTGATCGCGGCCGGATGGTCCGCCATCCGCGCCGCGACCACGCGCAGGACGTCGTCCAACGGCCGCGCGGCGTTGCCGCCGATCGAGGCATAGAACGGCAGCGCCGTCCGCCACGCGCCGCCCAGCAGCTTATAGATCGGCAGGCCGAGATGCTTGCCCTTGAGGTCCCACAGCGCAATGTCGAGTGCGGCGAGCGCCCCGCTCAGCGCGCCCTCGGGGCCGAGCTTGACCAGTTCGTGCATCGCCGTGTCGAGCAGGACGGCATGATCCAGCGGATCGCGCCCGACCAGCCTTGGTGCCAGGTCATGGGCGATGATGCCGAGCGAAGCGCGCCCGCCTTGCATCGGCGAGGCCTCGCCGATTCCGACCAGTCCCTCGTCGGTACTGACACGCACGAAGGCGCTGTGCTGACCCGCCTTGTCGGTCGGGGACCAGCGGACCTGGAAGGCCTCGATCCGCGCGATCCGCACGGCCTCAGGCCTTCCCGCGCGTCACCAACCGGCCGGCGTGGGCCGGGGTCGCGCCGTCGCCGCGCACGAACGCGGACTGACCGTTCACCCAGGTCTCGAGGATGCCTTCTGCGGGTTGCGTCGGGGCATCGAAGGTCGCCGCGTCGCGCACCGTCGCCGGATCGAACAGCACGAGATCGGCATAGGCGCCGGCGCGGATCACCCCGCGTCCCTCCAGCCCGAAGACCTCGGCGGTGCGTCCGGTCATCTTGTGGACCGCCGCTTCCATGCTGAACAAGCCAAGCTCGCGCGCGTAATGGCCGAGCACACGGGGGAAGGTGCCCCACAGGCGAGGATGTGGATAAGCGTCGTGCGGCAGCCCGTCGCTGCCGATCATCGCCAGCTTATGCGCCAGGATGCGGCGCACGTCGTCCTCGTGCATCTGGAAGAAGATCGCCCCCGCCGGCAGCAGGCGCGTCGCCGCTTCGTGCGCGCTCACCCCCCAGTCCTTCGCGATCGCGTCCAGCATTCGTCCGGCGACCTCCGGATGCGGCACCGACCAGGTGACCTGCACCGGCACGTCGGGGCGCAGGCGGTCGGGGATCAGGACTGTGGAGCCGGCGGCGTACGGGTAGATGTCGAAGGCGACGTCCTGGCGCCGCGCGGCCGCCTCGATGCGCGGAAGTGTCTCCACCGAGCGGCCGAAATTCTCCGGCATCGAGCATTTGTGGTGGCTGATGACGACCGGCACGCCGGCATCGGTGCCGACCCGCAGCGTCTCCTCGATCGAGATTAGCACGTCGTTCGCCTCGTCGCGCATATGCGTGACATAAACACCGCCCGCGCCACGCAGCGCCTCCGCGACCGCGATCACCTCGTCGGTCGGCGCCATCATGTTGGGCGGGTAGTAGAGCCCGGTGGAAAACCCCGAGGCGCCCTCCGCCAGACACTCGGCAAGCCGGCGGCGCATGTGCTCCGCCTCCTTGTCCGTCGCGGCGCGCTGCGTGTCGCCGTCCATTGCCTCAACCCGCAACGACATGTGGCCGATCAGCGCAACGGTATTCACCGGGGACGGGTCGCAGGCAAGCCGGTCGGCATATTCGGCGAAGCTGCCGAACACCCACTCGCTTTCATCGCCGATCAGGTCGAGCGGTGGTGGCGGTCGGCGCGTCATGCGGACCGGCGAGAGGCTGATGCCGCAATTGCCGACAATGACCGTCGTCACGCCTTGCGACATCTTGCACAACATGCAGGCGGGCCCGCACAGCACCGCGCGATCGTCGTGCGTGTGCGCGTCGATGAAGCCGGGGGCGAGCGCCTTGCCCGTGCCGGGCAGTTCCCGATCGGCGCTCGCGGCGCCGAGATCGCCGACCGCGGCGATGCGATCGCCGGTCACGCCGACATCGGCGGTGAAGCGCGTTCCGCCGGTGCCGTCGAACACCGTCACGTCGCGGATGATGAGGTCGCAGCGGAGAGTCATGGTATCCCTCTGAGTTGCACAGTCGCGGCCGGGTCGAGCGTTCCATCCTCGCCGCATTCTACCTTGTAGAGCGCACGTGCGGCCGTCGCCGACACCAGGCCGTCGCGCACGTCCCGCGCGACAGCGTCCGGCTCGCGTGCCGCCGGATCACCCATGCCGCCGCCGCCCGGAAGCTCGAGGATAAGTCGCTCTCCGTCGGGAATGATCTGGAATCCCTTGGTCCGCAAGCGAGCGCCCGATTTCAGATGCACCGCGCCCGGCGCGCCGTCGCCGCCGCCCTCGCGACCCTTGGGGGGGTGGGCGATGCGGTCGAAGATCGCGTTCACCGCGAATTCCAGGTCGCCCTTCGTCGCGATCTCCATCACTTGGCCAATCCCGCCGCGCGTGCGTCCGGCGCCGCCCGAATCTGGCCGCAGCTCCTTGCGCCAGAACACCACCGGGGCGACGTTCTCGGTCGCCTCGACCGGCATCGTCCGCACGCCCGACGGGAACGCGGTCGCGTCCAGTCCATCCGAATGCGGGCGCGCGCCGGTGCCGCCGGAGTTGAAGGTGATGATCTCGAAATCGTCCACCACCGGGCGATTGCTCCGCGATTGACCCGACACTGCCCCGCCCCCGCGCAGCGGTGGGTTCCACAGCGCCGAGGCGCCCTCGGCCGTGACCCGCGCCGGCACCGCTTGGTGCAGGCACCCCATCATCAAATCAGGCAATAGATGCCCGACGACATGCCGGACCGACACGGCATACGGGCGCGGTGCATTGAGGATGCAGCCGTCCGGAATCGTCATGTGGAACGGCGACAGGCTCGCCCAGTTGTTCGGTACGTCGGGCGCCACCACGCACTTGATGCCGAAGCAGGAGTAAGCCCGGCAATACGCGGGCGGCACGTTGATGCCCCGGTTCGACAGTCCGGACGTGCCGGCGAAGTCCACCTCGATCGCATCGTCGCGGATCGTCATGGCGGCGGCGAGGCGCACCGGCTCCTCGTAGCCATCCGAGAATATCTCCGCGCTGAAACAGCCTTTCGGCAACCGCCCGATCTCGGCGAGCGTCGCCGCCAGCGAACTGTCGAAGATAAACGCCGCGAGTGCGTCGAGACTGTCCATCGCGAACTCGTCCATCATCTCGGCGAGACGGCGGGCGCCGGCGTCGTTGCAGGCGCAGAGCGAGTAAATGTCGCCCTCCAGCTCCACCGGCAGTCGGGATCCCGCGCGGATGAAGTCGAAGAACGTCTCGTTCGGATGCCCCTGGTCGAAACACTTGATGATGGGGATGTACAGCCCCTCCTCGAACACGGATCGCCCCTCCGGTCCCATGCCGAGGCCGCCGATGTCGATGACGTGCGCGGTGTTGGCGAATAACCCGACGACCTCGCCGCGCAGGAAGGCCGGCGTTACGACGGTCAAGTCGTGCAGATGCCCGGTGCCGAGCCACGGGTCGTTGGTGATATAGTGATCGCCCTCGCGCATCGTCTCGGCGGGAAACTTCGCCAGGAAATGCCCGACGCTCTCGGCCATCGAGTTGACGTGGCCGGGCGTGCCGGTCACGGCCTGCGCCATCATGCGCCCGTGCAGGTCGAAGACGCCGGCCGACAGATCGCCCGCCTCGCGCACCGTGGTCGAGAATGCGGTGCGGATCATGATCTGCGCCTGCTCCTCGACGACGGCGATCAGGCGGTTCCACATGATCTGGCGCTGAATGCGGGCCAGCGCGCCAGTTTCCTTCGACATGCTTAGCCCCTTCGCGTCATCTCGATGTAGCCGAACTCGTTCAGCCGCGCCGTCCAACCACTGGCGATCAGGGTCGAGGTCTCGTCCTCGGCGATGATGGCTGGTCCGACGATGCTGGTGCCCGCCGCCAGGCCCGCGCGGTCGTGGACGGTCCAATCTTCCGTCTCCGCCGTCACCGTGTCGCGTACCACCTGCATGCGGGAGGGTTTCGCCTCCTGCGAGTTCCATATCGCGTCCGCGATTTCGTCCGGAACCGCGGTGGCGACGTGCACCGCGAAGCTCATCACCTCGACATCCGATCCCGGGACCGGGCGATCGTAGAACCGCGTATAGGCCGCGTCGAACGCGGCCCGCACGGCGGGCACGTCACCGGGCCGCAGTACATGCGCGGGCAGGGGCACTGGAATCTCGTGGCCTTGACCGACATAGCGCATGAAGGCGCTTCGAGTCCGCGCCAGCGCCGCGCCAATGCTGCCTTGTTCGACAACGGCCCGCGCCTCCTCCTCCATCTCCGCCAGAACCATGTTGACCCGTCCGACATCGAAGGCGGAGAATCGTTGGTACAGACTTCGTACGACTTCGTAGGCCACGGGTGCACGCAGGAAGCCGATGGCGCTGCCGACACCGGCTCCCGACGGAACGAGGATACGGGTGATTCCCACCTTCTCGGCGACCCTGCACGCATGGACCGGGCCGCCGCCGCCGAAGGCGATCAGCGTGCGCCCCTCGTAGGTCTTGCCCGATTCGATCGCGTGGACACGGGCGGCGTTGGCCATCGTTTCGTCCACCATCTCGACCACGCCGACAGCCGCCATCTCGGGCGATAGCGCGAGCGGCCGGCCGATATGCGTCGCCAGCGCCGCGCGCGCCGCCGCCGGGTCGAGCCGCATGGTCCCGCCGGCGAAGCGGTTGGGGTCATAGCGGCCGAGCGCGAGGTTGGCGTCCGTCACCGCCGGCGACGCCCCGCCGCGCCCATAGCAGGCGGGCCCCGGGTCGGCGCCCGCGCTTTCCGGACCGACGCCGATCCGTCCCAGCGCATCGACATGCGCGAGGCTGCCGCCGCCCGCCCCGATCTCCACCATCTCGATCACCGGGATTCGCAGCGGCAACCCCGAGCCTTTCTTGAAGCGCCCGACGCGGGCGACCTCGAAGCTTCGCGCCGATTGCGGACGGGCGTCGTCGATCAAGCAGATCTTCGCCGTTGTGCCGCCCATGTCGAATGACAGCACGGCGTCCAACCCGCAGCGACGCGCGATGTCGGCCGAAAACAGTGCTCCGCCCGCCGGCCCGCTCTCCACGAGGCGGATGGGAAAGCGGCACGCCGTCTCGATCGTGGTCAACCCGCCGCCCGACAGCATGAGGAAGATGGGCGCCGAGGCACCGAGCCCGCGCAATCCCTCCTGCATCCGGCGTAGATAGCGCTCCACCAAGGGTTGCACGTAGGCGTTGGCGGCGGTGGTGGAGAAGCGTTCCCACTCCCGCATCTCCGGTGAAACCTCCGATGAGAGCGAGACGGGAATCCCCGGAAGCTCCCCGGCCAGGATGTCGCGCGCGCGCCGCTCGTGGTCGGGGTTGACGAAGGCATGGAGGAATCCGATCGCCACGCTTTCGACCCGCGCGACGCGCAACACCGATGCCGCGTCGCGCACCGCGCGCTCGTCCAACGCCCGCAGCACCTTGCCCGTGTTGTCCAGCCGCTCGGGCACCGTCAGGCGCAAATGGCGTGGGACCAGCGGTTCCGGCAGGACGATGTTGAGGTCGTACTGGTCGTAGCGGCTCTCGTTGCTCATCGCCAGCACATCACGGAACCCCTCGGTCGTCAGCAGTGCGGTGCGGGCACCCTTGCGTTCGATGATCGCGTTGGTGGCGAGCGTCGTGCCGTGAATGACCATGCCAAGGTCGCGCGCGCCGATGCCGGCGGCGTGCAGCACTACTCGAACCCCTTCCATCACGCCCTGCTCGGGCGCGGCGGACGTCGTCAGAACCTTGGCGGTGTGTCGTTGGCCGGCATATTCGAGCGCGAGGTCGGTGAACGTACCGCCGATATCCACGGCGAGGCGGGCGGCGGGCGGCAAGGGAGCCATCGGATAAACCTCAGTCTTCAGTTTCGATCAACGGGACGACCGCCCGAGCCCCGCCTCGTTCGGGCGCCGCCGGTTCTGGAACGAACAGGTGTACGTAGTTCCTTGCGAGAATATGGTACACCCCCTCCGGGCAGATCAACTTCGATACCGTGCTGCCGATCAGCGCGCTGGCCATCAGCGGCACGACCATGTTGTGGTCAGCCGTCATCTCCGCGACGATGACGAAGGCGGTGATCGGCGCTTGGACCACGCCCGCGAAGTAGCCGACCATCCCAAGCATCACCACCGCGCCGACCGGAGCCACCGGAAGCAACGACCAGAGATCGTAGCCAATGCCCGCGCCGACCGCCATCGAGGGGGAGAACAGGCCGCCCGGGATCCCGGCGATCGACGATGCCGCGGTGGCCAATAGCTTCATCAGCCCGAATGAGAGCGGCAACGGCGTGCCATCGTCGATCAGCGACTTCACGTAGCCGTAGCCGGTGCCGAAGACGGTGCCGTCCGCCCCCATCGCGCACAGCGCCACGGCCAGCCCGCAGGCAAGCGCGAACAACGTGCGATGGGCGCGAATCGCTCGGCCCAGCGCGCCCGGCAGCCCCTGCCCAAACGTGACCAGGATGCGGCTGAATACGCCCCCGGCGAAGCCGCCCGCGGCGCCGCACAATGGCACCATCACCCAGCCCGTCGCGCTGCCCAGAGTCGCGCTCGTCACGCCGAAATAGGTGTAATTGCCGAGGGCGCCCACCGAGACGATCCCGGCGGCGATCACCGCCCCAATGATGAGCAAATTGGCCCGCTCGCTGAACGAGCGGCTCATCTCCTCGATGCCGAAGATCACACCGGCGAGCGGCGTGTTGAATGCGGCCGCGATGCCGGCCGAGGCGCCGGCGAGGATCAACCCCGGTTGGCGTGCCGGCGACAGCCGCCCGATGGCGAACATGATGGCCGCGCCGACCTGCACCGTCGGTCCCTCGCGTCCGATCGAGGCGCCGATGGCGAGGCCAGCCAAGGTCAGCAGTATCTTGTTGATCCCGATCCAGAGCGAAACCAGCTTTGCCCGCTCCGCCTGGCTCCACAGCTTGCGCGCCGCGATCGCTTGCGGGATCCCGCTGCCCTCGGAATTCGGCACGAAGCGCCGAGTGACCCAGGACAACAGGGCAAAGCCGAGCGGGGTCACCAGCAACGGCGCGAGCGGGACTGCCTCGCGCAGCCGGGTGAACAGATCCTGGGCGGCGTTCGCGCCGATCGCCATTACGACGCCGGCGAGCCCGATCGCGCCACCTCCTAGCAGGAACACCGCGCGTTGGCGCAGGCGCAGCTGGTGCAACCGGGCCGATCGTGGCCACCGTCGTTGCCGGGGCGATGAGGCGGGGACCGAGGTGCTTATCGCTCGTGATCGGTTGGGGTGGAGGTCCGGGGCGAGGCCCCGAAAGCCAATAACAACAAGCAGATGACGGCGCAACCCCCGCAGAGGGTCCCCATTGATTTCACTGGGGTTTTTCCGCGACTGGCAACCCGACGGCGAACAAAGAAAAGCCCGTTCGCCGGTGCAGCGGCGAACGGGACTACTTCCAACCCAGCCGATGCGAAACGCAACATCAGCGACCGCGAACATAACAAAGCGTATGACGCTCAGTCAAAGGGACAGATCGGCCAATTTTTCGATGCCCTGTTCCGCCACGCTGATCCCGAGACATTCGTCAGCTTGCGCGCCTTCGGCCCTGGCGGAAAACCGAAGCTCGTTCGCGGCGTGAAGGTCGGCGACGCGGCGGCAATGGCGGCGGAGGTCGCCGCCGGGGTGACGGGCGTGGTGTTCGCCCCTCCGGTTTGCACATTCGACAACGCCGACAGCGCGACCGAGGACCACGTCGCCGACGGGCTGGCGATCAGCGTGGATATCGACAGCAACCCCACGGCGGCGTGGGCGGCGCTCGAAGATGTGCTCGGGGTAGCGACGGTCGTTGTCGCGTCCGGGTCCGAGTGGATCGACGCGAAGGGCAAGCGCGTGCCGAAGCAGCACATGCACTGGCGACTGGCTCAGCCGGCGCACACACTCGAAGAGCGCACGATGCTGAAGGAGGCACGCTGGCTGGCAGCGGCGCTCGTCGGGGCCGATAGGACGGCAGCCCCCCTGTGCCATCCCCTGCGCTGGCCGGGGACCCTGAACGCCAAGCGTGCGCCGGCGGTGATGGCGCGCATCGTCGAGTTCAATCCCGAGGTGGGGATTGACCTAGCCAACGCACACGCGCGGTTGGCGGCGGCCGTCGAGTCGGCCGGCCTGGGCATGCCGCCGTCTGATCGGCCGGCGGGGGAGCCGACAGCGCCAATCGCCGACGTGGCATCGGCCCTGGCGGCTATCCACAACGACAACGTGGACTGGGACGCCTGGAACCGCCTGGGGATGGCGACATTCGCCGCCAGCGGCGGCAGCGCCCAAGGGCTGGCTGCCTGGGGGGTTTGGTCGGCCAAGTCTGCCAAGCACCAGTCGGGGGCGTGTGAGGTGCGTTGGGATCACTACGGCACGTCGCCTCCGACATCATTGGGGGCGGGGACGATATTCTACTTGGCCCGAGAGGCCGGCTGGCGGCGATCGGATCGTTTCACCCGAGCGAGTGGCGACCTCCCGCTTGTCCAGCTACGTGAGAACACCTCCTGCCTGGACGTTCGCGATTTTGTGCAAGGGCTCCTGATCGAGCAATCGTCGATAGTGGTCTATGGAGAGACGAACTCCGGAAAGACGTTCTGGACCACTGATCTGGCGCTGCACATTGCCGCTGGTCTACCATGGAACGGTCGGCGCGTTGAACGAGGGGGCGTCATCTACTGCATTCTCGAAGGCGGAGTCGGATTTCGCAATCGCGTAGCGGCTTGGCTCAAACAGCACGGCCTAGACGGTGAGGGGATCCCCTTCGCCTCGATCCCAGCATCACTAAATCTGCTAGACCCCGAAGCGGATACCGCACGTCTGATATCGGCAATACAAAGACAGGCCGAGTTCGTGGATGTCGCGGCAAAACTCGTTGTCGTAGACACGCTGTTCCGGGCCCTTGCCGGCGGCAATGAGAACGCGCCCGAGCATATGGGCGCCCTGGTTCGCAACATGGATCGTATACGTAAGGAAACCGGATCGGCGGTTCTTTTCGTGCATCATTCAGGAAAGGATCAGGCGAAAGGTTCCAGAGGGCATTCATCGCTGCCGGGTGCCATTGATACCGAGATAGAAGTCGTCGTTGCCGACGGCGACGCCAAAACCGCAACCGTCGTCAAACAACGCGAGTTGAAAAGCGGCGATAGATTCCGCTTCGCCCTCAAGGAGGTCGAGCTCGGGAAGAATCGTTACGGTGAGATGATAACCACCTGCGTTGTATTGCCTGTGGCGGGGGAGGTCACTCCCAAAATGAACCCGAGAGATGAGTTGGCTGTCCGTGCATTGCGTATCGCAATCGACAAGGAGGGGGTCAGGCTGTCGGGTAGTCATGGTGCGAAGAGCGTGTCGGATGAGCGCTGGCGCGATGAATTCTACCAACTCAAAGGCGGACCGACTGATTCCAAAAAGCATGCACTGTCGAGGTCGAAGAAGTCCCTCGAAGAGGGGCGAGTCATCGCCACAGGGGGGGATCTAGTGTGGTTTGTGGTGGACGAACCAGCGGGACACTAGAGCGGGACACTAGCGGGACAATGCTTGTTTTTTGTGTCCCGCAGGGCATTGCTGATAGCGGGACACACGCCCCCTATATAATACGTAGTATTATAGGGGGTGTCCCGTTAGCAGCCCTCAGCAACGATGACCTGTCCCGATAGGTGTCCCTGTCCCGCTCAGGGCTACCTCCCTACCCATGGGCGCTGATAACTGAACATCCTTGTTCAAGCCCGAGCGCATCGGGGATCGCTATCCCAAGCTTCCCAGAGATGACTACCGACTGACCCCGCGTAAAGGGCATCGCAGTCACGCCGCTTTCCTTGTCATAAAAGCAGACAACTTGGCCGTGAGCCGTCATGACGCTTACCATAAACAGTGTCACATCCGCCGGGATGGGAACCCGTTCGAAAGATGCAAACACCCCGTCTGCCATGAAGCTTTTGCCCATAAAATTATCAATGAAGTCATTCGGATCCGTATGGGACAAAAGCATCGGAATGTCTTTGTCAGTGAACGTTGGCCCCGCCAACGTCGGGGGAGATGGCGCGCTGACCGCAGGCGGCGTGGAAGTTGTCGCCGCAGTTGGCTTCGTTACAGGCGAGTACGAGTTGAACCCCAATCGATAATCCGGTTCCGTCTTACGACGTGCATCGACGGGAGCGAGGCGCTGTTGTGCGGCGAGGCAGCCCGCGGTCACGTCGCCGAGGGTCTCTCCGCTCGCCCCGAGACATGACCCCGGTCTCGGCTTGCTGCGCTGGCCCGACCAGTACTCCGCTCCGATACGGTAGTCGCCCGAGAGGCTGGCGAACCAGGTTTCCCACGATTGGCGGTCAGACAACCCCTGCTGGAATTCGGGTGTGGGCTGCGCTGTGCCCGGACTTTGCGCGTGCGCGGCGGCCGATAAGGTCAAGCTCGCCGTTGCAGCGAGAATCAAAAATCGCATTTGAGTTCCACGGTATTGATCCTTTGTTAGCACGAGTAGCCGGCGCGTCCGGCATCGCTCGCGGCGTTTGGAATTGCCTCTTGACGGCGAACATTCAGCCAGCGATCTTCGCTATGCACATGAACCTGTCGCGGCGAAACGGCCGCTGGCGGCCCCGTCTTCTTGGGAGTGGTTCGTTGTGTTCAATCTCATCTGTTACCCGGCTTCCTATCCCCCTGTGCGAGACGTCGCCAGCGCCACGCGGCGGCGGCCGAGGGGCGTAGGCGCGCGACGGCTGGCACAATCCCCCGGCGCGGTCTCACGTAGGACCCTCAGGCCGCGCGGCACGGGCGCAGACACCCCCTGGCCCCGGACATCGCTGGGAGCTGACGATCGAAGGATCGGTCTCCAGCCGATTTTTCGTACTTTCGTATGGCGCTCACCAGCGCAATCACGGCCAGCGCGTAGCGGTTGCGGCCCACGTCCTGTTGTAATTGTCAATACTATAATCGCAAGTTCACGTAGGCGTGAACAGCAGCCGAGTTGCCCACGGCCGCGTGGTTATCGTATACCTGTAAACTTATACCAGCAGGAGCGCCACGTCGTGCATCCAATCCTCCGACCCGAGATCCCCACGTCGGTCGTCGAGAAAGTGGCCGGCCTCAGCAATGCGCAGTCGCTCAAGAATTGGAGCCGTTCAGACTTGCTGGTGACGGCGAAAATCGCCCCTTGGCAGGTGCTGTCTCCGCAAGACGGGGGGCGCAACTATGCCATGCTCACAGTCTACGAAGCCGCGATGCGCGAGCGTGCATCGCGCCAAGGGCTCCCAACCAGACTCATGCGCGACCTGTGGTCGCTTCGGCTTCAGAACCTCGCCAACGAGGTCCGTGTCAAGCACAACAATCAACAGTGGACCGAACTCGCACGCCGAGCCATCGAAGAAGGACGCCTAGGCGACTTCGACGAATGCGACCCGGCCGACAGCGTTTGCTGGTACGCCGTCCCCACGGCGCCGCTGTTCGGCGGGCGCAGCGAGCCAAGTTACGCGTACTTCCTCCCCGGGGATCGTCGCGAACTACTGCAAACCGCCGCCGATCATCAATACGAAACCACAATCGTCTTCAACGTCAGCCTCATCGCCAAGACAGTGCGCGACGCTTTGCGCGCCGTCGACTGGCCACGGCGCGAATTGGAGCCAGCGTAACCGACGGAGTGAAGCAAATGGCGTTGACAATACGACAACTGCTTGAGCGCAGGGCGAAAATTGCGCGCGAGATGCGCGATATCGTGGATCAAATTGGCGGCGACGACGAGACGAACGGCCTCTCGCCCGAACAGCAGGCAGCGTTTGATAAACTCAAGGCTGCGCTTGCTGACCTCGAGAACGCCATCGCCAATCGCGCGGCGGTAGACGACATCGAGCGCCGCATGGCTGGCACCCCCGTCGGGAACGATCGTCATCTCGACGCCGAGATGCGTGAGTTCTCCCTGGTGCGCGCCATCGCTGGCGCCGCCGGCATGGATGTCGACTGGGGCCGCGAGCGCGAGATCGGCCAAGAGATCGCACGCCGTAGCGGGCGCCAGTTCAACGGAATCGCAGTTCCGATGGCCACCATGCGGCGGCCAATCGAACAGCGCGCCGTGGTCAGCACCAGCGGCGGGGGAGGGGTTATCGGGACCTATCTCGACGGATCACTATACATCGATCTTCTGCGCGCCAAGCTGGTCATACGGCGCCTCGGGGCACGTATGCTCACCGGACTGGTCAGCAACGTTGATATCCCGCGTCTCAGCTCACCGACGGCCGCCGGCTGGGTCGCCGAGAACACCGCCCTCACAGAAACCGACGAAGTTTTCGACAAGGTGTCTCTGCGTCCGAAGCACGCCGGAGCGATCGTCGAACTCTCGCGCAACATGCTGCTTCAGAGCACGCCCGACATCGAGCAGCTGGTGCGCGCCGACATGGCGGCGGTGCTGGCGCGCACCCTGGACGCGGCGGCGATCGACGGCACCGGGCTGGCCGAAGATCCTGTGGGGATCGTCAATCAGTCGGGCGTCGGCGGGGTGGCCATCGGGACCAACGGCGGCGCGATGACCTGGGCGAAGCTCTTGAGCATGGTCGAGACGGTCGAGTTGGCAAACGCCGGGGACGAGACACGCGCCTGGGTGGGGAACCCGAACGTCAAGGCGCAACTGATGCAGACGCCGAAGATCACCGGGGTCGCGGGGATCGGCATGGTCATGGATCAGCCCGACCAACTCGCCGGATATCAGTTCGCCAGCACGACTCTTGTCCCGAACAACGGCACCAAGGGCACGGGCAACGGGCTGTCCGCCCTGATCTACGGCGAGTGGAGCGACCTGCTAATGGGCCTGTGGAGTGAGTTGGACATCTTGGTCAACCCATACGCCGAAGCACCATACAGCAAGGGCAACGTGATGGTGCGCGCGATGATGACCGTGGACATCGAAGTGCGCCATCCGCAGTCATTCTGCGTCTGCTCGGACATCGCCGCGCCGTGACCCAGGCGCGATTCCCCGATGGCACTGAACGCCGCGCCGGGATCGAATTGCGCGTCGCCGGCCGGCGCCTCGTCGGGTATGCCGCGACGTTCGGCACCGCGGCGAAGATCGGCGATTTCATCGAAACGATACGCGCCGGGGCGTTTCGCGCGTCCCTGGCGCGGCCACGTGGCGACGTGCTGGCCCTGGTGGATCATGACCCCGGCCGGCTGCTGGCGCGCACGCGTAGCGGCACACTACGGCTCGCCGAGGACGCGCGCGGGCTGGCGTTTGAACTGGACGTTCCCGATACGCAGCTCGGCCGCGACGTTCTGGCCCTCGCCGAGCGCCACGACATCGGGGGCATGTCGTTCGGGTTTCGCGTGACCGACGAGGCGTGGCCGACACGCGTGCAGCGCGAGTTGCGCGCGGTCGATCTGATCGAAGTATCGGTGGTGCACGCGCATCCGGCATACCCGGCCACCACGATCGCCGCGCGTTCGCGCCGATCGCGCAATCGCCTATGGCTCGACACCATATGAACGCCTTGCAGCGAGCGGTAGGGCGTGTGCTGGGGATCGAGACGCGCCGCGCGTCATCCCCCGCGTCGTTCGGCCTCGGCCCTGTCACCGCCGGATCGATCGTCAACGCGCGTGTCGCCGAGAACCTCAGCACCGTGTGCGCGTGCGTCGGAGCGATTTCTTCGACCATCGCCACATTGCCGGCGCTCGTCTATCGCCAAGAAGACGGCGGCCGGCGCGAAGCGCCGACGCATCCGGTGTCGCGGCTGATCAAGTCACCCAACGCGCGCATGACGTGGCCGGATTGGGTCGAGTTCACCCTCGCGCAGGTCTTGCTATACGGAAACTCGATCAGCGTCGTGGTTTACGACGGCTCCGGACGCCCGTGCGAACTGATCCCTGTGCCGTGGCAGAACGTGCAGGTATTCTTGCTCCCTTCGGGCGAACTCGCATTCGACATCGTGCAATTCATCGCCCCATGGGGCGGCACGGGAGCGCCGCGCCGCTATCTCGGGCACGAGATTTTCCACCTCAAGGATCGTAGCGATGACGGGTTTCTCGGGCGATCGCGCCTGAGCCGCGCCGCCGAAGTGCTCGAAGCGGCCATGGGGCTACAGCAATACACGGCGGCGGTATGGCGCAACATGGCGACTCCGTCGGGCGCGCTCAAGCACCCCGGTGCGCTCAGCGCCGAGGCGCGCACGAACCTGATCAGAAGTTTCGAGCAGCAGAATGCCGGGGCGCACAACGCGCGCCGCATGTTTGTCATGGAAGAAGGGATGGAGTGGCAGTCGATCGCCCTGTCGCCCGAAGATAGCGAAGTTCTGGAGAGCCGACGATTCACCGTCGAAGAACTGTGTCGTCTGTATCAAGTTCCGCCGCCGATCATACAGGACTACAGCCACTCGACCTTCACCAACGCCGCGCAAGCGGCGACGTGGTTCGCGCAACTGACCCTGACCCCGTGGGTGCGTAAGATCGAGACGGAGTTCGCTCGCAGCGTGTTCACCGACGGCGGGGAGTTCCACCTCGAAATCGACCTCGGCGGGATGCTGCGCGGCGACTTCGCGGCACGCTGGGCGGCCTACGCCACGGCGATCGACAAAGGCATCTTATCGCCGAACGAGGTGCGCGAAGCCGAAGGCTATAACCCACGCGCTGGCGGCGACGTGGCGGCCGTCCTGGGGGCCGCCGTGCCGGCGGCTGGCACAACCCCTGCGCCAGCGGCCGCAGGGCCGCCAGCGGCTGCCTAAGTGGCGCCATGGGGTGGTGCAGCGCATCGCAGCCAGGGTATGTGCCGTTCTGCCTAAATCGTGAAAATGCGGCCGAACACGTAGGCGTGTCTTCGGTGACTTTCGACAAAATGGTGAGCCAGGGCCGTATGCCTCGGCCGAAGCGTGAGGGCAGACGGTTAATGTGGATCCGTCCGGACCTAGAGGAGGCCGCTCGCGCCCTAACGAGCGACAAAGAGGAACTTCCTGACGCCGAACCAAACCCATGGGACAAATCCCTGCCACCCGACGGGGGAAGCCCATGAGCAACATCAAGCTGCCATACATACACCAATTCCGCGATCGGCACCGCTACTTACGACACTACTTTCGCCGCCGCGGGTATCCTCGCGTATCCCTGCTAGGGTTGCCGGGCAGCGCCGAGTTCATGGCGGCATACAAAGACGCGCTGGGGATGAAGAAGCCACCTATCGGGACTGTGGTTTCACGTAGCATATCAGAGCTCGTCGGACGTTACTATCTCTCAAGGGAATATCGCTCACTGGCGCCGGCGACCAAGCGGACGTATTTCAATATCACGGAGCGGCTCCGGTTCGAATTCGGTGACAATCCGGTCGTCAAATTACAGGCGGAGCACGTTCGCCGGCTCATCGCCAGGAAGGCGGATACCCCGCAGGCCGCCAATTCGCTGCTGAAGATGCTGCGCATCCTGATGAAGTTCGCCATGAACGAGGGATGGCGCGCGGACGATCCGACGCAGTTGGTGAGTCGTGTCAAGTCAAAATCCGACGGCTGGCGCACCTGGAGCGAAGAAAATATCGCAGCCTACGAGACGCACTGGCCCGTGGGAACGCGCGAGCATCTGGCGATGGCGCTCCTTCTCTACACCGGGCAGCGCCGATCGGACGTCATTCGCATGGGGCGCCAGCACATGCGCAACGGAGCGATCCACGTGCGGCAGCAGAAGACGGGCACCTCCCTATCTATCCCTGTGCATCCGACGTTGGGCGCGGCGCTGTTGAGCGCCCCTGTCGAGCACCTGGCGTTCCTGGTGACCGCCTACGGGCGGCCGTTCACCTCGGCCGGGTTCGGCAACTGGTTCGCCGGTTGCGTGCGCGCCGCCGGCCTTGTGGGCCTGTCGGCGCACGGGTTGCGCAAAGCGGCCGCGCGCCGTCTCGCCGAGGCCGGATGCAGCGCGCACGAGATCATGGCGATCACCGGCCATCGCTCGCTGAAAGAAGTCGACGTTTACACACGCGCCGCCGATCAAGAGCGCCTCGGGCGCAGCGCGATGGCGAGGCTCGAAAAGTGAACGTTCGCTGGCAACCCGGTCGCCAAGGGTTGCCAGTTTGGTGGTCAACTAATTGAAAGGACAAGGGAAAATGAAGCGGATGGAGGTCCGGGGCGGAATCGAACCGCCATACGCGGATTTGCAGTCCGCTGCATCACCACTCTGCCACCGGACCGGAGGAACGCGGCGGTATATCGGTCTTGACCGCCGCATGGGTCAAGCCCGGGTTGGCGCGGCGCCCGGTGCTCTTCTATAAGGGCGCGCCCACACACCCGAGCCCATTGCATGGATATCGAAGCCTTCGACTTCACCGACGCCCGCAATCGGATGGTGGACAGCCAGATCAGGCCCAACAAGGTGACTGATCCGCGCATCCTGTCGGCGATGCGCCAACTGCCGCGCGAACGCTTCCTGCCGCCGGAGCTGCGCACCCGGGCCTATCTCGACGAGGACGTGCCGCTCGGCGCCGGCCGTGTCCTCATGGAGCCATTGGTGATCGCCCGCCTGGTTCAGCTCCTCGCGCCCGGCGCGGGGGAACGGGCGCTCGTCGTCGGTGCGGGCGTCGGCTACGGGGCGGCGTTGCTCGCGAGCTGCGGCGTGCGGGTGACCGCACTGGAAGAGGAGCCGGCGCTCGCCGCGCTGGCCGAGAGTACGCTCGCCGAACTGGCGCCCGGGGTGAGCGTGGTTGTCGGGCCGCTCGCCGCCGGCTGGAAATCCGGGGCACCCTATGACCTGGTCCTGATCGAGGGTGCCGTCGCCGATATTCCCGACGTAATCGGCGCCCAGTTGCGCGCGGACACCGGCCGGCTGACCACGGTTCGGGTACGGAGCGGCGCGATCGGCTCGGCGGTGCTCGCCGAACCGACGCCATTCGGGTTGCGCGCCCAGCCGATGTTCGATTGCGCTACCGGTTTGTTGCAATCTCTGATGGCAAAGCCCGTTTTTACGTTCTAACATATGGCTGTAGGCCGGTAATGCGGGGTCGGCCTCGTTTGGGGGACGGCTGGCATGACGGCTTTAACCTGGAAATCGGCAAGCTCGGGCTCCTTCGATACAGCCGGGAATTGGCTACCTTCGGACCCACCAACCGGGGCTGACGACGCGACCATTTCGCTGCCAGGGTCGTACACCGTGACGGTCGATACGTCCGCGGCGGCTCACTCGGTGACATTATCGGGGGCGGGCGTCACCCTTGCCGTTGACCAAGTGCTCGCGATCGGCACGACGCTGGCGTTTTCGACCGGAACGCTGGAACTGAACGCGAACGGCGTCATCGAGGGTGGCACCGTCATCGCGAATGGCGGGCAGGCGGTCTTCAATTCCGGAACGCTGGATGGGGTGACCTATCAGGGCACGCTCGATCTGTCCGCGGGCGGTGCCAACGTCTTCGTTGAGAACGGGATCACCCTGGCAGGCTCGGGCGGCATTGGGCCGGGCGCGGTGACACTCACCGGCGCCGGAAGCGCGCTCCAGTTCGAGACTGCCGGGACCCTGAACAACGCTGATCTCACCATCGGCGGTCCCAGCGGCACCACCGACGCCTTGTTCAGCACTTTGGGAAACTTCGACGTTCTCGACGGTGCGACGTTGACACTCGGTACGCACCTTGTCGTGACAATCGGCACCGACGCCGAATTCTTCACCGGGGACAACTCGCACGACGCGATCGACAGCAAGACCGCCCTCGGGTTCGCCACGGCCGGTGATGGCGGCCTGATTGACGGTTCGGGAATCTTCCTGAACGAGGGTGGCATCTCTGTCGGCGGTGGTGCCTCTCTCACCATTGGCGATACGATCGACCCGATGACGTTTAACGACAAGGCAGGGGTGACGGTCTCGGGCGGCGGACAACTCGTACTGGGATCGGGGGTGACGACGACAGGGGCTGGCGCGATCGGACTTGATTCCGGCGGCTTGGTCGAACTCGGCTCTGCCTACTCCCAGACAGTCACGTTCGGCTCCGACGGACCTGCCAAGCTGCTGATCGACAACCCGGCCAGCTTCACCGGCACGCTCGCGACCCTCTCCGCTGGAGATACGATCGACCCAAGCACGACCGTCACGAGCGCCGTGCTGTCCGCGACCAAGCTGGTGCTGACCACCTCGAGCGGGACGTTCAATTACGCGGTAACCAATCCGGGCTACACGGGCAACCTGGTCCTGAGCCCCGATCCGAGCGGCAACGGCACCGAGGTCATCATTCCCTGCTTCGC
>JBAWFF010000028.1:0-2194 GCA_049591635.1 Acetobacteraceae bacterium
CAGGCTGTCGCTCTAGCCGGCCAAGTTTCAATCTGACAACGACGCGGGAGCGAAGGTCATAGCGGGATGTTTCGCGGCGCGCATCGCGGCGCTTGGATTGATTTGCGCGGCGCTTCAGGCATGCACGGGCGCGCCGCCGAAGCTAAGCGCGACGGTGGAACGGCCGGTGGCACAGCTCAGCCAGCCGCCAGCCGTCGCGCCGCCGCCGTTCGCGCAGCTTCGCACGGACGGGTTTGGGCGCACGGAGATCGGCAAGGCATCCTACTACGCGCATAAGTTCGCCGGGCGGACAATGGCGGACGGACGGACATACACGCCGAAAGGCAGGGCGGCGGCGAGCAAGACCCTTCCCCTCGGCACCATCGCCAAGGTGACCAACCTCGACACCGACAAGTCGGCGATCGTGCTGGTCGAGGATCGCGGGCCGTATGTGCGCGGGCGAATCATCGACGTGAGCGCCACCGTCGCCGAGGCGCTCGACATGAAGGACGCGGGCGTCGCGCATGTCGCGGTCAAGCCGGTGGCCGTCCCGCATCCGAACGGCACCGTCACGCTGGGCTCCGGCGCGGTCGAACTGCCGCCGGACGCCGTCGCGAAGGCAATCCTGATGACGGAGCGGCTCGCCTTCTGGTTTCACTGACCGACTGACAATGCCGCGAGGTCGGGGAACCCCCATGAGCACGTGCGGGTCTGGGCGAACGAGCAGCGCGGAGCGGTGGGCATGGCGAGGCGGTTCGTGACGGACCTCTCGGGACTCGTGATGGTTTGCGCGACGCTTCAGGCGTGCGCGAACACGACGCCGCGAATTGCCGTGTGGCAGCCCGTCGCGCCGGCGTCGCTCGCGGAGCCGCGGGCGGGTTCCGGACGCACGGTGGTCGGCGAGGCATCCTACTATGCGCCGAAACTCGCCGGTAGGACGATGGCAGGCGGGCGGACGTATTCCACTGACAGCAACGCTGCGGCGAGCGAGACCCTGCCCCTCGGCAGCACCGCGAAGGTCACCAACCTCGACACGGGCAAGTCCGCGGTCGTGCGGGTTCAGGACCGAGGACCGCACGCGAAGGGACGGATCATCGACGTGAGTTCCAAGGTGGCCGACAAACTCGATATGAAGCACGCGGGCGTGGCGCACATCGCGGTGAAGCCGCTCGTGGCGCCGCACCGCGACGGCGCCGCGTCTGGGGAGGCGCCGTCGGAAGAGTAGTTACCGACGCTCCATCCAGCTCCGCAGGGCCGAAGCCTCGGCGGGGCTGAACCGCAAGCCGAGCTTGCCGCGGCGCCACAGCACGTCCTCGGCGGTGCGCGCCCATTCGGTCCGTCGCAGAAGCTCCACCTCGCGCTCTGTCAGATCGGCGCCGAAACGCAAACCGAGATCGGCGGCGCCGCGGGCGCCGTCCAGCATAAGGTCGGCGCGGGTGCCGTAGGCGCGCGTCAGGCGCCATGCGGTTGCGTCGGACAGGAATGGATAACGACCGCGCAGGGCCGCCGCCAGCGCGGGCGCGCCGTCCCAGGGAAAGTCGCCGCCGGGTAGCGGCGCCGTCGCCGTCCACCGCCCGGGCAACCCTTGAAAATAAGGCGCGAGCTGCGCCAGCGCCGCCTCGGCGAGCCGGCGGAAGGTGGTTATCTTGCCGCCGAACACCGACAGCAGCGGGGGTGCGCCGGCGGGCGCGTCGAGTTCCAGCACATAATCCCGGGTCGCGTCCTGCGCCTTGGCGTGCCCGTCGTCGCGCAACGGGCGCACGCCGGCATAGCGCCATACGATGTCCTCGCGTGTGGGTGGCGCGCGGAGGTAGGCGCCGACGGCGCCGAGCAGGTACGCCTCCTCCGACGCGGTGATCGCCGCCTCCGCCGGATCGCCACGATAATCCTCGTCGGTCGTGCCGATCAAAGTGAAATCATGCTCGTATGGAATGGCGAAGCAAATCCGCTTGTCGGCGTTCTGAAAGATGTAGCAGCGGTCGTGCTCGAACAGCCGCCGCGTGACGATGTGGCTCCCCTTCACCAGCCGGATCGGCGCGGGCGTCGCGGCATGGGTAAGATCGTCGAGCACCGCGCCGACCCACGGGCCGGCGGCGTTCACCAGTACGCGCGCCCGCGCCTCCGCGCCTCCTTGCAAGGTCAGGGTCCACCCATCGGCGTCGCGGCGCGCCCCCGTGCATCGCGTGCGCGTGCGGATCGCGGCGCCCCGATCGGC
>JBAWFF010000029.1:0-6809 GCA_049591635.1 Acetobacteraceae bacterium
GCGCCGCCCTGGCGCTCGCGGCGCGCAGGCGGATCGGTCCCTTCCGGCCCGGGGAGCCGCCCGACGCGGCCGGAAGGCTGCGTGAACTGGCCGTGCTGGCGCGCGCCGGATTTCCGCGTGAGATCGCACAGCGTGCGCTGCGTCTGGACCGCGCGGAGGCCGAGACGCTGGTGATCGCGCTGCGCGCTTCTTGAGACCCGCCGGCCGTGACGACATTGCAACGGAAGTGCGGCCAGGAAACTGAGATCACGCGGCGGCGCGTGTGATCTCCATCCGGACCGCCAGCCCGGCTCGCTCGGCCAACCCGATCAGGGCGTCCAGGCTGAACCGATCGAGCCGCCCGCGCAGCAGATCATTCAACCTCGGCTGGGTCACGCCCAGCCGCGCGGCGGCTTGCGCCTGGGTGAGTTTCCACTCCTCCACGGCGCCCCGCACGGCAACCGCCAGTTCCGAACGCAGGCGCATGTTGGCCGCCTCCTCCGACGTCTCCTCCAAGGCGTCCCACACGCTCGCGAAGGTCTGCACCGGCTCGTCCGTCATCGTGCTCTCCCCTTGCTGATCTGGCGCATCCGTGCGGCGGCCAGGTCGAGGTCGTGCTTCGCTGTTCGCTGCGTCTTCTTCTGGAAGGCGTGCAGCACGTAGACGGCATCCCCTAGCGTCGCGACGTAGATGACGCGGAAGGCGCCCATCTCGTCGCGCACCCGAACCTCCCGTGCTCCTGGCCCGACGCTGGTCACCGGCTTCCAATCGTCCGGATCAAGGCCGCGCTGTACTCGGTCCAGTTGGTGGCCGGCCTCGCGACGCGCGCTGGCCGGAAAGTCCCGCAACTCGTCCAGCGCGCTGCCCACGAAGGCGACCGGCTTCATCAAGAGGCTATACTGGAACTGATATAGGAAATCTACCTGTGAAATTGCCGCGCCTTATATCTCCACGATCGCCACCGCCCGCGTCCACCCCGCCGATCCGCGATGCACCTTCACCGGAAAACACACCACCTCGAACCCGTCGGCCGGGAGCGCCTCCAGGTTGTGCAGCTTCTCCAGGTGGGAGTAGCCGATTTCGCGGCCGGCCCGATGGCCCTCCCAGATCAGCCCGGCATCGCCGGCCGCGGCGACCTTCAGGCGGGTGTGGGAGAACGGCGCGTCCCAACTCCAGGCGTCGGTGCCGACCAGGCGCACGCCGCGTTCGAGCAGCCATAGCGTCGCCGCCTTGCCCATCCCGCAGCCGCGATCGACGTAGTCGGCTTCGCCGTAGCGGGCGCCGGCGGCGGTGTTCACGACGACGATCTCGAGCGGGGCCAGGGTGTGGCCGATACGAGCCAACTCCGCTTCCACATCGGCCGGCGTCGCCACATAGCCATCCGCGAAGTGCCGGAAATCGAGCTTCACCGCCGGTTGAAAGCACCATTCGAGTGGCACCTCGTCGATCCGCCAGGACGGCTCGCCACCCGGCTTCAGCGCGTGGTTCATGGTGGAGAAATAGTGATACGGCGCGTCGAGATGGGTGCCGTTATGGGTGCTGATCCGCACCCGCTCGACCGCCGCGTATTCGCCGTCGGGAAGCTGGTCGATCCCCACCCCCATGTATTCGGCCATTGCCGGCGCGGTCTGGTGGTGATCGAGATACTCGATCTCCGGCAGCATGTGCGGCGGGTCGCTGGCGATGCCCGCCATCAGCGGCGAGGAGATGTCGATCAGCCGTCGCGTCATGATGTCCCCCGCTGCGGTGCTCCGCGCGGCAGCATCGTCGGCGGCCCCGAGCGTCGGCGCAACCCGCGAACCCCGCGCCACACCAGCGCCAGCACGACGATGGCGGCGCCGGAGATCAGGACCCATTGCGCCGGGCGGATGCCGAAGCGCAGCGCCCACTCGGCGGAGAGCACGCGCGCGGCGTTGATGTGGGTGGCGAAGTGATACCAAGTGTACTCGATTCCCCCGGCCAGCAGCGCCGCCACCACCGCCAGCACGGGCAACACCCAGATCCGCCCCTTCCAGCGTGCCGGCTGCGCCCGCCATAGCACCAGCCAAAGGAACAGGCCGGCGAACACGATCGGTTCGCCGACATTGGCCTTCGACTGGATAAAATAGTGCAGGAGCGCCAGCACCCCGATCGCGTAGACCGCCCGATGCAGCCGCTTCCACCACTTCCCCATCCGTCTCGTCGCCGCGTCGGTGGACGTAACGGTGAGCGCGATCAGCAACAGCAAGGTGCAGAAGCCGATCGTGAGATAGAATCGATGGACGATCTCGGAGACGACCGTCAGCAGCTTGTAGTTCTGATCGACGATATAGAGGGAGAAATGGGTCAGCGCGTAGCAGCACGCGGTCACGCCCACCATGCGCCGGATCAGCGGCGCGCGCGGCCAGTCGAAGACCAGCCGCGCCGGGGTCAGGGCGAAGGAGATCAGGAAGAACCGGACCGTCCACAGACCGGTCTCATGGATCGCCTCCAGCACCGGCCGCGCGCCCAACCGGTGGGTGATCGCCCAATAGGCCAGCACCGCGCCCGGTGCGATGCAGCCGGCGAGCGTCAGCGATTTCAGCCAGGAAAGCCGCCCCTGGCGGTCCCGCCACGGCGCCACCTTCCGCCGCCGCACCACCGGTCTGGCCGTCATCGTCGTCATTCCGTGACCCCTCGATCCCGCTCCACCTCCGCTATACGCACCGAGGCCGCGACTGGATCAGCCGCCCTCGTCACGCGCCGCGGCGCGGTGTAGCCTCGCACGACATAATCCAAGGGGCATGGCCATGATCGATTTCTATGCAATGGGCAGTCCGAACGTCGTCAAGATATACATCGCGCTCGAGGAGACGGGGCTGGCCTACAAGGTCCACCCGGTCGACGTGTTCGCCGGTGAACAGTTCAAGCCGGCGTTCCTGGCCGTCAATCCCGCCGCCAAGGTCCCGGCGATCGTCGATTCCGAGGGACCAGGCGGGCGTCCTTACACGGTCTTCGAGTCAGGCGCGATCCTGCTGTATCTGGCCGAAAAGTCGGGAAAGCTGCTGCCGAGCGAGACGGCGGCGAAATTCGACGCGATCCAATGGATGATGGTCCAGATGACCGGCATCGGCCCGATGTTCGGTCAACACGTCCATTTCATGCGCTTCGCCCCAGCCGGGAATGAATACGCCAAGAGCCGCTACCGCACCCAGGCGCACACCTTGTGCGAGTTGCTGGAGGCGCGGCTCGCCACGGTGGCCTATCTCGGTGGCGCCGAGTACAGCGTCGCCGACGTCGCCACCTTCCCGTGGGCACGCAACATCGGGGCTCTGCTGGGCGGCACCGCTGCCGACTACCCGCATATCTTCGCTTGGGTCGAGAAGATCGCCCAGCGCCCGGCGGTCGTTCGCGCCCTCGCCGCCACCGACGATGTCCGCGCCAAGACCACCGCGTTCGACAAAGCGGCGCCGGAGACGCTCGACCGCGTCTTCGGCCGAGGCCGCCACGCCAAGGCCTGAGCGATGCGGGTCTCGCTCGGGTTGCCGGTGGCGGACTGGCGCGCCTGCGCCGCCGCCGCGCGGCAGGCGGAAGACGATGGCGCCGACGCGGTCACCAGCAACGAACTGCGCCACGACCCCTTCGCTCCGCTCGCCTTCGCCGCGCTGGCGACCGAGCGGGTGGCTCTCGCCACCTCGGTCGCCATCGCGTTTCCGCGCAGCCCGATGATCGTCGCCAACCAGACCTGGGACCTGCACAAGCACTCGGCGGGGCGGTTCATCATCGGGCTGGGCAGCCAAGTGCGGGCGCATAACGAGCGCCGCTTCAGCGTCCCCTGGGTCGCCCCGGCCGCGCGCATGGGTGAATACATCGAGGCTTTGCGGGCGATCTTCCGCTGCTGGGAATACGGCGAGAAGCTCCACTACCAAGGCAAATACTACAATTTCACCTTGATGACGCCCGAGTTCACCCCGCCCAAGGTCGGCCTGCCCCTGCCGCCGATCGCCTTGGCGGCGGTGGGGCCGCTGATGACGCGCACCGCCGCGCGCACCGCCGACAGCGTCCGCCTGCACGGCTTCGCCACCCGCGCCTATCTCGAACAGATCGTCATGCCGCAGATCGAGACGGAACTCGGCGCGGCCGGCAAGCAACGGGCGCATTTCGAGATCACCGGCGGCGGCTTCGTCGCCACCGGCCCGGACGAGGCGGCGGTGGCCAAGGCCGCCGAGAAGATCCGCTACCGCATCGCCTTCTACGGCTCGACACCGGCCTATCGCGGCGTGTTCGATGTGCACGGCCTGGGCGACCTCGGCGTCCGCCTCAACCAGATGTCGCGCGAGGGCAAATGGGCCGAGATGGCCGCCGAGGTCTCCGACGACACGCTCGACCTGTTCACCGCCCGCGCGCCGTACGAGGGGATCGCCGAGGCGATCGAACGCCGGTTCGGCGGATTGGCGGACACCGTATCCCTCGACTTCCTGCCCACCGACCCTCCGGCCACCCGCCGGCGGGTGATCGAGGCGGTCCAGCGCACACCGCACCGGTTCCAGGGGTTCCGGACCCAAACCGCTGCTTGAGGCGACCCGCGTGGGGCCGTAGACCCCTCCCCCAACCCCTCCCTCAAGGGGAGGGGAGGCGTTAAGAGGAGCAGGGCATGGCGACGCGCAACGTGGCGACGGTCTTCGGCGGGTCGGGGTTCATCGGCCGCTACGTGGTCCAACGCCTCGCGCGCCGGGGCTACGTCGTGCGCGTCGCGGTCGGTCATCCGGCCGCCGCCGGCTTCCTGCGGGTGATGGGCGCGGTCGGGCAGATCGTGCCGCTCTACGCCTCTGTGACGGACGAGGCGACGGTGCGGCGCGCGGTCTTCGGTTCCGACCTCGTGGTGAACCTGGCCGGCATCCTAGCCGAGCCCCGGAAGGGAGACTTCCGGCGAATCCACGCCGACGGCGCGGGCCGGGTCGCGCGTCTGGCCGCCGCCGGCGGCGTGCTCCGGCTGGTCCACCTCTCCGCGATCGGCGCCGACCCGGCGGCGCCCGGCCAGTACGGCGCATCCAAGGCGGCGGGCGAGGTCGCGGTGCGCCAGAACTTCCCCGGCGCGACGATCCTGCGTCCCTCTATCGTCTTTGGGCCGGAGGATCAGTTCTTCAACCGCTTCGCCCGGATAGCCATGTTCTCGCCGGTGATGCCGGTGTTCTCCGGCGCGACGCGCTTCCAGCCGGTCTATGTCGGCGACATCGCCGACGCGATCATGGCGGCGTTCACCGATGCCGAGGCGGCGGGCGCGATCTACGAGCTGGGCGGCCCCGGCGTGTTCTCGTTTCGCGAGTTGTTGGCCTACGTGCTTCAGGAGACCGGACGACGCCGCCCGTTGATCGCGATCCCGCCGGCTTTGGCGCGGCTGATGGCGCTGTTCATGGAGTGGCTGCCCGGCAAGCCGCTGACCCGCGATCAACTGCTGATGCTCGGCCGCGACAATGTCGCCGCGGCCGGAATGCCCGGCCTGCCGGAATTGGGGGTCACGCCGACGCCGGTCGACATGGTCGTTCCCGGCTACTTGCAGCGTTACCGCGCCGGCGGCGGGAAGATCATCCGCCCTCGGGAGATGAAAGGATACAAAGCGGACCTATCTTTACCCTTGCGCGCCCCAGTCTAGTCACCCCGGCTCCACCCATGCCGATTTAGGGCAGCAAATAGGCCCTAAATCGCAGATTCCCTCTCGCCAAGCCGCCACGGCTCGCTTAGATTGGCTCGGCGAGGTGGGGACAAAGCCATGACCGAGCGGATGCTACGGTTCGTGACCGTGCCGCAGGAGACACCGGAAAAGCGCGCCGTGGCGGAGCGGAGCGCCGATTTCGGCGAGATCTACCGGGAGTTCGCGCAGGCGGAAGCCGCCCGGCAGGCCAGCCGGTGCAGCCAATGCGGCGTGCCGTTCTGCTCGATCCACTGCCCGCTGCACAACAACATCCCCGACTGGCTGAAACTGACCGCCGAGGGCCGGATCGAGGAGGCGTACGAACTTGCCTCGGCCACCAACAATTTCCCCGAGATCTGCGGCCGCATCTGCCCACAGGATCGCCTGTGCGAAGGCAACTGCGTCATCGAGAAGGGCTATCAGGCGGTCACCATCGGCGCCGTCGAGCGCTACATCACCGACACCGCTTTCGAGCAGGGCTGGGTAAGGCCGATTCGGCCGCGCCGGGAGCTGGATCGTTCGGTCGGCATCATTGGCGCGGGGCCCGCCGGCCTGTCTGCCGCCGAGCAACTTCGCGGCAAGGGCTATCAGGTCACGGTCTACGATCGGTACGACCGCGTCGGCGGGCTGATGATGTACGGCATCCCCAACTTCAAGCTGGAAAAGCCGGTGGTGCTGCGCCGTCACGCGCGGCTCGAGGATGGCGGGATCCGGTTCGAGCTGAACACCGCCGTCGGCCAGACGATCGGCCTGGACGAATTGCGCGCCCGCCATGACGCGGTGCTGATCGCGACCGGCGTGTACAAGCCGCGCGAACTGGGTGGCCCGGGGTCCGGGCTGGCCGGCATCGTGCCGGCGCTCGAGTACCTGATCGCCGCCAACCGGGAGAATCTCGGTGACGCCGTGCCGGACTTCACCTCCGGCCTCCTGGATGCACGCGGCAAGGACGTGTTCGTGGTCGGCGGCGGCGATACCGCGATGGACTGCGTGCGGACCGCGGTTCGCCAGGGCGCCAAGTCGGTCCGCTGCGGCTATCGCCGCGATCGGGCGAACATGCCGGGCTCGATGCGCGAGGTGAAGAACGCCGAGGAAGAGGGCGTCGAGTTCGTCTGGCTCACCGCGCCGGAGGCGTTCACCGGCGGCGATGCCGTCGAGGGGGTGCGCGCGGTGCGGATGCATC
>JBAWFF010000030.1:0-3473 GCA_049591635.1 Acetobacteraceae bacterium
GCGACAAAGCGGAGACGCTCTTCCATGGCCGAACAAGCTTTCCACGGCATCAACCCCTCCCGCCCAAAGGCGGAAAGTGTTACCCATGTCTCCGGAACGAGATGTCACCTATGTCTCGGGTCGTACACCGGTCGCAGCGGAAGGCCCACAATGACCCTCAAGATCTACGGTGTCCTCCGGTCCCGCGCGACGCGGCCCATTTGGATGGCCAAGGAACTCAACATCCCATTCGAGCATGTGCCAGTCATTCAATACTACCGCCTACCCGATCCCGACGCCGCGGACGCGCCGCTGCACACGGGCTCCCCGGTGTTTCGCGCGGTCAATCCCAACGGCCTGGTGCCCAGTATCGACGATGATGGCTTCGTGCTGAATGAATCGCTTGCGATAACGCTCTATCTCGCCCGCAAGCATGGTGGTCCGCTGGCACCTCGGGATGTGCGCGAGGAGGGATTGATGACGATGTGGACGCTGTGGGCCGCGACGGAATGCGAGGCGCCGGCGCTCCGGGCCATGCAGAATGCCGCCACGGTCAAGGCGCGGGACCCCGCCGTTTATGACGCGGCCGTGGCCACTCTGAAGCCAAAGCTCGCGGTCCTGGACGATGCATTGCGCGACGGCGGCGGATATCTGGTCGGTGGCCGTTTCACCGTCGCCGATCTGAACGTCGCCGAGATCATCCGCTATGCCCAGGCGGCGCCGGAGCTGTTCACCGACACCCCGCATCTGCGGAACTGGATCACAGCGTGCCAGTTACGCCCGGCTTTCGTCGCGATGATGACCGAGCGCAACGCGGAACCGATGTAGGCGCGCTACGCGCCCGTCACGCGCCAGATAACGTCGCCCACATCGTCCGCCATCAGCACGGAACCGTCCGGGCCGATCGTCACCCCGACCGGTCGCCCGTAAGACTCCCGTTCGTCCGGCGCGAGGAAGCCCGATAGAATATCGCGGGACGGCCCGGAGGGGCGCCCTTTCTCGAACGGGATGAAGACCAGTTTGTATCCGCTCAGCGTACTGCGGTTCCAGGACCCGTGCTGTCCGACGGCCATGCCATCCGGGAAACCAGGAAGGGTCCCGGCCGGCAGCCAGCAGAGGCCAAGTGACGCCGTATGACCGCCTAGCGCGTAGTCCGGTGTGATGGCCTTCGCCACCATCGCGGGATCCCGCGGCACCCTCTCGTCCACGGTCTGCCCCCAATAGCAATAGGGCCAGCCGTAGAAACCCCCGTCGCGCACTGACGTGAGATAATCCGGAGGCGTCTCGTCACCCAGGCCATCGCGTTCGTTGACCACGGTCCAAAGCACGCCGGTCCATGGCTCCCAGACCATGCCCACGGGATTGCGCAGGCCGCTGGCGAACGTGCGGCCCGCGCCGCTCGCGAGGTCCAACTCGTGGATCAAAGCCCGGCCTTCCTCGGCGTCCATGCCATTTTCGGCGATGTTGCTGGACGAACCGACCCCGACGTACAGCTTCCCCCCGTCCGGACTTGGCAGCAGGCTTCGCGTCCAGTGGCCGCCGGGCTTGAAGCTGGCCAGTGTCCGCCCTGGCGCGGTGATTCGGCGGGCGCCCGTCTCATAGGGGAACGCAACCACGCCGTCAGTGTTGCCTACGTAGAGCGTACCACCCAGCAGCGCCATGCCGAACGGCTGGTTCAGCCCCTCCAGGAACACCTCCTGGATTTCGGCCACGCCGTCGCCGTCGGCGTCGCGCAACAGCGTGATACGGTTCGCGCTGACGTCCACCGCACCGGCACGCCGCATCGTGCTGAGCATGGCATAGTCAAACAAATTCCTCATGCTGGCTCTGGGCACGGTCGAGGATTCGGCAACTAGCACGTCGCCGTTGGGGAGGACGTGAATCCAGCGCGGATGCTTAAGCCCGGTGGCGAACGCATTGACCTTCAGCCCACGTGCCGCGACCGGCGTCTGCCCCGCCGCCCATCCCCTCGCGGTCGGCATCTTGAGTGTCGGAATGATGCCCTGCGCGCGTGCGGCCGGTATCGCCGGCGCGCCGCCCCAAGCCGGTTCGTGCGAGCCGCCCGTGAGTCGCCGCATCTGCAGTGCGGCCCCGCCGGCCAAGGCGATTCCGCGCGCGAAAATAGCCGAAAAGCTCAATGCCTGTTCTCCTGGTGTCATACGAATCGCACGCTTGGCGTCGAAGCTTGTGTGCTATGCCACGGGTAGTCCATGCGAGTTGGGCCTGAAACAGGTGGGCAAGGTGCGGTTCGTCGGCATGTCCGGTATGCTGCGTCACCAACCGGCACCGGAACTCGTCCAATTCGCGACGATGGCCCTCCGCCGTCAGGCTCACTCGACCCGAATGGCCGCCGTGTTCCGGGCCGCCGGAGGCTCCGCCGGCGCCGAGGGGACAACCTGGGCCGAGGGCTGCGCCACCCGCGCCGGCGTTGCATTGGGCGCCGGCTCGGGAAGCCTCACCGCGACGATGGTCCCGGCTCCTGGGCGGACCGTGATCTCCAGGGTCCCACCTTGCAGAGCCAC
This sequence comes from Acetobacteraceae bacterium, assembly GCA_049591635.1. Taxonomy (GTDB): domain Bacteria; phylum Pseudomonadota; class Alphaproteobacteria; order Acetobacterales; family Acetobacteraceae; genus DATFDN01. Next base: position 2,502 of record JBAWFF010000030.1, read on the forward strand.
CAGGCGCTCGGCGTCGCGCAAATGCGCCTCCTGCTCCGTCCGCTCTACCGGTGCGCCGTCATCGAGGACCGAAATCCGCACGCGGCCGCCGTGCCGGCCGGCACCGAGCAGGACCCGGCCGCCGGCACTGTGCCCGATTGCGTTGGCGAGCAGGGCGGAAACGATCTGTCGCAGCGTCGCGGCGTCGGTCCGCACGGTTAGCCCGGGGAGCACGGCTGTTTCGAGGCGTACGTGCCTGCCGATCGCCTGGGCATCGTGAGCTCGTACAACGGCGTGGAGTTCCACCTCCAAATCGAGATGCCCGGCGGCGAGTGCCACCGGCCTGGTGCTCGGCGTGTCGATCGCGGGGTCGGCATTCGCCGAACCACCATCGACCATATCCCGTCGCCGATCGGTGAACCCGCCCGCCAGCAACACACCCATCGCAACCCCTGAGAGCGCGGCCAGAGGAAGCCAGAGACTCTGGAAGGCGCCGGACAACCCTGCCATCCACGTCAGCATGGGCGCGACACTACACCTTTGGGTTGTGTTACGGCAAGTGTTTTCCCGTTTTACAACCCAGATTCACGTACCAGAACGCGTACCGACGTGCCGGGTTGTCCACGAGCGTCCGCCGGCGCGCGTCGGTCTCGGTCAGCCGGTCGAATGGCCCGGACACGTGGAAAGGGCAATCACCGGGCAGCGTCGGACTCTGTCTCTTTCCAGGGACATTTCACGCAAATCCGACGCGGTGCGCGGCGGCCGCATACCCGGATCGGCGCGTCGGCGGAACGGGCGAGATTGCGGCCACCCGCTCCAGCACCAGGCGCACGTCGTCCTCCGACCCCGCCTTCTCGGTGGCGTCGAGATAGAGCTGATCCAACACGTCCCGCTGGGCGTGGCTGCCGCCCAGGCGGCTGATGTCGCCGAGCGCCGGGCGCATCAGCGCGACCGCGTCGGCATGGGCGCCCTTTGCGTGGGCGAGCACCGCCG
>JBAWFF010000031.1:0-1887 GCA_049591635.1 Acetobacteraceae bacterium
GCCCACGACCGCGCCGCCGCCGGCCCGACCGCCCCGGCCGCGGGGTTGTGCCTGATGGGGGTGCGGTATGCGGTGGACCCGTTCGGATGCCAGCGGCCGCGAGTCACCTCTCCCGCTCTTCGCGGGAGAGGTCGGTGAGCGAAGCGAACCGGGTGAGGGGCTTGCCCGCCGCACCCTCACCCGCCGCGCAAGGGCGCGGCGACCTCTCCCGCGAAGTGCGGGGAGAGGTGTGGCGGAAGCATCGGCGGAGGCCCGGCACAGTCCCGGCGCCCGTTGCGATCGGGCCGGCGGCTTAAATCAAAACAGCACCCAACGGCAGGCACTCCGCGATATACGGCGGCAGGTTGAAGCTTCCCGCATGGATCTCGGGCGTCCAATAGCGCGTGGTGCCCAGCACGCCGGCCGCCTCGGACCGTCGTCGCAGCTCCTCGGGCGGAACGCGTGTCAACGCGGCGTCCTTCGCCGCCCAGCCGAGGGTCATGAAGCCGCCGACATAGGTGGGCACGGCGGCGACGTACGCGGTGACGTGGGGGAAGAACAGCGCCCGTCGGGCGCTGGTCTCGCGCAGTTCGTCCGATTGCATGAACGGCACGCCGCACTGATTCACCACCACGCCGCGCGCGGTCAGGATGCGGGCGCAATGCGCGTAGAACGCGTCGGTGAACAGCGCTTCGCCGACGCCGATCGGATCGGTGGAATCGACGATGATGGCGTCGAAGCTGGCGTCCGGGGCGCGCATGACGTAGTCGATGCCGTCGCCGACGATCACCTCGGCGCGCGGATCGTCCCACGCCGGGCCGCCGATCGCCGGCAGGTGCTCCTTGCACAGCCGGATCACCTCGCCGTCGATCTCCGCCATCACCGCGCGGCGCACCCCGCGATGTTGCAGCACACGGCGCAGCACCCCGCCGTCGCCGGCGCCGATGATGAGCACGTTCTCGGCGCGCCCGTGCGCCAGCAGCGGCACGTGGGCGAGCATCTCCTGATAGACGAACTCGTCGGCCTCGGTGATCTGCACGACGCCGTCGAGCAGCAGGACACGCCCGTGCGAGGCGGTCTCGACGATCGCGATGTCCTGGAAGGGGCTGCGCGCATGCGCCAGCTCGCGCACGACCCGGAAGCGCTGACCCCAATCGGGATAAAGCGCCTCGTTCACCCACTCCTCGGATGCCATCAGCTCAGAAGGCCGCGCCGCTGCTCGCTCAGCTCCACCGACGCCGGACGGAACGCCGCCCGCAGGACGGGGACCGACAGGTACGGATCGCAGGCGCCGCACATGAAGATGTCGATCGCCGCGAAGTCGCGCTCGGGCCACGTGTGGATCGAGATGTGGCTCTCCGCCAGCACGACCACGCCGGAGACGCCGCCATCCGGGCCGAAGTGGTGGAAGTGGCTGTGCAGGATCGTCGCGCCCGCCGCCTCCGCCGCCTCGCGCAGCGCGCGGTCGATGTGATCGGGATCGCTCAGCCCATGCGCCCCCCACAGATCGACCAGGAGGTGCATCCCGGCGAATCTCTGGCCGTCCTTCTCGACGAAATAGTCCTTCCGCGCCTCGACGACGGCGCCGCCCAAGTCCTGGTTCTCGCTCGGATCATCCGAGACCATCCCCAGTTGGATGAATGCCTCCATCGGCATCCCCTTTCCTACCAGCAGACGGCCTGTTGGGCGGGAACCGCCCCCTTGGGCCAAGGCGGCGGAACATGGTCAAGAGTGCCCCCCCGCGCAAGCCCTTTTCGCACCGCGGCATGGCGGCACGCGCTCAGCGCGGGGCTGGCGGGGCGCGCGGCGGCGCGCCGAGGTCGGCTGCAACCGCGCCGGCCAGCTTCATCTCCTTCCCGGCGCGCGTGAGATCGGCGACCTGGCGCACCGGCTCGGCCAGCAGCAGGC
>JBAWFF010000032.1:0-6042 GCA_049591635.1 Acetobacteraceae bacterium
CGGCTGGACGCCGCGGTGGCGCGGCTCGCCTGCCACGGCTCGGTCCGCGCCGGACGCCGGCTCAGCCAAGTCGAGATGGACGCGCTGCTGCGCCAAATGGAGGCGACCCCGCGCGCCGCGACGTGCAGCCACGGCCGCCCGACGGTGCTGAAGTTCAGCCCGGCCGATCTCGCGGCTCTGTTTCGCCGGGGGGCGTAGACTCGGGAAGCACGGCGTCCGGCGGCGTGAACCAGTACCAGCTCGTCCGCATCGAGATTCGGTGCCCAGCCTTCTGGTCGCCGAGAATGTCCTCGACATAGATCCGGGTGACCCCCACCATCAGCACGGCGATCATCGGCGTGGCGATCAGCACGCCGAGAATGCCGAAGAACGCGGTCAGCACGACGATCCCGAGCACCGTCAGCGCCGGCGGCAGATGCACGGTGCGCCGCTGCACGAATGGCGCGATCACGTAGCCCTCGATCACGTGCGCGACCACGAACAGGCCCAGAATCCACAGCACTTCGTTCATGCTCACGGTGAACCCGATGAGCAAAGCCGGGATCGCCGAGATGATCGTGCCGAAATACGGCACGAAGGTGAACAGCCCGGCAATGACGCCGAGCACGAGCGCGAGCGGCGCGTTCAGCATCACCAGCCCGGCGCCCACGATCACGCCCACCACCACCATGTCGATCAGCTGGCCAAGCAGCCAGCCCTGCATCGCGGTGCCCATCTCCAACAGGATCGCTCGCGCCCGCTCGTGGTACCAGCGCGGGGTGAGATGGACGGCGCCGGTGATGTACATCGCCGGGGACGCGGCGAGATAGACGGCGGTCACGACGACCACCAGGATCGCCGCTAGCAAGGAGACGGTCGAACTCGCCACCCGCAGGATGTCATGCGGCAGGGAGATGCCGCCCGCGTCGTTGCCGCCGACGACGGGATCCAGCCCGAAGCGGTGCATGAAGGTTTGCAAGCCGCCGATCTGCCCCGAGACCTGCTTCCAGAGTTGCTGACCCTCGCTCGCCAGGCTTGGCCCGATCCAGTCGGCGGCGCCGAAGAGCAGCGCGAGCAACAGCAGGAACACCACCAGCACCGCGACGCCGATCGGCAGGCCGGTGTGACGGTGCAGCTGGCTGCCCAGCCCGCGCAGCATGGTCGCCATCAGCACGGCGAGGAAGATCACCAGGAACGCGTCCGACAGCATCCAGATCAGGGCGATGACGCCGACGGCGATGACGGTGGCGCGCAGGATGCGGGCGATGGTGAGGGTCGGATCGCGCGTGCCGCTCCCCCCCGTCTCGCTCATCGCCCACGCCTTTCCATGCCGCGGGCAGAACGCCCGCCCGTCGCGCCCGTTCCGAACATGGACATGCCCCGGCTTTCGGCGCAAACACCCGCGCCGCGCGAACCGGGGGAAGCAGGATGCCGCAGACCGAGCTGGGCCGCTCCGAGGAGCTGCTCGACGAGCTGATGGGCTGGGTGCGGATCGAGACGCCGACCACGGATCCCGCCGCGGTCAACCGCCTGATGGATGTGGCCGAGGCCGAGCTTGCCGGCGCCGGCGCTGGCCTGACCCGCATTCCGGGCCGCGACGGCTTCGGCGACAATCTGATCGCGCGGACCCCGGGTGAGGGCAAGCCGGTGCTCGTCGCCGGTCATCTCGACACCGTCTGGTCGCATGGCACGCTCGACGCCATGCCCGCCCGCATCGACGGCAAGAAGGCGCACGGGCCGGGCATCTACGACATGAAAGCGGGCAGCTTCCTCGCCTTGCACGTGGTGCGCGCGATCCTGCATCAGCGAGTGAAGACGCCGCGCCCGATCGTGCTTCTGTTGACGCCGGACGAGGAGGTCGGCAGCCCGACCTCGCGGGAATGGATCGAGCGCGAGGCGGCGCAGGCGGCCTGCGTCCTCATCATGGAGCCGGCCGGCGCGGGCGGGGCTTGCGTCACCGCGCGCAAAGGGGTGGGGCGCTTCGTGCTGCGGGTCGAGGGCCGCGGCGCGCATGCCGGCGGCGCCTTCCAGGACGGCGCCTCGGCGGTGGTCGAACTCGCCCATCAGATCCAGGCGATCCACGCGATGGTCGATATCGATCGCGGAATCACCCTCAACGCCGCCCCGATCTGGGGCGGCACCCGGCCCAACGTCATCCCTCCGGAGGCCGGCTGCGAGATCGACCTGCGGGTCGCCACTGCCGCCGACGGGGAGGAGATGGAGCGTCGCATCCTGGGTCTGACCGCGCGAACGCCCGGATGCCGGGTGCTCGTCGAAGGCGGCATGAACCGCCCGCCTTTCGCCGAGACGGCGGAGATCGCGGCGCTGTATCGGCGGGCGCACGAGACCGCGCGCGCGGTCGGCGTCGCCCTGCCCAAGCAGAGCCGGGGCGGCGGCTCGGACGGCAACTTCACCGCGGCCTTGGGGATTCCCACGCTCGACGGCCTCGGCTGCCCGGGCGCCGGCGCGCATGTCAGCAGCGAACATATCCTGTGGCCGGAACTAGCGCCGCGGGCGGCGCTGTTGGCGGGATTGCTGGAGAGTTAGCCGAGTCCGCGCACGATGTACGGCCCGACCGCCTTGGCAACGGGCAACGGCAGCCGCTTCCAGGCGGCGATGAATGGCCGGTACTTCGGGTTCAACGGGCTTTGGTCCGGCATCTTGGTCCCTGGGCGGAGCTTGTAGCGGTACGCGAGGGGCGTCGGCTCAAACCCCCAGTTCCGCTTGAAGGCGTGCGCGCCGGTGCCGATCTTGCTCCGCCCAAAGTCGAACAGCCGGCAGCCCCGCTCGGCGGCCCGGCGCATCACCTCCCAGTACATGAAATCGTTGCCGGCGCTCTTGCGCGCCCGCTCCGAGCCGCCGCCGTAGTACGGCAGCACCTCCTCGCCGTAATAGAAGTTCAGCACGGCGGCGATCGGCGTCTCGCCCTCCATCACCGTCACCACGTCGCAGCTGTCGCGAAAGGCTTCCGCCAGGATCTCGAAGTAGCGGCGGGAGAACACCGGCGTTCCGAGGTTGCGGACGCTCTCGGCGTACACATGGTGCATCGGACGCACGTCATGGCCGATCGTCGAGGTCAGACCGTTCTGTATCCCTTTGCGGACCATGGCGCGCTGCTTGCGCGGGATCGCCTTCATGTTGCGCTCGGCATCCGCCGTGATGGGTTTGCGGAACGTCTCGTAGAGCGCCGGTCGCGGCATCCATTCGTTGGTCCCGACGCCATCGCGGAAGCGAAACTCCACCGCCGTCGCGCGCGTCTGCTTCAGCAGCGCTGCGGCATGTGCCTCCAGCGCCGCCGCGCTCTCTTCATCGACCGAGAGCGGCCCGCCGTACACGCAGAACGGCACCGAGACCAACGTGCTGCCGAACAGCAGCGTCCGCACATGCGCCAGCGGCAGAACGCCGGTGATCGCGCCGTCGCGCTCGGTGAAAGCGTAGTGCGTCCGGTGCCGGAATGCCGTCTCGATCACGCCGCGCCATGCCGCCAGATGGAAGAACGTGCCGTCCGAACAGGACCGCACGAACGCGTCCCAGGCCGGCGCGCTGGCCGGGGTCAACAACTTCACGGCGACGCTCATGTGGCGCGCCATCTACCATCCCGGCCCCGTATGCGGAAGCCAAAAGATCGGTGTATATGTCGCGATCGAAGCGGAGGCCGCGACCGATGCCATATGAGTTGTACTATTGGCCGGAGATTCAGGGCCGCGGCGAGTTTGTCCGTCTCGCCCTCGAGGAGTCAGGGGCCGCGTACGCCGATGTGGCCCGTGACTCCGCGGGCGACGGGCGCGGCAACCTCATGGCGCTCCTGGAGAGCGACGCCATCGAGCATCCTCCGTTCGCTCCGCCCTTCCTGAGAGATGGTGATACCCTCGTCGGGCAAACCGCCGCCATTTTGCTGTACCTCGGCGGCCGTCTCGGCCTGGCGCCCCAAGACGAGGTCGGCCGGCTTTGGACACACCAGGTCCAACTCACGATCGCCGACCTCGTGGCCGAGTCGTACAATTCCCACCACCCCATCGACGAAGACCTCTACTTTCATGAGCAGAAGCCGGAGGCCGTGCATCGCGCCCGCGTGTTTCGACAGACCCGGCTGCCGAAATTCCTGGGCTGGTTCGACCGCGTCCTCGCCCGGAATCCCGCCGGCGATGCGCATTTGGTCGGCGGCGCGATCACCTACGTCGATCTGTCGCTATTTCAGGTGGTGGAGGGATTGTCGTACGCATTTCCCCGGACCACCGCGCGGGTTCTCAACGATCTGCCGCGCGTGGCCGCGCTGCGGATGGCCGTCGCTCAACGACCACGGATCAAGGCCTATCTGGAAAGCGATCGTCGCGTTCCATTCAACGAAACCGGCATTTTCCGTCACTATCCCGAGCTCGACGAGTAACCGCCATGACCCAGGCCTATCTCGACCCACGTAGCGGACAAACATTTCCGTTGGATGTCCGGCGCTGGTGCGGAGACGACCAGGCGCCGCTTCTCCTTACGCCATCGCCGGGCCTTGCCCGCTCCGACATCGCCACCGGCGTGCGCGGACTATGGCGGTACCAGGCGGCCCTGCCGATGGCGGTGGCGGACCCGATCACCTTGGGCGAGGGCGGCACGCCGCTGCTCGCGCGCACCGTGGCCGGGGCGCCGGCGCTGCTGAAATGCGAGTGGGTTTCGCCGACCGGCAGCTTCAAGGATCGCGGCGCGTCGGTGATGTTGTCGCTATTGCGCGCCCAGGGGATAGACGCAGTGCTGGAGGACAGCTCCGGCAACGGGGGCGCCGCCGTCGCGGCCTACGCCGCCGCCGGAGGGATGGCGGCGACGATCCTGGCTCCGGCATCGACCAGCCCCGCCAAGTTGGTACAGATGCGCGCGCACGGTGCCAGCGTGGAGCTGATCGCCGGCACCCGTCAGGACACCGCGGACGCCGCGATCGCGCGTTCCACCGACATCTTCTATGCCAGCCATAACTGGCACCCGTTCTTCCTGCACGGCACCAAGACCCTGGCGTACGAGCTATGGGAAGATATCGGCTTCCGCGCGCCCGACAACGTCATCGTCCCGTGCGGCGCGGGATCGAACGTGCTCGGCTGCGAAATCGGCTTTTCCGAACTCCTGCGCGCCGGAGAAATCGACGCCGTGCCACGCCTGTTCGCCGCCCAGCCGGCCAATTGCGCGCCGATCGCCGCGTCGTTCCTGGCCGGCGAACCCGTCGCGCCGGACATCCTCCCGACCATCGCCGAAGGCACCGCGATCGCCCGGCCGATCCGCTTGATCGAGGTATTGGGTGCGCTGCGCTCCACGCGCGGCGGGGCAGTCATGCTGTCGGAGACCGAGATCGGCGGCGCCATGCTCGACCTCGCGCGGATCGGCGTCTACGTCGAGCCGACCGCCGCCCAGGTGGCGGCGGCGTTCGCCAAGCTGCTGGCGACCGGCACCATCACCCAGGAGCAAACCACCGTGCTCGTCCTGACCGGCAGCGGGCTAAAGGCGACGCCGCGTATCGCGGAGTTGCTCCCATGAGGCTCGCCGATCTGCCGACGCCTTGCCTGGTGCTCGATCGCGCGATCCTGCGCGCCAACATCGCGCGCATGGCGCGCGCGCTCGCGCGCCACGGCGTCCCGCTGCGCCCGCACATGAAGACCGCGAAGTCGATCGACGTCGCCTGGCTCGCGCTCGCCGGGCAGCCTGGCAGGATCACGGTCTCCACCTTGCTGGAGGCTGGGTATTTCGCCGCGCACGGGATCCGCGACATTCTCTATGCGGTCGGCATCACGCCACAGAAGCTCGACGCCGTCGCGGCGCTGAACACGCGCGGGGCCGATGTCGCGATCATCACCGACGATCTCGATGTCGCCGCCGCCATCGCCGCGCATCCGAGTCCGCCGCGCACCTTGATCGAGATGGACACAGGCGAGGCACGTGGCGGTCTAACGCCGGAGGATGAGCGGCTGTTGCCCGTCGCCGAGCGGCTTGGCTCCCACCTCGCCGGCGTGATGACCCATGCGGGGCACAGCTATGGCGGTCGGAGCGAGGCCGCGATCGCCCGCGTCGCGGAGGCCGAACGGGCCGGCG
>JBAWFF010000033.1:0-1638 GCA_049591635.1 Acetobacteraceae bacterium
CTGCTGGCGGCGATGCGACAGAGCCCGACGATGTGCCTGCACGCGCTGGCCAAGGACCGCAACCAGACGATCCAGTTCGGCCGCTTCCTCGACAACGATGCGGTGAGCGCCGAGGAAATGCTGACCCGTGCCGGCCAACTGACCGGAGCGCGTGTAGCTGGCCGCCATGTGCTGGCGATCCAGGATACCACGGAGGTCAACTTCGCCGCCCACGTCGCTAGCAAGCGTGGTTTCGGCACCGCCGGCAACGGCCGTGATCTCGGTCTATTCCTGCATCCTCTGCTCGCCGTGGACGCCACTCATGGCGGGATGATCGGGCTGGTCGGCGCGCAGGTGCTGAACCGCACCGCCGGCCGGGTTGCCGACCGCAAGGGCCGCACCGCCGACCACAAGGAATCGCGCCGCTGGCTGGCGGGAGCCGAAGCCGCCGGCGAGATCCTGGCGAGCGCCGCCATGATAACCGTGGTGGGCGATCGCGAGAGCGACATCTACGACCAGTTCGCCCGCCGTCCCGACAACATCCACCTGCTGACCCGCGCGGCGCAGGACCGCATCCTCGCAAGCGGCGTGCGTCTGTTCGACGAAGTCGCCGCCTGGGAGGTTCGTTCGCGCGACCGCATCGAGGTGCCGCCGCGCGGTCCGCGTGCGGCGCGCGTGGCGACCGTGGCGTTGCGGTTCGGCGAGGTCGTGCTGCGCCGCCCGGCGAGCGCCGCCAGAAGCCTCGCTGCCTCGCTGACATTGCGCGTGGTCGATGTCGTGGAGACCGATCCGCCGGCGGGCGAGGCGGCGGTGCACTGGTGCCTGCTGAGCACCCATGCGGTCAACGATGTGGCGCAGGCGGGCGCGATCGTCGGCTGGTATCGCAGCCGCTGGACCATCGAGCAGGTGTTCCGTACCCTGAAGACGGCGGGCGCGCGGATCGAGGACTCGCAGATGATCGGCGTGAAGGCGTTCGTCAAACTGGCGGTGACCGCGCTGATCGCCGCGGTTCGCATCATGCAGATCGTCCTCGCGCGCGACGGCACCACGGCCCAGAGCCTCGCCGACGCGGCCGACCCGCTCGACATCCCCGCGCTGGAAGCGATCAACGCCTCCCTCGAGGGGCGAACCGAGAAGCTGAGGAACCCGCACCCCGCGACCACCCTGGCGTGGCTCTCTTGGATCGTCGGCCGGCTCGGCGGCTGGTCGGGCTATGCCTCCAAGGGATACAAGCCAGCCGGACCGAAAACCATCCACCGAGGCCTGACCCGCCTCGACAGCATGATTAGCGGATGGCATCTCGCCAATCATTCCGCACATGTGCGACTCCCGTAGCCCCTTGCGGGAGGGGGACTAACGGGAGTCCCCCTCCCCCTGCGGGCTAAGGCGGTCACACATCGCCGAATCGACTTTACAGGGGACGGAGTTTCCGAATCGATGCCGTGCTCGGAGCCGGAGGGGTGGCGATTCGGATGACCCATGACGACCTTGGACGGTTTGGCGACGCGCGGCTGGAGAAGGTTGGAGCCGCGCTGCTGGCGGCGATGCGACAGAGCCCGACGATGTGCCTGCACGCGCTGGCCAAGGACCGCAACCAGACGATCCAGTTCGGCCGCTTCCTCGACAACGATGCGGTGAGCGCCGAGGAAATGCTGACCC
>JBAWFF010000034.1:0-7954 GCA_049591635.1 Acetobacteraceae bacterium
GCCAAGGAAGACGTGGATACCCGCATTCGCGGGCATGACGGAGGTTGGGGAAGTGCGCGCGCCTTCTCGACTCCCGCCGGCGTCAACTCCGCGCGCCAGTGGCACTGCAAGGCTCCCTGCTCCAGACGCACGGGGTCGCGGAGGAGTCCCTCGGCGACGCAGGCTGCGACCGTGTCGGACAACTCGGCATCGGTAAACGCTGCGCCCGTCCGCAGCCTGATCTCGGCGAACCCCTCCTCGGCGGTGTCAGCGCGCAGACCGGTCCGCGCCGAGGCCAGTACTGCCTCGCAAGGGGTCATCTCCGGCAAGTTCCGGAATGACGATGGTGGAGGCGCCGTCATCCGCGCGCCTCGATCATCGCGACGAACCGGTGAAACAAATGATGGCTGTCGCTAGGCCCCGGGCTGGCCTCGGGGTGGTATTGCACGCTGAACGCCGCCCGGTCGGTGCAGGCGAGACCCTCGTTGGAGCCGTCGAACAGGCTGACATGGGTGACCCGCGCGGCTGCCGGCAGGCTGGCGCCGTCGACGGCGAAGCCGTGGTTCTGGCTGGTGATCTCGACCTTGCCGGTCGCCAGCTCCTTCACTGGCTGGTTGGCGCCGCGATGGCCGCGGTCGAGCTTGTAGGTTCTCGCCCCCAGCGCTAGCGCCAGCAGTTGATGGCCGAGGCAGATGCCGAACAGCGGGATGCCCGCCTCCAGCACCGCCTGGATCGGTCCGACCGCGTACTCCGCCGTCGCCGCCGGGTCGCCGGGGCCGTTCGACAGGAACACCCCGTCGGGACGATGGCGCATGATGTCCTCGACCGTGGCGGTTGCAGGCACCACGGTCACCCGGCAGCCGGCGGAGGCGAGGCAGCGCAGGATGTTGCGCTTCGCCCCGTAATCGACGGCGACGACGTGATGGCGCGGCGCCGCCTGCCGCCCGGACCCGGCCGGCCACGCCCACAGCGTCTCGTCCCACTCGTAGGTCTGCCGGCACGACACTTCGCGGGCGAGGTCCATTCCTTCCAACCCCGGCCACGCGGCGGCGCGGGCGCGCAGCTCGGTTAGGTCGAAGCGTCCGTCGGCGGGGAAGGCGAGCACGCCGTTGGGCGCGCCGCCGTCGCGCACGCGCACGGTCAACGCCCGCGTATCGACGCCGGCGAGCCCGACCACGCCCTGGGCGCGCAGCCATGCATCAAGGTGCTGGGCGGCGCGCCAGTTGGACGGCTCGGTCACGTCCTGCTTCACCACCAGGCCGCGGGCGGCGATGGTGCCGGCCTCGACATCCTCGGGGTTGGCGCCGACGTTGCCGATATGGGGGAACGTGAAGGTGATGATCTGCCCGGCGTAGGATGGGTCGGTCAGCGTCTCCTGATAGCCGGTCATGCCGGTGTTGAAGCACACCTCGCCCCCTGGCGCAGGATCGGCGCTATGCGCGCCGATGCCACGGCCCCAGAACACCGCCCCGTGGGCGAGCACGAGGGCGGCGGTCGCCCCGGACGGCGTCTCGGTCGCCTCGACGTCGGACAGGTCGGCGAGCACGAGGCCGGTCGCTCCGATCACTGCCGGCCAGTGGCGGGTGGGAATGGCGCGCGCCTGGCGCCATTTGCGAACCGCCTCGGTGCTGACGCCGGTCAGCCGGGCGGCGGCCTCCGCCCCTCCGAGCCGCTCGATGATCTCGTCCACGCTTGCCGGCATGGAGCGGATGTATGGGAATAAATTTCCGGTGGCAAGGCCGTTCTTGCCAACCGGAAAAAATTTCGCACGTCAGGCGGCGACCCGGCCGATGTCCGCACCGCAGTGCTTGCACTTGGTCGCGGCGGGGTTCAGGTCATCGGACAGACACGCCGGGCACGTTTTGGTCGGGGCCGGGTCGCCGAACACCGTCTTGCCCGCCCGCGCCATGACGAACTTGTACGGCATGACGATCGCGAAATAGACCACCGCCATGAAGATGATGAAGTAGATGATCGCGGAGATGAACCCGCCGAGATTGAGGTAGGTGCCTTCGCCGCCGCCGGAGACAAGTTGCCAGCCAAGTCCGGGCCCCTTCACGCCGCCCTGGGCCGAGGCGATCAACGGGTTGATGATGTTGTCGGTGAATGCCTTGACAAGGGTGCTGAACGCCAAAGCCACGACCAGCCCGACCGCGACAACGATGACATCGCCGCGCATCAGGAAGTTTTTGAAGCCTCTCAGCATTTCCACTTCTCCTTCACGGGAATCGTCTGCGAGCGGGATGTTCGCACGCCGTAATGCTAAGGCGCGGGAGCAGGAAGAACGCAAGCGCCGCGTGGATGCCCATCGACTAGAGCAGTCACAAGTGAGGGAGGCGGGATGACGCTGCGGGAGCGATTTTCGGATGAGTTGAAGACGGCGATGCGGGCCCGCGACGCGCCGCGCGTCTCCACCCTGCGGATGATCCTGGCGCGGCTGAAGGATATCGACATCGCCGCCCGGCCCAAGGGCGTGGACGCGGTGCCGGATGCCGACGTGCTCGCGATGCTGCGCGGCATGGTCAAATCGCGCCGCGAATCGGTCGACCTCTACCGCCAGGGCAATCGGCCGGACCTGGTTGCGAAGGAGGAGGCCGAGATCACGGTAATCGATGCCTTCCTGCCGAGCCAGATGGACGCGGCGGCGATGGCCGCGGCGGTCGCCGAGGCGGTGGCCGAGACCGGCGCCAGCGGACCGAGGGACATGGGCAAGGTCATGGCGGCGCTGAAGGCGCGGCACGGGGCGGCGCTCGACCTCTCGCGCGCTGGCCCGCTGGTAAAGGCGCGGCTGGGTTCCTGATGGCGCTTCCCGCCAGCTTTCTCGAGGAGCTTCGCCTCCGCACGCCGCTCGCCGCGCTGGTCGGGCGGCGGGTGAAGCTGGAGCGCGCGGGCAAGAACTGGAAAGCGTGCTGCCCGTTCCACGCCGAGAAGACGCCGAGCTTCACCATCTACGACAACGGCTATCATTGCTTCGGCTGCGGCGCGCACGGCGATGCGATCGGCTTCGTCATGCAGACCGAGGGGGTGGATTTCATCGAGGCGGTTTCCCGCCTCGCCGGCCAAGCCGGGCTGGAAGTCCCGAAGCCCACGCCGCAGGCCGCCGAGGCGGAGCGGCGGCGCCACGACCTCACCGGCGTCCTCGATCTCGCCGCCGCTAGCTTCCAGCGCCGGCTGCGTCTTCCGGATGGCCGCCGCGCGCTCGAATACCTGCGGGGGCGCGGGCTTTCCGAGGCGACGATCGGCGACTTCGGCCTCGGCTGGTCCGGTCCCGGCCGGGGCGCCCTCGCCGCCGACCTTGCCCGGGAGGGGGTGGAGGCGGCGCTGATGGAGGAGGCGGGGCTGACCCGCGCCGACTCCGACACCGGGCGGGCGCGGGAGTTGTTCTACGACCGCGTGATGTTTCCTATCCGTGACCGCGCCGGCAAGCTCATCAGCTTCGGTGGCCGGACCCTGGGCGATGGCCAGCCGAAATACGTCAACGGCCCGGAGACGGCGCTGTTTTCAAAGCGTCGCGGCCTCTACGCGCTCGACCGCGCCCGCGCCGCGCGTGGTGCCGAGATCGTGGTGGTCGAGGGCTACATGGACGTGATCGCGCTGCATCAGGCGGGTTTTCCCGGCGCCGTCGCCCCGCTTGGCACCGCGCTCACCGAGGAGCAGATGGGCGAGTTGTGGCGGCTCTCGCCGGCGCCGATCCTGTGCTTTGACGGCGATGCCGCCGGCAGGCGGGCCGGGACACGGGCCGCCGAGGCGGTACTGCCGCATCTCGGCCCTGACCGCAGCCTTCGCTTCGTGTTTCTGCCGGAAGGTGAAGACCCCGATTCGCTGGTCCGCCGACAGGGAGCATCGGAGCTAAGACTTCGGCTGGACGCGCCACGTGCCCTTGCCGATGTGCTCTACGACCATCTTCGCGACTCCACCGGCGATTCGACGCCTGAACAGCGTGCCGCCCTGCTGAGGCGGATCGACGGGACGACCCGCTTGATTCCCGACCGCGCTTTGTCGTCGGAGTTCCGAAACGCGCTGCGGCAGCGGTTCTTTCCCCGGCGCCCAGCTCCTGGCCGCTCCGCCGATGGCGGACGACGGACGGCGCGTGGCGTGGTGCGGCGCTCAGTGGTGATCGGAGCGCGCCCGCCCATCTCCGACACCCAGACCGGGGCCGAGCGCGGGCGCATTCTCACGGCGGTGCTGCTGGCCCATCCCGGGATCCTGCGCGACGTGGAACACGCGTTTTCCGAAGTCGCGCTGCCGGAACCGTGTGACCGGCTGCGAAAGGCGCTGCTCGCGTGGGCCGATCACCCCGATGCGCTTGACTCGCGTGCGTTGATAACCCACCTCACGATATCTGGATTGGCGGCTGAGGCCGAGCAGGCGCTGGCGACGGCGCCTGTTCCGTTGCCGCGATTTGCCCACGCCGATGCGATGCCGGGGGATGCCGAGGCGGGATGGTGGCACATTTTCGGCCTGATGCACCTTGGCAGGCTTCGCGAGGAACTGGTCGCGGCGGAACGCGCCGCGCGCGTCAGCCTCGACGATGCAGCCCAACGCCGGCTGATTGCGTTACATGACGCGTTGGAACGGGTCATGGCGACCGAGCCCGATACCGAGACCCCCTGAATTGCCGGAGTGCGTCGAGAATGGCGACTAAGCCTGCCGTGGCCGATACCGCAACCGTTGAACCCGATGCCGACACCTCGGTGCTCGACGTGGCCTCGGCCGCCGTCAAGCGGCTGATCGCGAAGAGCAAGGAGCGGGGCTACATCACCTTCGACGAGCTGAACACGATCCTGCCGCCGGACCAGAACAGTTCCGAGCAGATCGAGGACGTGATGGCCAACTTCAACGAGATGGGCATCCAGGTCGTCGAGAGCGAGGAGACCGAGGACGGCGAGGCCCCGGCGCCTGTCGTCGAGAAGGCCGAGGCCGAAACCGAGGGCGAGGGCGAGCCGACCGGGAATGTCGATGCCGAGAGCCTCGGCCGTACCGACGACCCGGTGCGGATGTACCTGCGCGAGATGGGCACCGTCGAATTGCTGTCGCGCGAGGGCGAGATCGCCATCGCCAAGCGCATCGAGGCCGGCCGCGACATGATGATCGGCGGGCTGTGCGAGAGCCCGCTGACGTTCCGTGCCATCGTCACCTGGCACGACCAGCTCAAGGCCGGTCGGATGTTGTTGCGCGACATCATCGACCTGGAGGCGACCCAGGGCGGCGGCGCCGGCGAGGCCGACACCGCCGCCGCGCGCGAGGCGCTCGCGGCCAATCCGCCGCCGCCCGAGGAAGAGCCGGACGAGGAGGGCGAGGGGCCTGGCCTGTCGGTCTCGGCGCAGGAGGAAAAGCTCAAGCCCGAGGTTCTGGACACCTTCCAGGAGATCGAGGGCTTCTACAAGAAGTTGCAAAGAATGCAGTCCCGCCGGCTGGAGACGATGTCGAGCGGCGAGGACGTCAATCTGCGTTCCGAGAAGACATACGAGAAGGCGCGCGAGGAACTGGTCGAGAAGGTCGGCCAGGTACGGCTGCACAACAACCGCATCGAGGAATTGGTTACCCAGCTCAAGCAGCTCAACCACCGGCTCACCGGACTGGAGGGATCGCTCCTGCGTCTCGCCGAATCCTGCAAGGTGCCGCGCGAGGAGTTCCTGAAGCAGTACCGCGGCAGCGAGCTTGATCCGCATTGGATGGAGCGGGTCGGCCAGTTGCCGGCCAAGGGCTGGAGGACCTTCGCGACCAAGGACCCGCGGCAGGTCGCCGACGCACGCACGCAGATCGCCGCCGTGGCCAACGACGCCGGTTTGCCGATCAGCGAGTTCCGCCGCGTGTTCATGACCGTGAGCCGGGGCGAACGGGACTCGGCGCGCGCGAAGAAGGAGATGATCGAGGCGAATTTGCGCCTGGTGATCTCGATCGCCAAGAAATACACCAATCGCGGCCTGCAATTCCTGGATCTGATCCAGGAGGGCAACATCGGCCTGATGAAGGCGGTCGACAAGTTCGAGTACCGTCGTGGCTACAAGTTCAGCACCTATGCGACGTGGTGGATCAGGCAAGCGATCACCCGCTCCATCGCCGATCAGGCCCGCACCATCCGCATCCCGGTCCACATGATCGAGACGATCAACAAGCTGGTGCGGACGTCGCGGCAGATGCTGCACGAGATCGGCCGCGAGCCGGCGCCGGAGGAACTCGCCGAGAAGCTCGGGATGCCGCTCGAGAAGGTGCGGAAGGTCCTGAAGATCGCCAAGGAGCCGATCAGCCTGGAGACGCCGATCGGCGACGAGGAGGACAGCCATCTCGGCGATTTCATCGAGGACAAGGCCGCGGTGATCCCGCTCGACGCGGCGATCCAGGCCAATCTGCGCGAGGCGACCACGCGCGTGCTGTCCTCGCTCACCCCGCGCGAGGAGCGGGTGCTCCGGATGCGCTTCGGCATCGGCATGAACACCGACCACACGCTCGAGGAAGTCGGCCAGCAGTTCAACGTGACCCGCGAGCGCATCCGCCAGATCGAGGCGAAGGCGCTGCGCAAGCTCAAGCACCCGAGCCGCAGCCGCAAGCTGCGCAGCTTCCTCGACGACTGAGCCGTACGGGGTCGGCGGCATGGAGCCGGTGGCGCGCGTCGCGGTGACGGTGACGTTCCTCCGCATGGACCGCAAGCCGCCCGCCCTGGCGCCCTCCTTGCCCACCGGGTGTCAGATCGTCGTTGCGTCCGGCTGCACGGTTGGGTTCTACCGCTACCTCTACGACACCGTCGGCGCTCCGTACATCTGGTGGTTGCGGCGGACGATGTCGGACGCGGACCTCGCCGCGCTGCTCGCCGAACCGCGCCTCTCGGTGCATGTGCTCTATGCGGCGGGCGAGCCAGCCGGCTTCTTCGAGTTGGATGGGCGTGCCTGGCCGGACGTCAACCTCAGTTATTTCGGCCTGCTGCCCCACGCCGTCGGCACGGGACTGGGATTGTCGTTCCTTAGCCGTGCGGTGGAGGCGGCGTGGCGTCCGGGGGCGCGCGGCATGACCGTCAACACATGCACCGCCGACCATCCCCGCGCGCTTCCCACCTATCTTCGCGCCGGCTTTCGCCCGCTTCGTCAGGTGCGCGAGGTGTGGGACGTGCCGGTGCGGCTGGGGCTGCACATTCCGGCGCATCTGCGGGCGTGAGCCGATGCGTCAGGCTACTGCCAGCGTCGCCGCCTCGGCGGTGAGGCGCCGGCGGCGCCACTGGATCAGCCGCCAGGAGATACGCGCGAGCCCATCGGATAACCGCCCGCGCGGCTTCAACCCGACCGCCTTCAGGATCATGCCGATCCCGCGCTCCACATGGCGGAACCGGTAGTAGCCCGCCGCGCGAGACATGTAGGCGGCGATGCAGCGACGGTGGTCGTAGGGCAGGGACGGGGGCTCGTTGGCCGCGTGCCAGGCGTAGGCCAGTTCGTCGTCCTCGCTCTCGGTGATGCGACCGAGCGCGATCCGCAGCCGGCGGAGCACCCCGATCCGCTCGCGTTTCAGGTAGCGGCGCATATGGTCGTAGAATAGCTTGAAGTGGCGGAACTCGTCGGCCGAGATGCGCCGGCAGATTTCCTTCAGCACCGGTTCGGCCGTCTCGTCGGCGAGGGCGGCGTAGTAGCTCGACGTGCCGGTCTCCACCATGCAGCGCGCGATCAGTTCCCCGGTGCGCGAGCCGCGGACCGAGGCGGCGGCATCGAGCGGCAGGGTGTAGCCGGCCTTGTAGCGCGCGAAGGACGCCGCGTAGTCCCAGGACGGATCGGCGAGCATCGCCCAACGCCCCAGCGCCTCGCCGTGGCGCACCTCCTCGTCGGCCCAGTTGTTGGCCGCCGCCTGGAAGGCGGGATCGTCATGGAAGACGCGATTGAGATAGACCGCGTAGTCGAGCCCGTTGCGCTCCACCATCGCGGCGGCCTTAACCAGGCCGATGACCTCGGGATCGAGCTTGGACGCGTCGAAGCGATCCCAGGGAACGTCG
>JBAWFF010000035.1:0-11579 GCA_049591635.1 Acetobacteraceae bacterium
GACGAGGTCCACGCGCTCGCCGGGAACAAGCGCGGCGACCAGCTCGCGCTGTGCGCGGCGCGGCTTGGCAGGCTCGCGCCCGGAATGCGCCGCGTCGGATTGTCGGCGACGGTCGCGCATCCGGCGGCGATCGCGGCTTATGTCGGGGCGGCGCGCATTATCGAGGAGACCGGCGGCGCCGTGCCTGACCTCGCGGTGATGGTGCCCGGCGGCGAGCTATCCTGGTCAGGCCACATGGGCCTCGAAGCGGCACCGAAAATCATGGCGCGCATCCAGGCCGCCGGCATGACGATCGTGTTCGTCAACACGCGCGCCCAGGCGGAGCTGATGTTCCAGGCGCTGTGGCGGCTGAACGATCCCGTCCTGCCGATCGCGCTGCATCACGGCAGCCTGGAGATCGCGCAGCGGCGCAAGGTGGAGGCCGCGATGGCCGACGGGAGGCTGCGCGCCGTCATCGCCACCTCCTCGCTCGATCTCGGCATCGACTGGGGCGGTGTCGATCAGGTGATCCAGGTCGGCGCGCCCAAGGGCGTCTCGCGGCTGCTCCAGCGCGTGGGGCGGGCGAATCACCGCATGGACGAGCCCTCGCGCGCGCTGCTGGTGCCGGCGAACCGGTTCGAGGTGCTGGAGTGCGAGGCGGCGCTGGCGGGGGTCGCGGCGCGCGCGCTCGATGGCGATCCGCCCCGGCCGGGCGGCCTCGATGTGCTCGCCCAGCATGTGCTCGGGATGGCGTGCGCGGCGCCGTTCCATCCGGACGCGCTTTACGCGGAGATCGTCGGCGCCTCGCCCTACGCGGGATTGTCGCGAAAGGATTTCGACGATGTGCTGGAATTCGTCGAGAATGGCGGCTATGCGCTCGGCGCCTATGAGCGTTACCGCAAGCTGTTCCGCGATTCCCAGGGCATGGTCCATGCCCGCTCGACCCGCGTCGCGCGCCAATACCGCATGAACATCGGAACGATCGTGGAGGCGCCGCTTATCAAGGTGCGGCTCGCCGGACGGCGCGGGCCGGGCCAGGTGCTCGGCGAGGTGGAGGAGTATTTCGTCTCCTTGCTGCGCCCGGGCGACACCTTCATGTTCGCCGGCCGCCTGTTGCGCTTCCTGCGGCTGCGCGAGACCTGGGTGGAGGCGGCCGAGGGCGGCCAGGGGGAGCCGATGGTGCCCGCCTATGAAGGCGGGCGGCTGCCGCTGACGACCAACCTCGCCGATGGCGTGCGTGCGCTGTTGCAGGAGCCGGCGCGCTGGGACTCGTTTCCCGATGGCGTGCGGGATTGGTTGCGACTGCAACGTACCCGCTCGCGCCTGCCGGGACGGCGCGACTTGCTGATCGAGACGTTCCCGCGTGGCGGGCGCTGGTATCTCGTCGCCTATTGCTTCGAGGGCCGCAACGCGCACCAAACCCTGGGGATGCTGGTGACCAAGCGCATGGAGCGCGCCGGCTTCGCCCCGCTGGGGTTCGTCGCCACCGACTACGTCATCGGCATCTGGTCGGCGAACCAGCCGACGGACGTCGCCGCGCTGTTCGCCGAGGACATGCTGGGCGACGATCTGGAGGCGTGGATGGCGGACAGCTCCATGCTGCGCCGGACGTTCCGCAACGTCGCCGTGATCGCCGGGCTGATCGAACGCCATCACCCCGGCGCCGAGAAGAACCGCAGGCAGGTGACGGTCAACAGCGACCTTATCTACGACGTGCTGCGCCATCACCAGCCCGACCATGTGCTGCTGCGCGCGACGCGGGCGGACGCCGCTTCAGGGATGATCGACATCGGGCGGGTGGCCGGGATGCTGGCGCGGGTGCGCGGGCGGATCGTGCACATGGCGCTCTCGCGCGTATCCCCGCTCGCGGTGCCCGTGCTGCTGGAGATCGGGCGGGAAAGCGTACGCTCCGAGGACGACGAGGATGCCCTGTTGGCCGAGGCCGAGGCGATCGTGGCGGAGGCGATGGGCGACGCCGAGCCACCTCCGGCGCGGCAGGTTCCCGCGATTCACCGGCGCAACGTCATCCGCCGTCAGCGCGATCTGTTCGCATGAACGCGGCACCGCTGCATCTCGCCGGTGAGCGCCTGATGCTCGACCCGGCGGGCGCGCTGTACTGGCCGGCGCGCGAGATGCTGGTCGTGTCCGACCTGCATCTGGAGAAGGGCTCGTCGTTTGCCCGGCGCGGCACGCTGCTGCCGCCGTGGGACACGCGGGCGACGATCGACCGGCTGATGGTGCTGCTGCGCCACTGGCGGCCGCGCGTGCTGGTGGCGCTGGGCGATTCGTTTCACGACGACGGGGGCGTTGCGCGCCTGCCGGTGGCGGAGGCGGAGAGGCTCGGTGCCATCGCCGCTGGGCTGCGCCTCATCTGGGTGCGCGGCAACCACGACCCGACGCCACCAGCGGGTCTCGGTGGGGAATCGGTCGCTGCGTTGGAGGAAGGGGTGTTGGTGTTTCGCCACCAAGCGGAGGCGCGGGCCGAGCCGGGCGAGATCAGCGGGCATTTCCACCCGAAGGTCGCGATGCCGGCGCGCGCGACGACCGTCAGCCGTCCGTGCTTCGTCGCCGATTCACGCCGGGTCGTGATGCCGGCGTTCGGTGCCTACACCGGCGGCCTCGACGTCGCCGACCCGGCTCTCGCGCGGCTGTTCCCGCGCGGCGGGCGGGTGTTCCTGCTGGGGCGCGAGCGGTTGTTCAGCTTCACAGTGGGAACGGCCCGGCGGTAGGCTGCGATCAACTGGAGGGAGGGATCATCATGCACGCAGCTCTTCGCTTTATCATGCTCGCCGTCCTGCTTGCCGCGCCGGTGGCCGCGCGGGCGGACACGGAAGCGCACCGCCTCGTCATCCATATGAACGACCCCACCAAGGAGATCATGATCGAGGCGCTGCACAACGCCGGCAACGTCATGGATTATTACCGCGCGCACGACAGCTCGGCCGCCATCGAGATCGTCGCCAATGGCCGCGGCGTCACGATGTTCGTCAAGGATCTGTCGCCGGTCGCCGCCGAGGTGGCCGAGCTTCACACCCGCTATCCCAGCATCGTCTTCGACGCCTGCGCCATCTCGCTCGCCCATACCGAGAAGGCGCTCGGCCGCAAGCTGGAGGTGATGCCGCCGGCCCGGATCATTCCGTCCGGCGCGGTGCGGATCCTCGAATTGGAAGAGCAGCACTACGGTTATCTGAAGCCGTAGGAACGATGCAATTCCACCTCGACGGGTTCCGACCCGGCGATCCGGATATCGCCGAGCCCGACGCGCGCCACCAGGCGGCCCGCGTCGCGGACGGGCCGCCCGAACACGTCGACGTCCTCATCGTCGGCTGCGGCCCCGCCGGCCTCACGCTGGCAGCCCAACTCGCCGCTTTCCCGGACATCACCACCCGCATTGTCGAGCAGAAATCGGACCGCCTCCTTCTCGGGCAGGCCGATGGCATCGCCTGCCGCACCATGGAGATGTTCGAGGCGTTCGGTTTTGCCGACCGCGTCATGAAGGAGGCCTACTGGGTCAACGAGTTCGTCTTCTGGAAACCCGACGAGTCCGACCGGGGTCGCATCGTCCGCGGATCGCGCATCCAGGACACCGAGGACGGACTCTCCGAGTTTCCGCACGTCGTCATCAACCAGGCGCGCGTGCACGATTTCTATCTCGACGTGATGCGCGACGCGGCGACCCGCCTCGAGCCCGACTACGCACGCCGCCTGCTCGATCTCACGATCCCGGCCGATGCTCCAAACGCACCGGTCACCGCCCGGTTCGAACGCCTCGATCCCACCCATGCGGGCGAGGCGGAAACCATCAGCGCCCGCTTCGTCGTCGGCTGCGACGGCGCGCGCAGCGCGGTGCGCCGCGCCCTCGGCCTCGCGCTGCACGGCGACTCCGCCAACCAGGCATGGGGGGTGATGGACGTCCTCGCCGTGACCGACTTTCCTGATATTCGCCTCAAGGCGGCGATCCAGTCGGCGCAGGATGGCAGCGCGCTGATCATTCCGCGCGAGGGCGGGTACCTGTTTCGTATCTACATCGAGCTCGACAAGCTCGCAGGCGACGAGCGCGTCGGCAGCCTCAACGTCACTCCGGACCGTCTCGTCACCGCCGCGCGCCGCATCCTCCATCCCTATAGCTTCGACGTAAAGGAGGTCGCGTGGTGGTCGGTCTACGAGATCGGCCAGCGGCTGTGCGACCGTTTCGACGATGGGGCGGATGATTCAGCCGCCATCCCCCGGGTCTTCATCGCCGGGGACGCCTGCCATACCCACAGTCCCAAGGCCGGCCAGGGCATGAACGTCTCCATGCAAGACGGCTTCAACCTCGGCTGGAAGCTCGCCGCCGTGCTGCGCGGCCGCGCCGCGCCCGGGCTCCTGCGCACCTACTCCGAGGAGCGGCACGCGGTTGCCCAGGAGCTGATTGATTTCGATCGCAAGCTCGCGGCGATGTTCAGCGCGCCGCCGAATGCCGAGCTCCAGCTCTATCTCGCCCGCCAGCTCCGCTACACTGCGGGTGTCGAGACCCACTATCACGCCTCGATGATCACCGGCGCCCCGACCTGGCAGCACCTCGCCACGGGGCTGACCATCGGGCGACGTCTTCATTCGGCGCCCGTGGTGCGCCTCGCCGACGCGCGGCCGCTCCAGCTCGGCCACGTCGCGAGCGCGGACGGACGTTGGCGCCTCTACGCCTTCGCCGCCGCCGAGGCGTCCCGCCTGCGCGCCCTCTGCGCCTTTCTCGCCGACTCCCCCCGCTCGCCGATCCGCCGCTTCACGCCGCCGGGCGCCGCCATCGATGCGGTGATCGACCTGCGCGCCATCTTCCAGCAGGGCCACCGCGAACTCGATCTGGCGGCCATGCCCGCGCTTCTGCTGCCCGCCAAGGGCCGCTATGGCCTGCGCGACTACGAGAAGATGTTCTGCGCCGATCCCAGGCCGGGGCAGGACGTCTTCGATTTGCGCGGCATCGACCGCGCGCAAGGCTGCGTCGTCGTCGTCCGCCCGGACCAGTACGTCGCTCAAATCCTTCCGCTCGACGCCCACGACCCATTCGCCGCGTTCTTCGACGGCTTCATGCTCCCTTGTGCGTCAGAACCCACGAACTGATATACAAAGCGGTGGAAGGACCAACAACATGGCTGTCACAACTCCCGTCCCCGGTCTTGATCGGATCACGTTCGACCACGAAAAAATGGGCGGGCGGGCGTGCATTCGTGCACTCCGCATTACCGTCGGGACCGTTGTCGCCCTGGTTGCTGAAGGCGCATCGGTGCCGGAGATTTTGAACGAATATCCGGAACTGGAAGCGGACGACGTACGCCAAGCGCTATCCTATGCGGCGTGGCTGGCTCGGGAGGACGTCGTCTCGGCGTAGGAGGCCGACATGCGCCTCCTGCTCGACATGAACGTTCCGGTCTCGATTGCCGGATGGTTGCGGGACCAGGGACACGATGCGGTTCATATCCGCCAGCGCGATGGTGCGCGCATGGCCGATCACGACGTCTTCGCTGTTGCGGCTCGCGAAGCCCGTGTCCTGGTCACGTTCGATCTTGACTTCGGGGAGATCGTCGGCTCCGTCGAACAACAAAGCTGTGGAGTGCTCTTGCTTAGGCTGCGGCGCATCCGTTCGCCCCATCTTCAGGAGCGCTTGAAGGTGGCGTTGACCCAAGCGGACGCCGCACTCACGGCCGGCGCGATCGTCATTGTCGAGGACGCTCGGATCCGCATCCGGTCGATCCCGACCAGCTAGTCTAGCGGATTTGAGCTTCTACGAGCGAGGCCCCGCGTCGTGATCCGTCCTCGGCAGGAACGACAAGCGACGACGCCTTGCGTCTTCGGCCAGCCTAACTGCTGACTTGAGCCGACCACCATCTTCGGTTGCCGCTGCACCCACCTGTTCAGCCTTCTCGCGGTGTTGGTCACGCGTATGCCTGGTGAGCACTTCCATGCCGTTGATCACGCCGCCACGAGGGCCACGCGATTGCGCGGGGACAGTGAACTCGCACCAGCGGCAGCGGAGCAGATGAGGACCATCTAGGGGTTCATCGGGCATCGCCAGGTTCTCTCTACGGATCAAGACGTTGGGCGAATATATCAGCCATTTTTTGATCCGCGATCAACAGGAAGTCGCGTTGCCGAGCCTGTTTTTGTCCAGCTTGCGCCGCGCAGGAGGATAGTCTTGATCTGGGGAGGGCCAACCCCTACCCCCCCAACGCCCCCTGCGTGTTCACGTACAGCGCATAGAGCCCGTGGCTCGCGGCCATGAACAGGCGGTTGCGCCAGCGGCCGCCGAAGCACAGATTCGCGCAGCGCTCGGGCAGCCCGATATGGCCGATCGGCTCGCCTTCCTTGTTGAACACGCGCACCCCGTCCAGCTCCTGGTCCATTCCCCAGCCGCACCAGAGATTGCCGTCGACATCAACGCGGAACCCGTCGGGCGACCCTGGGCCGGCGTCGATGAAGGTGCGGCGGTTGGCGATGCGTCCGCCGTCCTGCACGTCGAAGGCGAGGATCTTGCGGGGCGTTTCGCGCGACGCCACGACATAGAGTGTGCGTCCGTCCGGCGAGAAGGCGAGGCCGTTCGGTCCGGCGATCTCGTCGGTGACCATCTGCTTGCCTCCGCCGCGCGCATCGACACGCCAGACCGCCGGCGGCAGTTCGGACTCCAGCTTCTCGCCCTCGTAGTAGCCGAGCAGCCCGAAGGGCGGGTCGGTGAACCACACCGCGCCATCGGAGGCCACGACCACGTCGTTCGGTGAGTTCAGGCGCTTGCCCTCGTGGCTGTCCATCAGCACGGTGAGCGCGCCGTCGTATTCGGTGCGCACCACGCGCCGGCCGCGATGTTCGCAGGTGACGAGCCGGCCCTCGTGGTCGCGGGTGTTGCCGTTGGCGTTGTTGGACGGCTTTCGATACGGGCTGACTGCGCCGGTATCCTCGTCCCAGCGCAGGATGCGGTCGTTGGGGATGTCGGACCACAGCACGCAGCGGGCGTCGCCGAAATAGACCGGCCCTTCGGACCAGCGGCAGCCGGTGAACAACCGCTCGACGCTGGCCAGCGGCAGCCGGTATTTGTTGAAATCGGCGTGCAGCACGCGCACCGCCGGATCGGGATAGCGTTGGCTTGGTTCCCAGTTCTCCATCCTATCTCCCCCCGTCGCAGAACCACAGATGGCCCGAACACATCCGGCTGTCCTCGGCGGCGAGCCAGAGTACCAGCCGGGCGATGTCCTCGGGCATCACCTTGCGCTTGAGGAACTGCGCCTTCATCAGGTCGGCCTCGGCCTCGGGCGTGAGCCAGAGCGTGATCTGGCGCTCGGTCATGATCCAGCCGGGGATGATGCAGTTCACCCTTATGCTGTCGGCGCCGAGGTCGCGGGCCATGCCGCGCGTCAGGCCCTCGATCGCCGCTTTGGCGGTGGTGTAGGCTGGCATCCCGCCCTGGCCCGCGTGCCAGGACATCGAGCCGAAATTGACGATCGAGCCGCCGCCCGCCTCGGCCATCATGGGCGCGACCGCCTGGATGGCGAAGAACTGGTGCTTGAGGTTCACCGCCATCCGCTCGTCCCAGTATTCGGGCGTCATGTCCTGCCAGCGATGGCGCTGGTCGTTGGCGGCGTTGTTCACCAGCACGGTGACCGGCCCAAATCGTGCCGCGACGGCGGCGATCGCCGCTTGCAGCGCGGCGGTGTCGGTGATGTCGCATTTCTGGAAGAACGGCGCCTCGTGCCCCGCGCCCGTGAGGCGGGCGATGAGCGCGTTCGCCGGCTCTTCCGCGATGTCGACGAAGCCGACGCGGGCACCCTGGGTCGCGAAGTGCTCGACCTCGGCGGCGCCGATGCCGCTGGCGCCGCCGGTCACGAACACGGTGCGCCCGCGCAGGCTGGGATAGGTGGCGTTCATGGGGTCAGCCCGCGCGCTTGCATGGCGACGAGTACCGCATCGACGATCTCCTCCGGCGTGCCGTCGACGGAGACGACGATCGGCTTCTCGTCCTCGCCGGGCTCTTCCAGGGCCTGGAACTGACTTTCGAGCAGGCTCGCCGGCATGAAGTGCCCAGTCCGGTGCTTGATTCGATCGTAGAGCAGCGCATGCGAGCCCTTGAGGTAGACGAGGACGACGTCTTGCCGAGGACCGATGATGATGTCGCGATAGCTGCGCTTCAGCGCCGAGCAGGCGACGATCGAGGAGCGCCCCGCCGCGAGTTCGGCGTCGATCGCCTCGGCGATGGCGTGCAGCCACGGCCAGCGGTCGGAATCGTCGAGCGCGATCCCGTGGCTCATCTTCTCGATATTGGTGGGCGGATGGTAGCTGTCGCCCTCCAGTACGTCCCAGCCGAGCCGCTTCGCGACCCCTTGGGCGATGGTCGTCTTGCCGCTGCCGGAGACGCCCATCATGACGACGACGAGGGCCATGCTATTTCTGCTTCAGCATGTGCTCGAGATGGCCGCCGAAGCCGAAGCGCATGGCCGACAGCACCTTCTCGCCGAACGTGTGCTCCTGGCGGGAGCGGAAGCGTGTGAACAGGGCGGCCGAGAGGACATTCGCCGGCACCGCCTCCTCGATCGCCGCCTCGATGGTCCAGCGGCCTTCGCCGGAATCCTCCACGAAGCCGGAGAAGTGCTCGAGCTGCTCGTCAGTCGCCATCGCGCTGGCGGTGAGGTCCAGCAGCCACGACGACACGACGCTGCCGCGCCGCCACACTTCGGCGATGTCGCCCATGTCGAGGGTGTACCGTTCGCCCTCCGGCAGATCGTCGCGCGACTTGTTCTTCAGGATGTCGAAACCTTCCGCGTAAGCCTGCATCATCCCGTATTCGATGCCGTTATGGACCATCTTCACGAAATGCCCGGAGCCGATCGGGCCGCAATGCAGGTAGCCACGCTCCGCGCGTGGATCGCGTTTCTCGCGCCCTTGGGTGCGCGGGATGTCGCCGAGCCCGGGGGCGAGGGCGGCGAAGATCGGATCGAGATGACGCACCGCCGCGTCCTCGCCGCCGATCATCATGCAATAGCCGCGCTCCAATCCCCACACGCCGCCCGAGGTGCCGCAATCGACATAGCGTATGCCCTTTTCGGCGAGCGCGCGTCCGCGGCGGACGTCGTCCTTGTAGAACGTGTTGCCGCCGTCAATGACGATGTCGCCCTTGCCCATGCGGCTGGCGAGTTCGGTGACCGCGTCCTCGGTGATCTTCCCGGAAGGGAGCATCACCCAGATTGCCCGTGGCGGCGCGGCGCCCAGCTTGGTCACCATGTCGGCGAGTGAGGCGGCGCCCCCGGCGCCTTCGCCGCCGAGCTCCTTCACCGTGGCGGCGTTGACGTCGTAGACGACGCAGGAATGCCCCGCCTTCATCAGCCGCCGCGAGATGTTGGCGCCCATGCGCCCGAGTCCGACGACACCGATCTGCATTACGCCTCTCCATTGGTTGGCCTCGCGCACGGGGCAGGGTGCCACATCGCTACCGGAACGCAAATCGAGTAGGGCGGACGCAGCGCCCTCGCCAAGGCGATCCGGGGCGTGTCATGGTGGCGGCCCAACGCTGGAGAGGGCTTGCAATGAAACGCGTCGCCGTGGCTGCCGTGGCCGCCCTTGGCCTGCTCGCCTGGGTCCCTTCGGCGAGCGCCGTCACCTGCGCCAATGGCGTCTATCGCGCCGGATGCGCGGGACCCAACGGGGCGGTGGGTGTCCACAAAGGGGGCTATTATTCGCACGGCCACTACTACGCGCACCGCCCGTATTATCCGCCACGTCCGCCGGTCGACGCGCACTGTGCCTCCGGTCCCTATCGGGCGGGATGCGCGGGACCGCACGGCGCGGCGGTCGTCCGTCGGCCCTATTGAGGCGCAACCACGACCGCCCGATGCGTGAACAGGGATAGCGGAGCAAGGACCGGAGTGCGCGCCGGCCGCCCGGCTCCCATGTGATGGCGATGGCGGACATCGCAAAGCGCATCGCGCAACTCGACTGGAACACGATCCGGGCGAATCTCGACACGGGCGGCTGCGCCACCACCGGCGCGGTGCTCACCCCGTCGGAGTGCGCCCGTCTCGTGGCAAGCTATGACACGGACACGCTGTTTCGTAGCCGCGTCGTCATGGCGCGGCACGGATTCGGGAGCGGCGAGTACAAGTATTTCGCCTACACGCTGCCCGAGCCGGTGGCGGCGCTGCGCGCGGCGCTCTATCCGAGGCTCGCGCCGATCGCGAACGGATGGGAGACCGCGCTGGGGCGCGAGGCCGCGTATCCCGCCGAGCACGCCGCCTACATCGAGCGATGTCACGCGGCGGGACAGACGCGGCCGACGCCGCTGCTGCTGCGCTACGGCGAGGGCGACTACAACTGCCTGCACCAGGATCTGTACGGCGACCTGTTCTTTCCGCTTCAGGTGGCCTTCCTGCTGAGCACGCCGAACGAGGATTTCACCGGCGGGGAGTTCGTGTTGACCGAGCAGCGCCCGCGGATGCAGAGCCGCGCCGAGGTGGTATCGCTCGTCCAAGGGGAAGGCGTGATCTTCGCGGTCAATCAGCGGCCGGTACGGGGCGCTCGCGGCGCCTACCGCGTCACCATGCGCCACGGGGTGAGCCGGCTGCGTTCGGGGCATCGCCTGACGCTCGGCGTCATCTTTCACGACGCGAGATGAGCGACTTGCTGGGCGTGCTGCCGCGCGTCGGCACCGAGACGCTCGCCGAGGGCGCGGTGCTGCTGCGCGGGTTCGCGACCGCTGACGCGCCAGCGCTGATGACTGCGCTCGATGCGATCCTCGACGCCGCGCCGTTTCGGCGCATGGTCACGCCGGGCGGACACGTCATGTCGGTCGCGATGACCAATTGCGGCGCCCAAGGGTGGGTCACCGACCGTCGCGGCTATCGCTACGACGCGCGCGACCCGACGACCGGGCGGTTCTGGCCCGCGATGCCGGCGCCGTTTCGCGCGCTCGCCGAGCGTGCCGCCGATGCGGCCGGCTATGCCGGTTTCTCGCCCGACGCCGGTTTGATCAACCGCTACGAGCCGGGCGCGCGGCTGTCGTTGCATCAAGACCGGAACGAACGCGACCTCTCCGCGCCGATCGTGTCGGTCTCTCTCGGTCTGCCGGCGATGTTCCTGTTCGGCAGAGCGCGGCGCGCCGACCGCCCGCGAAGGCTGCGGTTGCAGAGCGGCGATGTCGCGGTGTGGGGCGGCGCCAGCCGTCTCGCGTTCCACGGCATCGACCCGCTCGCCGAAGGCGAGGATCGCCTGACCGGGCGCTGCCGAATCAACCTGACGTTTCGCAAGGCGCTTTGACCATGCAATCCCGTCTCGCCACCACGATCGGCGGCTTCGCGCTGCCCAATCCGGTCATCTGCGGCTCCGGCGAGCCGGTGATGACGGAAGCGGGCGTACGCGCGGCGCTGGCGGCGGGGGCGGCCGGGGTGATCGCCAAGTCGGTGAACGAGCAGGCGGCGGCGGCGCGCCAGCTCGATCGGGCCGATTACGCGTTCCTCGATGGAGGCTCGTTGTTCAACCGCTCCGGCCTGTCGCAGCGCGACGCGCGGGAGTGGTTCGCCGCGATCGCCGCGATCGACCGCGACGCGGCGCGGTCGGGCCGGTTCGTCGCCGCTTCCATAGTGCTCGGC
>JBAWFF010000036.1:0-3002 GCA_049591635.1 Acetobacteraceae bacterium
GCCGAGCACGGCGGGCTGGGCGGAGGCCTTGCGGCTCGCTCTGTGGCTGGGCTCCCATGAGGCGGGACACGCGGGGGAGACCGCGCGCCTGCCCTTCATCCTGACGCATCGCCGCGCCGACGCGGAAACGGCGCCCGCCGCGGCGCTGGGCGGGACGGCGGGCTGGAGCCGGCGGGTGCGGGCAGCGCTCGCCCAGGCGAGCGGTGAGGACCCGATCGTGTCCTATGGGCTGTGGACGACGTTGTTCGACCATTGGTCCGGCGCGGACGTCGCTCGCCTCGAAGTCATTTCCGATCGCGAGGCCTGGCCCGCGATGCTCGCTCTGGTGATGTGCGAGGCGGGTACTGAAACAGAGGCGGCGCGGGCGACGCTTGGTTCGCTCGCCGCGCAGGCAATGCCCGTTCGCGTCCAGGCGCTGGCGGCCGGCGCGCCGCTCGCCGCCGTTCTGGCGGACGCGGCGGAGTCCTATGTGGCGATCCTTCAGGCCGGCGAGGTGCTGGCACCGCACGCGACGGCTCTGCTGGGGGCGTGGCTGGCCGGAAACCGCGAGCTATTTGCCGTATATGCCGACGAGGACAGGCTCGGCGCCGATGGCATCCGCCACGCCCCACTGTTCAAGCCGGAGCCCAACCGCGCCCTGATGCTGTCGGGAACGCTTACGCGCGGCCTATGGGTGTTCCGCCGCGACTGGCTCGTTTCCCACGCGCCGAGCGCGGCGGGCTGGGCGGAGGTCTTGCGGCTTGCTCTGTGGCTGCGCTCCCATGAGGAGGGACATGCGGGGGAAACCAGGCGCCTGCCCTTCATCCTGACGCATCGCCGCGCCGATGCGGAAACGGCGCCCGCGGCGGCGTTGGCCAGCGTCGTGCATGACCACTTCCGGCGGCTGGGCGCGCAGGCACGCATCGCGGCGGACGCACTGCCGCTGCGGGTACGGCCACTGCTCGCGCCGGCGCCGGACCGCTCGGTGGCGCTGATCGTGCCCTCGGCGCTACGGGCCGCGCATGTACGGCGCTGCCTGCGCGCGGTGCTGGAGCGAACCGAGCACGCCGCACTGGAGCTGTTGCTGGTGGTGTCCCAATCGACGCCGCTGGATGCCGAGCAGCGCGCGACGCTGGCCGCGATAGGCGAGGATCCCCGGCTGCGCGTGCTCACCCTCCCCCTCGAGCGATTTAACTACTCGGCCGCGAACAACTTCGCCGCGCATAAGACCGAGGCCGAGTTCCTGTGCCTGCTGAACGACGACGTGGCACCGGTCACGCCGGATTGGCTGGATGCCATGCTCGGCCATTTCGCCGACCCGGAGGTGGGCGCGGTCGGCGCCAAACTGCTGTACGAGAACGGGACGGTACAGCACGGCGGCATCATCATGGGTCTGGCGGGCCTGGCCGAACATGCCAATCGCGGCCTGCCGCGCGATGCACCCGGTTACGCGCACCGAGCCGTGCTAAGCCAGGAGATGTCCGCCGCGACCGGCGCCTGCCTGCTGACCCGCCGAACCGCCTATCTGGAGGTCGGCGGACTGGACGAGAGCTTTCCGATCGCCTTCAACGACGTGGATTTCTGCCTGCGGCTGCGCGAGGCCGGCCACCGGATCGTGTTTTGCGCCGAAGCCGAGTTGACGCACTACGAATCGCTCTCCCTGGGCCATCATTTCTCGGGCGAGCGGGCGGAGCTGGAACGCGAGGAGGTTCGCCGGATGCGACGTCGCTGGGCGAGGGTGGTCGCCGCCGACCCGTTCCACAACCCGAACCTGTCGCTCGCCCGCGGGCAGGAGTGGCAAACCGCCTTCCCTCCGCGCGTGCGCAAGTCGGCGTGGCTGGGCACCCCTCCCCCCGGCCCCCTCCCGCAAGGGGAGGGGGAGAAGAAGGGTCCGCAGGCTCCGTACTCCTCCCCTCCCCTTGCGGGAGGGGTTGGGGGAGGGGTCGCGGGCGAATGACCGCCCCCTACCTCCTCCTCGGCTATGCGCTCGGTTCCATTCCGTTCGGCTTTCTGCTGACCCGCACCGCCGGGCTAGGCGATATCCGCGCCATCGGGTCGGGCAATATCGGCGCGACCAACGTGCTCCGCACCGGCCACAAGGGGCTGGCCGCGGCGACCCTCCTGCTCGATGGCGCGAAGGGTGTCGCGGCGGTGCTGCTCGCGCGCTGGCTCGCCGGGCATCAGGCGGCTCTGTGGGCGGGCGGGGGCGCGGTTCTGGGGCACCTGTTCCCGATTTGGCTGAGGTTTCGAGGCGGCAAGGGCATGGCGACAGCGCTCGGCGTGCTACTAGGCGCCGCCTGGCCGGTCGGGTTGCTGTGCTGTCTGGTTTGGCTCGTGGTGGCGAAACTTGCCCGGCTGTCGTCGCTCGCCACGCTGACCGCCATCGCCTTGGCGCCGCTGTTCGCCTTCGCGCTGGCCGATGGCGGTGTCGTTAAGCTGTCGTTGGCAATCGCCGTGCTTGTCTTCACGCGCCACCACGCCAACATCCGCCGCCTCCTTTCGGGCCAGGAGCCCAGGATCGGTCGGTCGGGTTGAGTAGGCGTCGCCGGCCCGAGGAGCCGCCATGCCAGCCAATGTCCTGATCGATCATCTGCGGCTCGCCCGCGCCGAGGGGGTCGGCCCCGTCACCTTCCGCCGGCTGCTCGCCCGCTATGGTACCCCCGCCCGTGCATTGGAGGCGTTGCCGGAACTCTCTCGGGTTGGCGGGCGCGCCGCTCCGCCACGGGTCCCAAGCGCGGCGGAGGCAGGGCGGGAGTTCGACGCGCTGCGCGCGCTGGGCGGCCAGTTCCTGATCCTTGGTCAACCCGGCTACTCGCCGCTGCTGGCGTTGCTGGACGATGCCCCGCCGCTCGTCGCCGCGCTCGGTGATGTCGCGGTGCTGTCCGCGCGTGCGGTGGCGCTGGTCGGCGGGCGCAACGCCTCGGCCAACGGCCAGCGCATGGCGGGCAATCTCGCCGAGGAACTGGCGCGAGCGGGGATGGTGGTCGTCTCCGGCCTGGCGCGCGGCATCGACGCCGCCGCCC
>JBAWFF010000037.1:0-1813 GCA_049591635.1 Acetobacteraceae bacterium
CTTCGAAGCTCAGCCGTCCGTTGGCGTAGACGGGCTCGGAGTCATTGCGCTTCGGCGAGACGCTGATCTCGCGCAGAAAGTCGCGGTTGCGATACGTCGTCGCCAGCTTCCCCTCGGCCGCCAGCCACTCGGTGGTGATGCGCCCCCGGCGAACCGCATGGCCCTGCTTGACCTCGAAAATGTCGGCGAAATCGGAGCGCATCGCGATCTCGATGTTGAAGCGCACCGGCCGCAGGCCGAAATTCGTGATGTCGATATCCTCGTGCAGCCCGCCGCCCATCACGCGGCTGATGGACAACGATAGGCTGCGCTCCGCGATCGGCCCATCCTCGGTGTCGAACTGCCGGTTGGTCAGATAGATACGCGCGCAGTCATGCGTCAGCGCGCCGCCGTTCAGCAGATCCCAATCGACGCCGTTGGCCTGGACGCCCCACACGCTGAGGATGCGGGTATCGTAGAAATAGAGGCCGAGGTCGCTCGGAAAGGTGATCTGCCCGTCCGGCTCGGTGACCAGGACGGACTGGCCCTGGTGAATGGCGATCTGCGGCGGGCCGACCTGGACCTTGAAAGCCATGGGCGTCTCCTTGGGGGCGCACGATTTAGAGAACGATTAGCCCCGGATTGGAGTCGCTGTCGCCTGCGAATCCATGAGTCCTGGCCGAGGCCGGTCGATCCGGCGAATATGCCGCAAGCGCCGCAGGGCAGGGGCGTGTAACGCAGGCGTTATAGCGCTGTTACAAATCAACCATTGATTCACATATAACGCAGAGATAATGCTCTGCTCACTCCTTACCCAAGGAGGGAGGTAAGCGCATGAAACGAGTACTCCTCGGCACTACGGCGGCAGCGGCGGTCGCTGTCGCTGGCTTGTTACCGGCGATGGCCGTTCCGACTGCCTTCGGAAGTCTCTACGAAGTGTCATCGGCTGTCGCAATGAACGCAGTTCCCGGTAACGTTCCCGCCGGGCCCGCAACCGTGACATTCACGGCCCCGTCGGACCCGTTGAGCTTCAACCCAGCGGACACTAATCCGCCCTACACGATCGGGGCGTGGCTTGCGACGGGCGGCGCGACCATCCTCTCGGGGTCCAGTCACCTCGGAGACTCGATGGATAACACGCTCATCAACTTCACTGGGACAGTGACTGTAACCACTGGCCAGACGTTCATCGCTGGTCACGACGACGGCGTTACTTTGACTATCGGCGGGCTGACCGTCATCAGCGCTCCCGGTCCGACGGCGTTGACGCCCACTACCGCCACCTATACCGGCCCTAGCGGCAACCAGCCGTTCCAGTTGGTGTATGGGGAGTGCTGCGGCCCGCCCGCAGCTCTGGTTGTCGATCTACCGCTGGTGTCTCCGGTTCCTGAGCCGGCGGCCCTTGCGGTGTTTGGAGCCGGGCTGCTCGGGTTGGGCTTCATACGGCGTAGAAAACCCGGCTGATCCCACGCGTCAGGGTTCAACGCAGAAGCGGCGCCTCACGGCGCCGCTTTTGGTTTGACCATCTTGTTCAACTCCGTTGGCGGATACGATACACTATGGTCGTATGATGACCGGGAACGTCATCCGCCGTGACCCCCTCCCCCTAACCCCCTCCCGCAAGGGCTACGGGAGTCGCACATGTGCGGAATGATTGGCGAGATGCCATCCGCTAATCATGCCGTCGAGGCGGGTCAGGCCTCGGTGAATGGTTTTCGGTCCGGCTGGCTTGTATCCTCTGGAGACATACCCCGACCAGCCGCCGAGCCGGGCGACGACCCAGGCGAACCATGCGAGGGTGCTGGTGGGATGCGGGTTTCTCAGCTTCTCGGTT
>JBAWFF010000038.1:0-2794 GCA_049591635.1 Acetobacteraceae bacterium
TCTGTTCCTCCAGCATCCGGCGCAGTTCGCGCGGCACGCCGGGCGTGAAGAAGAAGCGGGCGCCGCCGATCGTGACGGCGAAGCCGCAGGCGGTGCCGATCGGGTTGTCGAGCATCTCCGCGCCCGCCGGCAGCATCGCCTGCTTGCGGTTGTTGGCTGACATCACCCGCCCGCGGCGTTCGAAGAAGCTCTCCATGCGGGCGAGCCATGCCTCGTCGAGCGCCAATTCCACGCCCGCCGCTTGGGCCGCGATCTCCTGGGACAGGTCATCGACCGTGGGACCGAGGCCGCCGTTGACGATCACCGCGTCGGCTCGGCTGGCGGCGAGGCGGAACGCTTCCAGCAGGTTGGCGCGGTCGTCGCCCACGGTGGTTTCCCACGCGACCGACAGGCCGACGTCTTCCAGCTTCTGCGCCATGTAGCCGAAATTCGTGTTGACGATCTTGCCGGTGAGCACCTCGTCGCCGGTGCAGATGATCTCGATTCGCATTGCTATCCCGCCAGTTCGCGCCGCACGATCGCCGCACCCTCGGCCAGCGCGCGCAGCTTGCCGAAGGCGGTCGCGCGCGGCAGGTATTTCATCCCGCAATCGGGCGCCGGGATCAGCCGGTCGGCCGATATGTATTTGAGCGCCGCGCGGATGCGCTCGGCGACCTGCTCCGCCGTCTCGATCGCCGGGTTGCCGAGGTCGAGTACGCCGAGCATCACCTGTTTGCCAGCGAGATCGCGTAGGATTCCTAGGTCGAGCTTGGGCTGCGCCGCCTCGATCGAAATCTGACTCGCCGCGCAGTCGGCGAGGCCGGCGAGAAACGCATAACCGGAGGGCTTCTCGGCGACGACGGCGGCGTATCCGAAGCAGAGATGCACGACTGTCGGGCCGTCGATCCCGTCGAGCGCCCGGTCGATCGCGGCGACCGCGTAGCGTGCCGCCTCATCCGGCGCGGTGCGGACCCACGGCTCGTCGAGCTGGATCACGTCGACGCCGGCCGCTTTCAATGCGCGGGCCTCCTCGTTCGCCGCTACGGCGTAGTCCATAGCGAGCGCCTCGGGGTCGGCGTAGAAATCGTCGCGCACCTGGCGCGACAGGGTGAACGGGCCGGGCAGCGTGATCTTGGTCGCATGGTCGGTGTTGGCGACGAGGAATTCGGCGTCGCGCAGCTCCGCCGGGCGGGTGCGCCGGATGCGCCCGATGACGCGCGGCACCGGCGTCGCGCGGCCTTGCTGGGACACCACGACGCCGGGGGTGTCGGCGTCGATGCCGTCAAGCGCGAGGGCGAAGCGGTTGGAATAGCTCTCCCGTCGTTCCTCGCCGTCGGAGACGATGTCGATGCCGGCGCGCTCCATGTCGCGGATGGCGAGCACAGTCGCGTCGTCCTGCGCCTGCTCGCGCAGCGCCTCCGGGATGCGCCAGATGTCGGCGGCATGGGTGCGTGGCACGCCGTGCTTGCGCAAGGCCGCGCGGTCCACCAGCCAATCGGGTTGCGGGTAGCTGCCCACGACGGTGGTCGGCAGGAGATGGGTCGGGTACGACATGACGCGAGCTTGCGGCGGCCCCGGCGCACGCGCAAGCTCAGACGTCCTTGGGCTTTGCATGGAGCACAGCGATGTCAGCCAAGCCGCTTTCCCGCCTCCCGGAGCGCCTGCACCACGACGCCTACATCGTGCGCGATCAGGAGGGGAACCGCCAGTTCTTCGAGGAAGTCCTGGGCATCCCGCTCGCGGCGACGTGGTGCGAGATGGTGCGCCACCCGGCGTTCGGGCGCGAGGTGCCAATGTGCCACACGTTCTACGCCTTGGCCGACGGCGGCGCGATCGCCTTCTTCGCCTTCGCCGATCCCGAGGTCTACAAGCTGATCCAGCCGCCGATGCCGGCGAAGGTGCCGAATTTCGACCACGTCGCGTTCAAGGTCGACGATGCGACCTATGGCGAGCTGATCGCGCGGGTGAAGCAGGCGGGCGTCGCCGTGCGCGAGACCGATCACGGCTATTGCCGGTCGATGTACGTGACCGCGCCGGAAGGCCTGATCGTGGAGTTCACCGTCGATCCGCCGAACGCCGCCGAGATCGACGCGGCGCGCCGCGCCGACGCGCATTCGGAACTGCGGCGGTGGATGGCGGGCGATCACCGCGTCAACAACGACCTGCGCGCGGTCGCGCATTAGCCCTCTCCAGTCATTGCGAGTCGAAGGCGAAGCAATCAGCAGGCGGCCCTGGATTGCTTCGCTGCGCTCGCAATGACGAGGGGCTCAGCCCCTCGGTTGCGCGCCCATGCGCAAATAGGGCTTCAAGACCTTCAGCCCGCCGGGGAATTTTTGCTTCACCTGATCGTCGGGCATCGAGGCCGGGACGACGACGTCCTCGCCCGGCTTCCAGTTCACCGGCGTGGAGATCGAGTGCTTGGCCGAGAGTTGGAGTGAATCGACAAGTCGCAGCACCTCATCGAAGTTGCGCCCCGAGCCCATGGGATAGGTCAGCGTCGCCTTGATCTTCTTGTCGGGGCCGATGATGAAGACGGCACGCACCGTGGCGTTGTCGGCGGGCGTCCGGCCCTCGGCGGTGGTGCCGGCTTCTTCCGGCAGCATGTCGTAGAGCTTCGCTATCTTGAGATCGGTGTCGCCGATCATCGGATAGTTGACCTTGTAGCCCTGCGTCTCCTCGATGTCCTTGGCCCAGTTCTTGTGGTTCGTCACCGGATCGACGCTGAGCCCGATGATCTTGGTGTTGCGGCGATCGAAGTCCGGCTTCAGGCGAGCCATGTAGCCAAGCTCGGTGGTGCAGACCGGGGTGAAGTCCT
>JBAWFF010000039.1:0-26451 GCA_049591635.1 Acetobacteraceae bacterium
CCGATATTCCGGCCGGCGCGCTCTCGCACGGTGAACGCCGCACGCTTGAACTCGCGATGGCGCTCGCCGCCCGTCCGCGCGCGCTGCTGCTGGACGAGCCGCTGGCGGGAATGGGGCCGGAGGACTCCGCGCGCATGGTCCGCCTTCTCGCGACCCTGAAGGGGCAGCTCGGCATCCTGCTGATCGAGCACGACATGGACGCGGTGTTCGCACTCGCCGACCGTGTCACCGTCCTCGCCGATGGCCGCGTCATCGCGACCGGCACGCCCGAAGCGGTACGCCGCGATCCCGTTGCGCGCGCCGCCTATCTCGGCGAGGAGGCGCTGGCACCATGCTGACCGTGACCGGCCTCGAGGCAGGCTACGCCGACAGCCGCGTCCTGTTCGGTGTCGGCTTCGCGGTGGACGCAGGCGAGGTCGTGACCCTGCTCGGGCGCAACGGCATGGGCAAGACGACGACCATCCTCGCGGTCATGGGCATCCTGCGCCCGCGTGCCGGCGAGGTGCGCCTCGACGGCACCCGTCTCGATGGGCGCGCGCCCTTCCAGATCGCCCGCGCCGGCTTGGGCCTGGTGCCGGAGGGTCGACAAATCTTCCCCAACCTGACCGTGCGCGAGAACCTGACGGCCACCGCCGCTAACCGCGCCGGCGTCGGTCAACCCTGGACGCTGGCCTCGGTCCTCGACCTGTTTCCACCGCTCGCGTCCCGCCTGTCGCAGCCGGGCGGCCTGCTGTCCGGCGGCGAGCAGCAGATGCTGGCGATCGGGCGGGCACTGATGACCAACCCGCGGTTGTTGATCCTCGACGAAGCGACCGAGGGGCTTGCACCGCTGGTGCGCCAGACGATCTGGGACGCGCTGGTTCGCCTGAAGGGGCGCGGCCAGGCGATCCTGGTGATCGACAAGAATCTCGACGCGCTCACCCGCATCGCCGAGCGGCACTACATCCTGGAGAAAGGCCAGGTCGTCTGGTCCGGCGCCTCGGCCGAGCTGCGCGCGGAGCCAGAGATCGCGCATCGGTATCTGGGGCTGTGATTGAGGTTGACTGTAGCCACATTCGTTGACATATCCGGCCATGTTATTCGAATGGGACGAGGCCAAGCGTCAGGCAAACATAGCGAAGCATGGTCTCGACCTGATTGACGCGAAGGGGTTGTTTGACGGACGTCCGATAGTGACGGTTCCGTCGCCCCGTGATGGCGAACTTCGCTTTGCCTCGGTCGGTCTGATCGGCGAGGAGTTCGTTGTGATCATTTGGACAGAGCGAGGCGAGGCGACACGCCTCATCTCGTTCAGGAGGGCGAGAGATGGAGAAAAGCGGTCGTATCGTGCGCGCTTCGGCCGAGGAGGTTCAGGCGATGCTTGATCGGGGCGAGAGCCGTACCGACTGGAAGCGTGTCAGGGCCATGTCGCAGGAGGAGGTCGAGCGCCTGGCCGACGAGGAAGACGGGCCCCTGCCCGAAGGGTGGGAGAGCACCGTCGTGATCGGGATCCCTCGCCGCAAGCAGGGCGTGCATATTCGCCTCGACGCCGACGTGCTCGACTGGTTCAAGGCGCGCGGCCCGGGCTATCAGACCCGTATCAATGCGGTGCTGCGCGCCTTCGTACAGGCGCGACAACGCGCGGAACACGGCACGAGCCAAACCTAGCCGCAGTGTCCTACCGCCAGAAGCACCTCCTCGCGATCGAGGGCCTCGCGCCGCCCGAGATCGATCATTTGCTCGACCTCGCGGAGAGCTATGTCCTGCTCAACCGCTCCGGCAAGACGCAGCGCGACTTGCTGCGCGGACGCACGCTTATCAACCTGTTCTTCGAGGATTCCACCCGCACTCGCACCAGCTTCGAGTTGGCCGGCAAGCGCCTCGGCGCCGACGTGATCAACATGGCGGTCTCCACGTCGTCGGTGAACAAGGGCGAGACGCTGCTCGACACCGCCGCGACCCTGAACGCCATGCAGTGCGACCTGCTGGCGGTGCGCCACGCCCAATCCGGCGCGCCCAACCTGCTTGCGCAGAAGGTCGATGCCGCCGTCATCAACGCCGGCGACGGGACGCATGAGCATCCGACCCAGGCGCTGCTCGACGCGCTCACCATCCGCCGCCGGCGCGGCAGCCTCGAAGGGCTCGTGGTCGCCATCTGCGGCGACATCGGCCATTCCCGCGTCGCCCGGTCGAACATCCATCTGCTCACCACGATGAACAGCCGCGTCCGCGTGATCGGCCCGCCGACCCTGATCCCCGCCGAGGTCGCGCGCATGGGTGTCGAGGTGTTCCACGACATGGAGGCGGGGTTGGCCGGCGCCGACGTGGTGATGGCGCTGCGCCTGCAACGCGAGCGGATGGAACACGGGCTGGTGCCCAGCGCGCGCGAGTATTTCCGCTTCTTCGGCCTCGACGCCGCGAAGCTTGCGTTCGCCAAGCCCGACGCGCTGGTGATGCACCCCGGCCCGATGAACCGCGGCGTGGAGATCGACAGCGCCGTTGCCGACGATCCGGTGCGCAGCGTCATCCGCGAGCAGGTGGAGATGGGG
This sequence comes from Acetobacteraceae bacterium, assembly GCA_049591635.1. Lineage (GTDB taxonomy): Bacteria > Pseudomonadota > Alphaproteobacteria > Acetobacterales > Acetobacteraceae > DATFDN01. Next base: position 2,529 of record JBAWFF010000039.1, read on the forward strand.
GTCGCGGTGCGCATGGCGGTGCTCGACACGCTCTCGCGCGGGCCGGGCAATGAAAGCTGACATCCTCTTCAGCAATGTCCGCCTGATTGACCCCGCCTCCGGCCTCGATCAGACGGGCGACCTGTTGGTGCGCGACGGCCGCATCGCCGATCTCGGTGCGATCGGGCGGCCCGACGGCGCCGAAATCGTCACTGCGGAGGGCGCGATTCTGTGCCCTGGGCTGATCGACTCGCGCGTCGATCTCGGCGAGCCCGGGTTCGAATACCGCGAGACCATCGCCTCCGCCGCGCGCGCCGCCGCCGCCGGCGGGATCACGACGCTCGCGGCCCTTCCGAACAGCCTGCCGGCGATCGATGATCCCGCGCTCGTTCGCCTGCTGCGCGCGCGGGGCGAGGAGACGGGGAGCCTCACCATCCTGCCCTACGCCGCGGTGACGCGTGGCTGCCGGGGCGAGGAGATGGCCGAACTCGGTTTGCTGCGCGAGGCCGGCGCGATCGCCTTCACCGACGGCGCTCGCGCGATCGGCTCGGCGCGGCTGATGCGCCTCGCGCTGTCCTACGCGTCGATGTTCAACGCCCGCATCGTCCAGCATCCGGAGGACCCGTCGCTGGCGGCAGGCGGCGCGGCGACCGAGGGCGAACTGGCGACCCGCCTCGGCCTGCCGGCGATCCCGGCGTCGGCCGAGGCGATCCTGGTCGCCCGCGACATCCGCCTTGCCCAACTCACCGGCGGCGCCGTCCACTTCGCGCATATCTCCACCGCCGAGGCGCTGGCGCTGATCCGCCGCGCGAAAGATGCCGGGATCGCCGTCACCTGCGACACCGCGCCCCCTTATTTCGACCTGAACGAAACGGCGATCGGCGACTTCCGCACCTACGCCAAGCTGTCGCCGCCGTTGCGCGCGGACTCCGACCGCCTCGCGGTGGTGGCCGCGCTCGCCGACGGCACGATCGACGCCATCGCGTCCGACCACCAGCCCCGCGACGCCGACGACAAACGGCTGCCCTTCGCCCAAGCCGCGCCGGGTGGGGCAGGGCTCGCGACCCTGCTCGCTGTCACCTTGGCGCAGGTCCACGGTGGGGCGCTGACGTTGCTTCAGGCGCTCGACCTGCTGACCGCCCGCCCGGCCCGGTTGCTGGGGCTGGAGAGCGGGCGGCTGTCACGCGGCGCGCCGGCCGATCTGTGCCTGTTCGACCCTGAGCGCGTCTGGCAAGTGGAGTCCGGCATGTTGCCCGGCAAGGCGCAGAACACGCCATTCGACGGGCGGGCGCTGGAGGGGCGGGTGCTGGGAACTTGGAAGGGGGGGCGGCGGGTGTTTGGTGGGGAGTAGGTGGCGGAGGTCGGTCGCGGGAGATACGAGCATCTCGGGCGCGCGTACGAGGCGGCATCGCCAATGCCGCCGTGTTCGGCTCTCGCGTATGGGCGAGGGCCGCGTCGGAAACGACACGCGAACGGCCTCGTTTGGGCGGCTCCAACGAGGCCGTTCATGAGCCGTTCAGGCCACGCTGACGCCCTTCTTGCGGTGCCGCAGGCAGCCCGTCAGCGCGAGAGCGGTCGCGAATAGGCCGAGCGAGGCGGGTTCCGGGACGGGGCTCGCGCCGGCGATCTCGAAGTTCGGACCGTAGTACGTCCCAGAGGGCCCGCCGTTGGATGCGGTCGCCCGCACCGTGGGGAACTCCAAGGAGCTGCCGTACGTGGCGTCGGGATAATCAAACACGACATCCGCAGTCTGATTCGGCAGGGTGAGACCGTAGCTCCAATCATTGTCGCCGACAAACGCGTCCACGGTGTATTGGTCCCCCGCCGTAAGCGCCACCGGCGCGATGCTCTGGAACAAATAGCCGCTCACCATGGGATCGGACAGCAAGACGGTAGCCGAGGTCAGGAGGGTGGCGGTTGAGTTATACAATCCCACCGTCTCAGGCCCGGTTAGATCGGCCTGGAAGTAAAAGCCCAAGGCATCCACCGAGAAATTGGCATCGGCGGTGAATACGATGCCGAGATTCACCGGGCGGAACGGCTGATCAGCAGGCAAGGAACCGGTTGAAGAAAATGCCACGGTGCCGGCCGTTGCGTCGGTGGTGCCCAGAGCGGCAAGCAAGAGTGACGCGAGAACGCTCCGTAGAAGTCGAGACGCAGGAAATCGAAAGGACAAGCGCATCGTTTTTCCCTCCACCAAGTGTTAAGCACGCTTACAAGAATGTTGATGACAGCCTCGTTGTGGTTGGTGACTAAGCCAACCCCGTTGCAATACGATACCAAAGAGGATTGGCCCGCATCCCCCACTTGGGTTACTTAGGCGGATTAAATGCATTCCTGGGGGAGGGCAGTCGGAGCATGCCCGTGGATTTCGCCATCCAGTTGGCCGCGCTGTTGGGGCCGATCTACGACGCCGCCCTGGCCCCCGAGCAATGGCCCGACGTGTTCGCCGCCATCAGGGCGGCGGTGGGTGGGGAAGCCTCGGCGTTCTTCCATTACGACGCGACCTCGCCCGCAGAGACGGGTCCCTTCCTGCTGGCGGGCTATGCGCCGGATTCCGCTGCCGCCTACACGGCGCATTTCGTCCAGCGCGACGTCCGTATGGCGGCAGTCATCCGAACCCAACCGGGTCATGTCTACGCCGACGATCGCGACGCGGCGTTCGCGCCCTTCGTCGAGAGCGAGATTTTCCACGATTTCTACCGTCCGCTGGGCCTGGGTCACGGCATGGCGGCGAGGCTGTTCGCGGATGCCTCCCGAACCGGTCTCCTGAGTGTCCATCGGCCGTTGTCACGGAACGCCTTCGAGCCCGAGGAAGTGGCTTTTTTCGAGACCCTGACGCCGCATCTGATCCGGGCGCTGCAAGTGCAACGCCAGCTAAATCGCGCGCGGGGGGTATCGCGGGGCCTGGCGGTCGGTCTCGATCATTTCCAACTCGCGGTCTTCCTGGTCGATCGCGACAGCACCGTGTTGGAGATGAACCAGGCGGCGGCCGACCTGCTGCGCCGACCGGATTGCCCGCTCCGATACGAAAGCCGGCGTCTGCGAACCACCGCCTCGCAGACGACCGCCCTGCTGCACGCAAGCATCCGGCGGGCGGTGGAGCTGATCCGTGGCGGCGAGGCGCACGGGCCGGCGATGCTGCGGCTTCCGAAAGCGGACGGCAGCGGCGCGATCGGGGTGATGGTCGCGCCGGTTCGGCGCGGCGACCAACTCGGGTTGGCGGCGGAGCCGCTGGCGCTGGTCTTCGCATCGGACCCGGCGGACAAGGTGGTCTTGGGCGACGAAGCCTTGATGCGGCTATTTGGGCTATCGGCCGCGGAGGCAAGCGTGGCGGCCAGTCTGGTCAACGGTGACAGCGTGGAAGAGATCGCCGACCGTCGCGCCGTGAGCCGGGAAACCGTGCGCGTTCAGCTCAAGAGCGTGCTGGGCAAGACCGACACGCACAGTCAGGGTCAGCTCATCGCTCTCGTGACCCGCGGCCTAGCTATGTTGCGCAAGGAGTAGGGCAACCGCCGGTGGCGGGATGCAGGCGAACTTCCGAGGCAGGCAATCCCGAGGGGCGAGCCGGAGACGCCGACGCCTATCTCCCGTGACTAAGGGGACGCGGCGACGTGGCAGCGCGGCGCGGATCGAGAGCGCGGACGACGGCTTCCGGGTCGGCCGCGATCACCCGCAGCAAGGTAGAGGCCGGGCCGGAAGGCACCCGGCGGCCCTGTTCGTATTGCTGCACGGCATCGACGCTGAAGCCGAACCGACGCGCGAACCGGGCCTGGCTCAGCCCCAGCCGGGTCCGCAGCGCCCGCACTTGCTCGGCCGTCGGCGGCGGATAGACCGCGATTGCCTCCGCTACATCTTCCTCGGTCCAGGCATTGCCGTCCTCGGCAGCCTCAGCGTCGATCTCCGCCTCGGTTCGCACCCGGCTCGCCGCCAAGTCCGCCAGCAGCTTCTCCATGTCGATGTCAGCCCGGGAAACGCGCACGATAGGCATTCCGCTCTCTCTCCCGCTTGCCGGTCGCCGGCTGATGACCGCTCTCGACCGCATCTTTACACCGTCATGCCCGGACTTGTTCCGGGCATCCACGTCTTTGCTGCCGGCCAGAAGACGTGGATGGCCGGACCAAGTCCGGCCATGACGATTGGGAGGTCAGCCGCGTTTGTTTGGGAGCACACCAAGTATTCCGAGCCGGACAGCCGTGCGCTTGGCGCGTGCATCCATGACTTCCTTGTGGGCACCAAAATCGTGGGTGGCCGTGCCAAGCACGGCCATGACGATGTTGGGAACAATCCGCGCCAGACGGGCTGTTCCCGTTGAATCTAGCCCGGTTCCACCCGCAGCGTCGTCCCCAGCACGTCGGCGCGCACCATCGACTGCGCGTAGGGGCTGGTGCTGTATTTCCCCAGATAGGCCTCGCTCACGCGCGCGATCGCGGCCGGGTCGGCGACCGGGATCAGGCGGATCGGGAGGTCGCGGCCGCCGACTTCCAGCGTCCCGTGCCCGGCCGCCGCGGCGGTCTTGTACCAGTGTCCCTCTGTGCCCTTGACCGAGCGGACGAACGCCTCGTCCCCGGCCACGACCACCCAGATGATGACCGGCTTGCGCGCTGGCGAGCCGACGCCGATCCGCACCTCCTTCGCGTCGTGAAGGGCGGCGAGAGTGTCCTTGTCGAAGCTCATGGCATGTCCTTCTTCGTCAGAAGATTCCCATCGCCACCCCAACGGCGAGCGCCGCGCCGCGTTCCTCGCAGCGCGCGAGATCGGCGGGGGCGATCACCTTGGGGGCCATGATCGCCTCCCTTGTCTGGGCGTGGGTACATACGATCAGCGGCTCGGCGACCGCGCGCAACCGCCAGCCGGTGGCGATGCGCTCGACCTGGCGCACGGTGTTCCGACCATCGCTGCCGGCGCAGACCAGCAGCGCGTAGGGCCTCCCGTTGATGCGATCCAGCACCGGGTAATAGGTGCGGTCGAAAAAATCCTTCATCCGCCCGGCGATCGCCGCGAGGTTCTCGGGCGTGGCGAAGATATAGCCGTCGGCGCCGAGAACATCCGCGGGCCCGGTCTCCGGCGCTGACAACAGGCGGACGCGGATCGTCGGTTCGGACGCCGCGCCGCGCGCCGCCGCCTCGGCGAGTTGGCGCGTGCCGCCGGTGAGCGAATGGAACACGATCAGCAGCGTCCTCACACCGCGATCGCGACTCCGTCGTGCCCCGGGTCGGCGCCGCCGTCGAGCCTGTCGCCGTCGATGCGGATGCCATGCACCGAGGCAAAGCCGAACGTATAGGGGCTGCGTACCACCTCATACCCCTGCGCCTCCAGTTCGCGTGTGACGAAACGCGGAATGCGGTTCGACACGTCGATGGCGTCCGACGTCGCCGAGAATCGCGCGGCGCTGACCGCCTCGGTCATGGTCATGCCGAAATCGAACACGTTCAGGATCGCCTGAAGCACGCCCATCGCGATCTGCGTCGCCCCCGGCGCGCCGATGACCAGACAGGGCTTGTCGTCGCGGAAGACGATCGACGGGCAGACCGAGGAGAACCGCGCCTTGCCCGGCGCGATCGAGCCGGCGTGTCCGGGGCGGGGATCGAACACGCCCATGCAGCCGTTGTACATGAACCCCAGCCCCGTCGTGATGACGCCGGACGGCATCCCCAGCGAGTGCGTCATCGACACGCAGGCGCCGTCACGATCGACGACCGAGATGTGGGTCGTGTCCTTGCTCGGAATGCCGCCGTTGAAACGCGGCACGCTCGCCTTCTCCTGCCGGACGATCTCGCCGGCGAGGGCGGCGGCGTATGCCTTGCCTGTCAGCCGGTCGATCGGAACGTCGACGAACGCCGGGTCTCCGACCCGCTGATCCTTGTCGATGGTCGCCCGCTTCATCGCCTCGGCGACGACGCGCAAGTATTCCGCGCTGTTGTGGCCGAGCGAGGCGAGATCGAACGCTTCGAGGATGTTGAGCATCTCGACGAGCATGATGCCGCCGCCGGGCGGCTCGTTCGTCGCGATCCGCCAATCCCGGTAGGTCCCCCACAGGGGAAATCCGCGTCGGGGCGCATAGTCGCGCAAATCCTCCGACGCGAGCAGCCCGCCATGCGCGCGGAAATCCTCCGCGATGACCTGTGCGAGTTCGCCGCGATAGAACACGTCGGCCCCGTCGCGCGCGATCAGCCGCAGCACCGTCGCGTACTCGCGGTTACGCACGGTGTCGCCGACACGCTTGGGCGATCCGTCCTCGCGGCAATAGAGCGTGCGCCCCGATGCGCTGTAGCGCAGCCGATCGGGATTGGGCGCGCGGCCCATCATCCCCTCATCGGACCAGAAGAACGCGACGTGCGGACGCACGACCCAGCCGGAGTCCGCCCACGCGATCGCCGGGGCCACGATCTCCGCCCACGGCAACGCGCCGAACTCGCGCTGTGCCTGATAGTACGCCGCGAGGCTGCACGGCACGCAGACCGCCCCATAGCCGAGGTCGTTGACCTTGCCTTCAAGGATGAAGCCGTAGCCGTCACGCGCTTCGGCGAGGATGAGCTTCTCCCACATCTCCGCCCGGGCGGCGCGCGGGGCGGGGGCGTGGAAGTCGATGTAGCCGTGGTGCCCGCGCGCCGGCATATAGATGCCCATGCTGCCGAAGCCGGCGATCCCGCACATCAGCGGATCGACGACGCCTTGCACCAGGGCGCAGGCGATCGCCGCGTCCACCGCGTTGCCGCCGGCGCGCAAGATGTCGGCGCCGGCCTCCGCCGCTTCGGGTTGCGGAGCACAGATCATCCCCTGGCGCATGGTTTCTCCCGACGCTTCGGTGTGTTAGGTATGCCCATCATGCTGCAACTCCGCCCGAACTGCGAATGCTGCGACCGCGACCTACCGCCCGGCTCACGCGACGCGATGATCTGCTCCTACGAGTGCACGTTCTGCGCGCCCTGCGTGGAGAACGTGCTGGCAGGCAAATGCCCGAACTGCGGCGGTGAGCTTGTGCACCGCCCGATCCGCCCGCCGGACCGCCTCGCCCGTCACCCGGCCTCGACGGAGCGCGTCCTGAAGCCGCATCCCGGCTGCGCGTCATGACGCGAGACTGGCGACCGGTGTCGTGCGGGGAAGGGTGCTCAGCAGCGCGCCGGTCAAGATAAGCAGCACGCCGAATACCATCAGCGGCAGCGGCACCAGGATCGCCGCAAGCGCGCCGCCAAGCACCGCGCCGATCCCCTCCGCTCCCACTTGCAGCGCCTGGTTGTTGCCCATCACCCGCCCCTCGCGGTCGCCCTCCACGCTGTTGGCGAGGATCGCCGCGCAGGATGCCAGCGTGAGCGTGCCGATCAGGCTGCACGGTGGGGCGGTGAACCACAGCCAGATGGCGCTTCCCGGCAGCACGACCACGATCATCGCCAGCCCGCTCAGGACGGCGGACCCGACCGCGAGGCGGCGCAGCCCGAACCGGCGTATCATCGGGCCGACCAGCAGCAGGCTCGCGGTCAGCGACATGCCGGCGAGGTAGGCGTAGTACACCGTCGATTGCTCGACATCCATATGAAACCGTTCGGCGACGTAAAGCAGGATGACCCGGAAATATCCGAACAGCGCCAGGTAGAAGAGGAAGTTCACCAGATAGAGCGCGCGGATAGGACGGTCGGTGAACACGGTGGCGAGGTTGCGGACCCCGGCGAGTGCGTCGATCGGCCGCCCCGGCTCCGCCGGATGCGTCTCGGCGAATGATCGGCGCACCCAGAGCGCGGTCGCGGCCAGCAGGACGACGACGATCCAGAACGGCGTGCTCCATCCGCCGAGCACGGCGATCTGCCCGCCCACCACCGGGCCGGCGATGTAGCCGACGCTGCACGCCGAATAGATGTAGCCGAACAGGCGGGCGCGCTCCGCCGGCGCCGCCACGTCCGAGACGGCACTCTGCACGATCGCGATGTTTGACTCCGACAGCCCGCCCGCCAGGCAACCGACGCCGATCAGCGGGATCGAACGCAGATCGACGCCGAGCGCGATCACGGCATAGCTGCACACCGCCGCGGCCAACGAAGCCATCAGCACCGGCTTGCGCCCATACCGGTCCGACAGCACCCCGATGACCGGCGAGCCGACGAATTGGCCGATCGGATAGATCGCGAGCAGGATGCCGACCAGCAGGCTGCGCGTCCCGGCGCCGGCCTCGGGCGGCAGGAAGCCGTTGTGGCCCACCAGCATCGGGACGAACAGCGTCACCATCATCGCGTAGCCTAGGAAGGCGATGAAGACGACGAGATAGAGCGGCAGGAGCGGCCGCAACCCGGGCGCGTTCGGTCCCGCCGGAACCGCCGGCCTGTGTCTCGACGCGGCGGGGATCAGGACCATGCGAGGGTCAGACGGTCTCCGCCGGCGGGAAGTTGAACTCGATGCTGATCCCGTCCGGGTCCTGGAAGAACAACTGAGTCATGTTCAGCCGCGGCAACACCCGCTCGTCGAACTTGACCCGGTTGGCGGCCAGCCGCTCCTTCATCAGCTTCAGGTTCTCCGCCGAGAAGGCGATGTGATCCACCCGTCCGGTGTCCAGCTCCGCCTCGGTCGGCGGATCATCCGCGCGATGGCCGATCAGGTGCACCACCGGCGCGCCGCCGCAATAGAGCCAGTAGCCGGGGAACGCGAGCGGCGGGCGATCGCCGGATTTCAGGCCGACGATATCCTCGTAGAAACGCCTCGTCGCCTCTAGGTCGCGCGCCAGAATCGTGTAGTGGTTCAACGCTAACGCGGGCATCGCTCTCTCCTGTCGAAAGATGACGGCGGGCAGGGGGCCACCGCCCGCCGGCCTCGTCAACCGGGCGAGCCGAACAACAGGAACGAAGCCCATGTATGCCTCGGTGCGCGGAACCCGTCTCTACTTCGACATCGAGGGCGCCGGCTTGGTGCCGGACGGCCCGGCGATGCGCGAGCGTCCGGTTGCCCTGGTGATCCACGGCGGACCGGGCGGGGACCACAGCGGGTTCAAACCCGCGATGAGCGCGCTCGCCGAGCACATGCAGCTGGTCTATTTCGACCATCGCGGCCAGGGCCGTTCAGACGAAGCCGACCCCGCCACCTACACGCTCGACGAGAACGTCGAGGACATGGAGGCGCTGCGCCGCCATCTGGGTCTCGGCCCCATCGTCAGCATCGGCACCTCCTACGGCGGCATGGTCGCGATGGCGCACGCCGCGCGCTATCCCGCCGCGGTCTCTCACCTCGTGCTGATCGTCACCGCCGCGCATGGCGGCTTCATCGCGCGCGCCCAGGCGATCGTCGCCGAACGCGGCACCGACGAACAACGGCGTGTTTGCGACACGCTGTGGGCCGGCGGCTTCAAGACGGCCGCCGAGATGCGCGAGTACTACCGCGTCATGGGTCCGCTCTATTCCCGCACCCACGACGAGGCCAAGGCCGCGCCAGGCCGCACCCGCGCGATCAACGCGCCCGAGCCGCTGAACCGCGCCTTCGGCCCCGAGGGTGTCTTGCGCCGTTTCGACCTGCGCCCCGAACTCGCCCGCATCACCGCGCCCACCCTGATCCTCGCCGGCCGGCACGACTGGATCTGCCCGCCCGAGTTCTCCGAGGAGATCCACCGCCTGATCCCCGGCTCGAAGCTGCGCATATTCGAGAACAGCAGCCACTCGATCCGCGCCGACGAGCCGGCGGCGATGCTGGAGGCGATCGAGGGGTTCGTAGAGGGGTGAACCGCCACCGGGCGACCGGCTCGCGGAACAACGTTGAACTCCCGCTGTCCTTGTGGTAGAACATTGTTCCTACACCACGAGGCTTAACGTGCGCACCCAACTCCGACGAATGGGCAATTCATCCGGCGTCATCATTCCCAAGCCTATCCTCACGCTGCTCGGGGTGACGGCAGGTGATGATCTCGACTTGGCGCTCGAGGATGGCCGCGTTGTTCTCGTCCCGGCGAAGGAGCATCCGCGCGCCGGCTGGGCCGAGGCTGCGCGGTCGATTGCCGAGGCTGGCGACGATGCCTTGGTCTGGCCCGAGTTCGGCAACGCCGATGACGCGGCCCTGGAGTGGTGATCCCCTTCCCGATCTCGCGCGGCGATGTCTGGCTCGTCAATCTCGATCCCACGGTGGGCAGCGAAATCAAGAAGACCCGACCCTGCGTCATCATTTCCCCGCCCGAGATGCACGAGCACCTGCGGACGGTGATCGCCGCGCCGATGACAACCGGGAGCCGCCCGGCGCCTTTCCGTATCCCTATCCGCTTCCAAGCGAAGGACGGATTGATCCTGCTGGACCAACTCCGCGCATTGGACAAGCAACGTCTCGTACGCCGGCTCGGTACCCTGGGTAGGGGCACCCTGCGGACGACCCTGGAACGCCTCCGCGACGTATTTGCCGAGTAAGCGACCCCGTTTGTCCGCCGCCTACCCCAGTGCTACATGCCGCCAATGGACCAGCACGCTCCCGTGAACAGCTTCTTCGCTGCCTCGCTCGCCGAAGCCGACCCCGAGATCGCCGCCGCGATCCTGGGCGAACTCGGCCGCCAGCAGGACGGCATCGAACTGATCGCCAGCGAGAACATCGTCTCCGCCGCCGTGCTGGAGGCCCAAGGCAGCGTGCTCACCAACAAATACGCCGAGGGCTACCCCGGCCGACGCTACTACGGCGGCTGCGAGTTCGTCGATGTCGCCGAGCGGCTCGCGATCGAGCGCGCCAAGGCGCTGTTTCAGTGCGAGTTCGCCAACGTCCAGCCGCATTCGGGAGCACAGGCCAACCAGTCCGTGTTCCTCGCCCTCCTGAAGCCCGGCGACACCATCCTCGGCATGAGCCTCGATGCCGGCGGACATCTCACCCACGGCTCGCCCGCCAACCTGTCCGGCAAGTGGTTCCGCCCGCTCCATTACGGCGTCCACGCCGAGACCGGCCTGCTCGACTACGAGGAATTGGAGCGGGTCGCGCGCACCGAGCGCCCGAAGCTCATCATCGCCGGCGGCTCGGCCTATGCGCGCATCATCGACTTCGCCCGCATCCGCCGCGCCGCCGACGAAGCGGGGGCGGTGTTCATGGTGGACATGGCGCATTTCGCCGGCCTCGTCGCCGCCGGCATCTATCCCAGCCCGCTGCCGCACGCCCATGTCGTAACCACCACAACCCACAAGACCCTGCGCGGACCGCGCGGCGGCATGGTGCTGACCAACGATGCCGACATCGCCAAGAAGATCAACAGCGCCGTCTTCCCCGGCCTGCAAGGCGGCCCGCTGATGCACGTCATCGCCGCCAAGGCGGTCGCCTTCGCCGAGGCGCTGCGCCCGGAGTTCCGGGCCTACCAGCAGGCGGTCGCCGACAACGCCCGGGCGCTCGCCGACACGCTGATCGGCGAGGGGTTCGCGATCGTCGGCGGCGGCACCGACAGCCATCTCATGCTCGTCGACCTTCGTCCCAAGCGCGTCACCGGCAAGGCAGCCGAGGCGAGCCTGGAACGCGCGCGCATCACCGCCAACAAGAACGCCATTCCGTCCGACCCGGAAAAGCCCGCCATTACCTCCGGCATCCGCCTCGGCTCGCCCGCCGCCACCAGCCGTGGCTTCGGAACCGCGGAGTTCCGCGAGGTCGGGCGCATGATCGCCGAGGTGATTGACGGCCTCGCTGGTTCCAACGACGGCGCCAACGAAGCAGCGGAGCGCGCCGTCGCCTCCCGCGTGCGGACCCTGTGCGCCCGCTTGCCGATCTATCCTGGCCGCTGATGCCCGGCGCCTTCTAATGCACTGCCCGTTCTGCGGCCACGACGACACCCAGGTAAAGGACAGCCGCCCGACGGATGACGGAGCGGCGATCAGGCGGCGGCGATTCTGTGCCGCTTGCGGCCAGCGCTTCACCACCGTCGAGCGGGTGCAGCTTCGCGATCTGACGGTGGTGAAATCCGACGGCCGCCGGGTGCCGTTCGACCGCGACAAACTTGCCCGCTCCATCCGCGTGGCTCTGCGCAAGCGCCCGATCCAGGAGGAAAGGGTGGAACGCATCGTCAACGGCGTGGTCCGCAAACTGGAAGCCTCCGGCGATGCCGACGTGACCACCCGCCAGATCGGCGAATTGGTGATGGAGACGCTGAAGGAGGTCGACGCGGTCGCCTATGTCCGTTTCGCCAGCGTCTATCGCGATTTCCGCGAGGCCAAGGATTTCGGGGACTTTGTCGGGACGCTGGACGAGGCCACATAGGCCCGCATGGACGATGAAGCCCACATGCGCGCCGCCCTGGCGCTGGCCGGGCGCAATCTAGGCACGACGTGGCCCAATCCGTCGATCGGCTGCGTGATCGTGCGCGACGGGCGGGTGGTGGGACGCGGCTCCACCCAGCCCGGCGGCCGCCCGCACGCCGAGACCGTCGCGCTGGCCCGAGCCGGGGAACAGGCCCGCGGCGCCACCGCCTACGTCACTTTGGAGCCCTGCTGCCACTGGGGAAAGACGCCACCCTGTACCGGCGCGCTGATCGAGGCCGGCGTCGCCCGGGTCGTCATCGCCACCCGCGATCCGGACGCAAGAGTGGACGGGCAGGGGATCGCCGCCCTCCGTGCTGCGGGGATCGACGTGACCGAAGGCGTGCTCGCGGCGGAGGCGGCCGAGGCGATCGCGGGTTTCGCGATGCGCGTCCGCGAAGGCCGTCCGCTGATCACGTTGAAGCTCGCCTCGACCCTGGACGGTCGGATCGCCACCAGCGCCGGCGAAAGCCGCTGGATCACCGGACCGGCAGCGCGCCGCATGACCCACGCCCTGCGCGGCCGGCACGACGCGGTGATGGTCGGCATCGGCACGGTGCTCGCCGACGACCCTGACCTGACATGCCGGCTGCCCGGGTTCCGATCGGTTCCGCCGGTGCGGATCGTCGCCGACTCCTCGCTGCGGACGCCACTCTCGGCGCGGGTTCTGTCGGCCGACGCGCCGACCTGGTTGCTCGCGCGCGCCGATGCCGATCCGGGCCGATACGCTGGACTCGGCGCGCGGGTGATCGAACTCGCGCCGAGCAACCCTCACCCCAACCCTCTCCCAGAGGGAGAGGGGGCGATGAACGGACCCCCTCTCCCTCTGGGAGAGGGTTGGGGTGAGGGGGCGGGTGGGGGGTCTCTCGACCTCCCCACCGCACTCCGCGCCCTCGCCGCCGCCGGCCTTACCTCCGTCCTGGTCGAAGGCGGCGCCAGCCTTGCCGCCAGCCTGCTCCAGGCGAACCTCGTGGATCGCATCGCCTGGTTCCACGCCCCGTCCATCATGGGCGGCGACGGCTTCCCCGCCGTGCGCGACCTCGGACTGGCCCACCTCGCGGACCTGCCCCGCTTCCGGCGCCGCTCGGCAATCGCCCTCGGCGATGACATGCTGACGATGTTGGAGAGGCCCGCCTGATGTTCACCGGCATCGTCACCGCGCTCGGCACCGTCCGCGCCGTCACGCCGTTGGGCGGCGGCCATGATATGCGCCTCGTCATCGCCGCGCCGTGGCCGGATACCGCGTCGATCGCCCTGGGCGCCTCGATCGCCTGCTCCGGCTGCTGTCTCACCGCAGTGGAACTCGGCCCCGACTGGTTCGCCGCCGACGCATCGGCCGAGACGCTTTCCCGCACCACGATGGGGGGCTGGCGGGTCGGCACGAAGGTCAACCTCGAACGCAGCTTGCGCGTCGGCGACGAACTCGGAGGCCACCTCGTCTCCGGTCATGTCGACGGGGTCGGCCACGCGCTCTCCGCCGCGGCGGAGAACGGCTCGACCCGCTGGCTCTTTCGCGTCCCACGCGATCTCGCCCGCTTCATCGCCGCCAAGGGCAGCGTCGCCGTCGATGGGGTGTCGTTGACGGTGAACACGGTGGCGGACGATACATTCGCCGTGAACATCATCCCGCACACGGCGGCGATGACCCGCTTCGGCGCCTTGAAGCGGGCCGAGACGGTCAACATCGAGATCGACATGCTCGCGCGCTATGTCGCGCGGCTGGCGGAGTTTCGCTGATGGACGACATGAAGACGGTCAACCTCTCCCAGTATCTCTCCTCGGTCGAGGAGCTGATCGAGGAGGCGCGCAACGGGCGCATGTTCATCCTGGTCGACGACGAGGATCGAGAGAACGAGGGCGACCTGGTCATCCCGGCGCAGTTCGCGACGCCCGACGCGGTCAATTTCATGATCCGCAATGCGCGCGGCCTGGTTTGCCTGGCGCTGACCCGCCAGCGCGTCGAGCAGCTCGGCCTCGGGCTCATGAGCGCGACCAACGGCACCCGCCACCAGACCGCCTTCACGGTCTCGATCGAGGCGCGCGAGGGGGTGACGACGGGAATCTCGGCGCATGACCGCGCCCACACCGTCGCCGTCGCCATCAACCCCGCCTGCGGACGCGACGACATCGTGACGCCCGGGCATGTCTTCCCGCTGGTCGCGCGCCAGGGTGGCTCGCTGATCCGGGCCGGCCATACGGAGGCGTCGGTCGATATCGCGCGCCTCGCCGGGCTCGGCCCGGCAGCCGTGATCTGCGAGATTATGAATGACGACGGCACCATGTCGCGCTTGCCCGACCTCGTCGCCTTCGCGCAGCACCACAACCTCAAGGTCGGCACGATCGCCGATCTGATCGCCCATCGCCGCCGTACCGAACGGTTGGTCCGCAGGGTGGTCGAGGGCACCTTCGATCATGTCGCCGGCGGCACGTGGAAGCTGATCGTCTACGCCAACACTGTCGACTATCAGGAGCATCTGGCGCTGGTGAAGGGCGACATCTCCGGCCCCGAGCCGGTCCTCGTGAGGATGCACGCCGTCGACCTCCTCGACGACATGACCGGCGGCCCGCATTGGATTTCCGTCCACAACGCGATGCACATGATTGACAAGGAAGGCCGCGGCGCGATCGTCCTGATCCGTGAGCATCACAAGACCGCGCTCTCCGATCGGGTGCGTCAGCTCGCGCTGGCCGAACGGCCGCCGCGGGCGCTGCGCGACTACGGGCTCGGCGCGCAGATCCTGCTCGACCTCGGCATCAGGGACATGATCCTGCTATCGAACCGCCGCCGCGTCATCGTCGGCGTGGAGGGCTACGGGCTGAACATCGTCGAACATCGCCCGATGCCGGAGACGCTCGACGACGGCCGCGCCCGATGAGCACGGCGGACGCCGAACTCCCCGCCGCGCCGCGCATCGACGGACCGGCTCCGCACATGCTCATCGTGCGCGCACCGTACTACCGCGAGGTGGTCGAGGGTCTTACTGTCGGCGCTCAGCGCATCCTGCGTGAAGCCGGCGCGACGTTCGACACGATCGACGTCGCCGGCGCGTTCGAATTGCCGCAAGCCATCCGCATCGCGGTGCGGGGCGCCACGCGCTTCGACGGGTTCGTGGGACTGGGCTGCATCGTGCGCGGCGAGACCGATCACTACGAGCACATCTGCCGCGAGACGATGGCCGGGATGATGGCCGTGGCGCTGCAATTCGGCCTCGCGCTCGGAACCGGATTGCTGACGGTCGATACGATCGACCAGGCGCTGGCGCGCTCCGGTGCCGACGGCCACAACAAGGGCGCCGAGGCGGCGTCGGCGGCGCTGTTGCAAGTGGCGACCGCGCGCCGGCTCGCGGCGTCCTGATGGCAAAGGCGCCAAAACCTCGCCCTCGTACCGCCTCGCGCGTCGCCGCGGTGCAGGCGTTGTTTCAAAGCGAGCAGGCGCAGGACAATCCCGAGGCCGTCATCGACCAGTTCGTGCGCCACCGTCTGGGAGAATTGCCCGGAACCGGCGGCTACGAAAGCGGCCGGGTGCCGCTCGCGGAGGTTCCACTGTTCGGCCGCATCGTGCGTGCCGCGGTCGCGCAACAGGACACGATCGACCGGATGCTGACCGAGGCGCTCCCGCCGGAGTGGCCGCTCGCCCGCATCGACCCGGTGCTGCGCGCCCTGATGCGGGCGGCCGGCGCCGAACTCGCGCTTCCCGACGGGCCGCCGGCGAAAGTGGTCATCAACGAGTATCTCGATGTAGCGCACGGCTTCTTCACCGGCGACGAGCCGGGAATGGCCAACGGCATCCTCGACCGCCTCGCTCGCTTGCTGCGGCCGGGCGAGTTTTCGTAGGAGCGCCCCGTCACCCCCGCGAAAGCGGGGGCCCAGGCGGCTCGCAGCATGGTGCGGTGTGCCTAGGTTCCCGCGTGCGCGGGAATGACGGGCGTTCGCGGGAACAACGGAACGCCGTCTGCTGCACGCCTTAGCGCTTGAGCGCGTCCCTCGCGGCGTCCTTCGCGCTGCCGACCGCGTTCTGGACCTTCCCCGCGGCCTTCTCGGCCTGGCCCTCGGCCTGGGTCTTGGCGTCGCCCGTCACCTTGCCGGCCGCCTCCTTGACCGCGCCCTTCACCTGCTTGCCGATGCCCTCGACCCGATCCTTGTCCATTGTTCGCTCTCCTCTATGGCTGGTGCACCGGGCATCAACGCGGGGAGGGAAAGCCGGTTCCGCGTTACTCCGCCGCGCTCGGCACGATGATCGGCCGGCGCTTCCCCGCCAGCCGCTCCAGCGCCAGATAGACCGCCGGCGTCGTGTAGAGCGTCAGCGCCTGCGACACGATCAGGCCCCCGGCAATGGCAATCCCCAGCGGGCGGCGCATCTCCGAGCCCGTGCCGAACGCGAACGCCAGGGGCAGAGCGCCGAACAGGGCGGCGAGCGTCGTCATCAGGATCGGGCGGAACCGCTCCAGGCATGCCGCATGGATCGCCTCGGCTGGCGACAGGCCGTATTGGCGTTCCGCCTCCAGGGCGAAATCGACCAGCATGATGCCGTTCTTCTTGACGATTCCCATCAGAAGCACGATCGCGATCATGCCCATGATGTCGAGCGGCTCGCCGGAAATCAGCAACGCGAGCAGCGCTCCCACCCCGGCGGAGGGAAGCGTCGAAAGGATCGTCAGCGGGTGCAGCCAGCTCTCATACAGGACCCCCAGCACGATGTAGATCGCGATCAGCGCCGCGGCGATCAGCAGCGGCGCGGTCTGGGTCGATTGCTGCAACCATTTGGCGTTGCCGGCGAATTCCGTGCGCACCTCCGGCGGCATGAGCAGCGCCGCCGCGGCATCGGTCACCGCTTTCTCGGCGTCTCCCAGCGCCATGCCGTCGGCGAGATTGAAGCTGAGCGTCGCGGCGGGGAACTGGCCCTGGTGGCGCACCGAGAGCGGCGCCTCGCCGCGCTCGAACCGCGCGACCGCCGATAGCGGCACCTGCGCGCCTCCCGTGGCGCCGACATAGACGCGGTCGAGCATCACCGGCGATGTCTGCAATTTCGGATCGGTCTCCACCACGACCTTGTACTGGTTCCGCTGCGCGTAGATCGTAGAGACTTGGCGTTGGGCGAAGGCGTTGTTGAGCGCCGCGTCGATCGCCGACGCGCTGATCCCGAGCCGCGCGGCGGCGTCGCGGTCGATCACGACATTCTCCTGCGGCCCGGCCCGATCCTGGTCGGAGGTGACGTCGGCGATCCCCGGCGTCGCCTTCAGCCGGTCCTCCAGCTTCTGGGACCACTCGCGCAGCGCACCGAGATCCTGGCTGATCAGCGCGAACTGGAATTGCGAGCCGCCGCTGCGACCGCCGCCCCGCAAATCCTGCGCCGAGAACAGGAAGGTCTGAACGCCGCCGAGCCGGATAAGCTGCGGCCGCAGTCGGGCGATCACCGCCTCCGACGACACGCGGCGCTCCGACAGTGGCTTGAGGCTGATCGTCAGGAAGCCGCGGTTGAGTGAACCCCAGCCGCTCGACACGCCGACCTGCGAGCCGACCGCCTCCACCGCCGGGTCCGCGAGCAGCACGTTCACCACCGCCCGCTGGCGCGCCTCCATCGCCGCAAAGGATACGTCCGGCGACGCGACGGTCGAGCCCATCAGGATGCCGGTGTCCTGGATCGGCAGGAACCCCTTCGATACCGTACCATAGAGCCGTACCGTCAAGACGATTGTCGCCAACATCACCAGCAGCATCACGCCCTGGTGGCGCAGCGACCAGCCGAGCGTGCGCGCGTAGAAGCGATGCACGCCGCCCAGCGCGCGCTCGATCGTCCGGTCCAGCCGCGCCCACACGCCGGCATGCGGCGCGGCTGGTCGCATCCAGCGCCCGCAGATCATCGGCGTCAGCGTGAGCGACACGGCGGCGGAGACGACGATCGCCATCGTCAGCGTCATCGCGAACTCATGGAACAGCCGCCCCAGGATGCCGCCCATGAAGATCAGCGGGATGAACACGGCGACCAGCGAGATGCTGATGGAGACGACCGTGAAACCAATCTGCCGCGAGCCCTCGATGGCGGCGCGCATGGGCGTCTCCCCGCGCTCCATGTGGCGGACGATGTTCTCGATCATCACGATCGCGTCGTCGACCACGAAACCGACCGAGATGGTCAGCGCCATCAGCGAGAAGTTATCGAGCGAATAGCCGAGGAACCACATTCCGGCGAGCGTGCCGCACAGCGACAGCGGAACCGTGACCGCGGCGGCGGCGATCGGCACCAGCCGGCGCATGAACAGCAGCACCACCAGCAGCACGAGTGCGATCGTGATCAGCAGTGTGTACTGCACGTCGGCGACGCTGGCGCGGATCGTCGCGGTGCGGTCCTGGATCACCGTCAGCTTGATGCCGGCCGGCATCCACGACATCAACTGCGGCAGGAGCGCCTGCACCCGATCGACGGTCTCGATCACGTTCGATCCCGCCGACTTGGAGATCGTCAGCAGGATCGCCGGCTGCTTGCCGTCCCAGGCGGCGAGGCGGGTATTGGCCACGCCGTCGGTGACGGTGGCGACGTCCGACAACTGGAGCACGGCGCCGCTGCCCGCCTTCAGCACCAGGCGGCGATACTGCGCGGCCCGCGTGATCTGCCCATTCACTCCGATCGTCTCGGCTTGGCGCGGACCCTGGAATCCGCCGGTGGGCTGGGTGACATTGGCGGCCTTCACCGCGTTGGTGACGTCCTGCGCCGCCAGTCCGGCGGCGGCCAGCCGGACGGGGTCGAGGTCTATGCGAACCGCCGGCTTCTCGGCGCCGTTGACGGTCACGTTGGAGACGCCGTCGACCTGCGACAGCCGTTGGCCGAGCACGGTGTCGGCGGCATCGAAGATGTCGCGCACCGGCAGCGTGTCCGACGACAGCGCGATGGTCATGATCGGCGCGTCGGCCGGGTTGAACTTGCGATAATAGGGCCGCGTCGGCAGGTCGGCCGGCAGGTCGCTGTACGCGGCATTGATCGCCGCCTGCACGTCGCGCGCGGCGCCGTTGATGTCGCGGTCGATGTCGAACTGCACGACGATCGAGGTCGAGCCGACGGAATTTGTCGAGGTGATCTCCGTCACCCCGGCGATCTCGCCCAACCGGCGTTCGAGCGGGGCGGCGACCGAGTTCGCCATCGTCTCCGGGTCCGCTCCCGGGCGGGAGGCGAGCACCACGATGGTCGGGATATCGACGCTGGGCATCGAGGCGACCGGCAGGAAGCGATAGGCGACGACGCCGGCCAGCAGGATGCCGATGGCGAGCAGCGTGGTCGCGACCGGGCGGGCGATGAAGGGGACGGAGATGTTCATTCCCGACCCTCACCCGCCGCTTCGCGGCGACCTCTCCCAGAGGGAGAGGCGAAGAATCGCTTTACCTCTCCCGCCCTTGCGGGAGAGGTCGACTCGCGCAGCGAGCGGGTGAGGGTCACTCCGCCGCCGCCACCGCCGCGCCGCCGAACCGCAGGCGCAGCCGCTCGAACGCCAGATAGATCACCGGCGTCGTGTAAAGCGTCAGCAACTGCGACAGCAGCAGCCCGCCGATGATGGTGATCCCCAGCGGCGAACGCAGTTCCGCCCCCGCTCCGCCTTCGGCCACCAGCGGCACCGCGCCGAGCAGCGCCGCCATCGTCGTCATCATGATCGGGCGGAAGCGCAGCAGGCACGCCTCCTCGATCGCCGCGCGCGGAGCGAGCCCGCGCGTGCGCTCCGCGTCGAGCGCGAAGTCGATCATCATGATCGCGTTCTTCTTCACGATCCCCATCAGCAGCACGATCCCGACCAGCGCGACCAGCGACAGATCGGTTCCCGTCGCCAGCAGCGCGAGCAGCGCGCCGATGCCGGCCGACGGCAGCGTGGAGAGGATCGTCACCGGATGGATCCAGCTCTCGTAGAGCACGCCCAGCACGATGTAGATGACCACGAGGGAGGCCAGGATCAGCCACGGCTCCTCGGCGAGCGAGCGTTGGAACTCCGCCGCGTCGCCGGCGAAATCGCCGGAGATGGTCGCCGGCATCCCGATCGTCGCCTCGGCGGCGCGCACGGCGTCCACGGCGTCGCCGAGCGAGTAGCCCGGCGCGGTATCGAAGCTGATCGTCGCCGAGGGGAACTGCTCCTCATGCGTCACCACCAGCGGGGCCGTGGTGCGCCTGATCGTCGCGACCTGCGAAAGCGGCACCTGCGCGTCCGCCGTGCCCGGCACCCGCAGCAGCCCGAGCGTCGCCGGATCGGCTTGCCACGCCGGTCCGGCTTCAAGGATCACCCGGTACTGGTTCGCTTGGCCGAAAATCGTCGAGATCTGGCGTTGACCGAAGGCGTCGTACAGCGTGTCCTCGACCGCCTGCATACTCACGCCGAGCCGCATCGCGGCCTGGCGGTCGACCGTCACCTCGGTCTTGAACCCCTCGTTCTGCTGGTCCGACGCGACGTTGCGCAGCGCCGGCTCGGCCTGCAGCGCGGCCAGCAGGCGCGGGGTCCAGGTCGCCAGTTCTGCGGCGTCGGTGTCGATCAGCGTGTATTGATACTCGGTCCGGCTGACCTGCGTGCCCAACGTGACGTCCTGCACCGGCTGGAACCATGCCGTCAGCCCGGGCACCGCATCGACGTCGGCGCGTAGCCGGGCGATGACCGCCGCCATCCCGTCGCGTTGTCCGAGCGGCTTTAGCGAGATCGTCAGCCGCCCGGTGTTCGGCGTCGCGTTGATGGCGCCGGCGCCGACGAAGGAGATCACGCCCGCCACCGCCGGGTCGCGCATGATCCGCTCGGCCGCGTCGTTCTGCAGCGTCGTCAGGCGCGGGATGGAAATGCTTTGCGCGGCCTCGGTAACGGCGATGATCGTTCCGGTATCCTGCCGCGGCAGGAACCCCTTGGGCACGATCACGTAGAGGCCGATGGTGCCTACCAGGGTGGCGATCGCGACGATGAGCAGCAGGCCCTGACGCGCCAGCGCCCAGGCGAGGGTGCGCCGATACAGGTCCAGCATCGAATCGAACCCCGCTTCCAGCGCGCGGGAGACGCGTCCGGGCGGCGCCTCGCTCGCCGGACGCAGCAGCCGCCCGCACAGCATGGGCGTGAGCGTGAGCGAGACGACGGCCGAGACAATGACGGCGATCGAGAGGGTGACGGCGAATTCGGAAAACAGGCGGCCGACCACGCCGGACATGAACAGCAGCGGGATGAACACCGCGATCAGCGACACCGTCAGCGACACGATGGTGAAGCCGATCTGCCCGGCGCCGCGAAATGCCGCCTCCATCGGGCTCATGCCGGCCTCGACATAGCGGACGACGTTCTCGATCATCACGATCGCGTCGTCGACCACGAAGCCGGTCGCCACGACGAGGGCCATCAACGAGAGGTTGTCGAGGCTGTAGCCCAGCAGGTCCATCACCCCGAAGGTGCCGACCAGCGACAGCGGCAGCGCGATCGCCGGAATGAAGGTCGCCCGCAACGAGCGCAGGAACGCGAAGATCACCAGCACGACAAGCACGATCGCCATGATCAGCGTGATCTGCACCTCGCGGACCGAAGCGCGGATGCTCTGCGTGCGGTCGGTGACGATGTTGAGATGGATGCCCGCCGGCATCGCGTGCTCCAGCATCGGCAGCGCCGCCTTGAGGCGATCGACCGTCTGCACGATGTTCGCGCCCGGCTGGCGCTGGATGTCGAGCACCGCCGCCGGCTCCTGGCGTCCGTCGTGGAAATACCACGCCCCGACCCGGTCGTTCTCGACGCCGTCGATGACGCCGCCGACCGCCGACAGCCGCACCGGCGCGTTGTTCCGCCAGGCGATGATGAGGTCGCGGTACTGATCGGCCGACAGCAGTTGGTCGTTGGCTCCCACCGAGACCGCTTGGCGGGGTCCGTCGAAGCCGCCCTTGGCGCCGTTGGTGTTGGCCGCCGATACGGCGCTGCGCACGTCCTCCATCGACAGGCCGTAGGCGGCGAGGCGCGCCGGATCGACGCGTACCCGCACCGCCGGGCGCACTCCGCCCTCGACCGTCACCTTCCCCACGCCGTCGATCTGCGCGAGCTTCGGTTGCAGCACGGTGTCGGCGGCGTCGCCGACCTCGGCCATCGGCAGCGAATCCGACGTCAACGCCAGCGTCAGGATCGGCGCGTCGGCGGGGTTCACCTTGGAGTAGACCGGTGGGTAGGGCAGGGACGCCGGCAGCGTGCCGGCCGCGGCGTTGATCGCCGCCTGCACGTCCTGCGCCGCCGAATCCAGGTTGCGGGTCAGGTCGAACTGCAAGGTGATCTGACTGGTTCCCTCGGAGCTTGCCGAGGTCATCGTGGCGATGCCGGGAATCTGGCCGAACTGACGCTCCAGCGAAGCGGTAATCAGCGTTGAGACGGTCTCCGGCCCGGCGCCGGGCAGCTGCGTGGTCACCTGGATGGTCGGGAAATCGACCTGCGGCAACGCCGAGACCGGCAGCGCGCGATAACCCAGGGCGCCGGCGAGCAGGATCGCGATCGCCAGCAGCCAGGTCGCGATCGGCCGCGCGATGAAAGGCGCCGAGATGTTCACGACGCGCGCTTATGCTTTCCCGCTTCGGGCGGCGTCTTCGGCGGCGGCGCCGGCTGGCCCGCCGCCGGGGCGATCGTCACCTTCTTGCCGTCCGACAGGCGCGAGGCGCCGTCGGTGACGACCTCCTGGCCCGGCTGGACGCCGCTCGTGAGGATGGCCGCGTCGGCGTCCTGGTGGCCGACCACCACGGCTTGGCGGACCACGGTGTCGTCCGGCTTCACGACGTAGACGTAATCGCCGTTCGGTCCGCGCTGCACGGCCGCCGGGGGCACGGTCACCGCGTCGTGCACGGTCGATACCCGCACCCGCACCCGCACGAAGCCGCCGGGCCACAGCGTCTCCTTCGGATTGGGGAACGTCGCCTTCAGCTTGATCGTGCCGGTGGTCGGATCGACCTGGTTGTCGAGCACCGCCAGCGTGCCCCGGTCCAGCACCGCGCCGGCCGCCGGCCCCGCCTCGTTCATCGCCAGCACCGGCGCCGGCGTCGAGGCGGCCATCGCGGCGGCGATCTGCGCCAGGTCCTGCTGCGGCAGGTTGAACACCACCGAGATCGGCTGGAGCTGCGTGAGCACGACCAGCCCGGTCGCATCGGCGGCATGGACGATGTTGCCGGCATCGACCGCGCGGATGCCGGCCCGCCCGGTGATCGGGGCGGTGATGGTGGTGTAGCTCAGCATCGTCCGCGCGGTGTCGATCGCCGCCTGATCGCCCTCGACCTGCGCGGTCAATTGCGCCACCAGCGATTTCTGCGTGTCCGCCGTCTGCCCGGTGGTGTACTTGTTTTGCACCAGCTTCTGGTACCGCGCGAGGTCGACCCGCGCGTTCGCCAGCAGCGCCTCGTCCTGCGCTTTCTTCGCGACCGCCTGATCGAGCGCCGCCTGGTAGGTGCGGGGGTCGATCCTCGCCAGCACCTGTCCCTTGGTGACCTCCTGGCCCTCCTGGAAATCGACCTCCAGCAGCTTGCCGTCCACCATCGGCTTGATGGTGACGGTGTTGAACGCTTGAACGGTCCCCAGCGCATCGAGCCAGATCGGCACGTCGCCCTGCTTCGCGGACGTGACGAGCACCGGGACAGGCGCATTCGCCGCCCGGCTGGCCGCGGTCGGCGCCGGCTTGTGGGCCGGCCAGAACCAGACCGCCGCGCCGATCGCCGCCAGCAGAAGCGCCGTCACTAGCCACGTCAGCACGCGGCTCCGCCG
>JBAWFF010000040.1:0-3767 GCA_049591635.1 Acetobacteraceae bacterium
ATCGCTCGCAGCTATAACAACACCCCACGCAAATGCCTTGGCTTCAAAACCCCCGTCGAGCTATTCTCCAGCCACCTGTTGCACTTCAAATGTGAATCCACCTGCCCGCTTTCGCGGGCATGACGAGGAAGCGGGAATGACGAGGAAAGAGTCAATAACCACGCGGATTGGAATAATCGCCGAGGCTTGAGGGGCATTCGCGCTCCGCTTATCGCCCCCCAAGGTCGTGGCGGCGGAACAGCACCGGATAGAGCACGAGGTAGCCGGCCTGGAACGCCGCCGCGATCAGGAACGGGCCGGTGAACATCCCCGCGCCGAACAAGGCCCCGGCTACCAAGGGCCCCAGTGCGCGCGGCAACTGCGTCGATACGCTGCTGACCGCGGCGGCCAGGCCCTGGCGGCTCCGCCGCACCGCGCCCAGGATCACCGCCTGGCGCTGGCCGGCGCTGCCGCGGTTGAGGATCGTGCGGGCGCCGTAGACCAGGATCGCCAATCCGTAGGTCGGCATGAACGGCAGCGCCAGCAGGAGCGCCAGGCCGATCCCGCGCATCGCCACCACCGTGCGGACCGCCCCAAATCGCATCCCGATCCGGCCGGCGAGCAGCGAGCAAACCCCGGCGAGCACGAGAATGACGCCAATCGCCGAGCCGATCGCCCGCGGCCCGACGCCGTAGCGGGCGGCGAACCACCAGGTGATCAGCGGGCCGACCAGCCCGATGCCGAACCCGTTGAGCGCGTTGAGCCCGCTCAGCGCCAGCAGCAGCCGGTTCTCCCCGCGCGTCTCGATCCGCGGACTCGGCGGTGGGCGTGCGGCGTGCGTCGCGCTGCTGTCCTCGGTGCCGGCCAGCAGCCACAGCGAAGCGGCGGCGGAAAGGCC
Source organism: Acetobacteraceae bacterium (assembly GCA_049591635.1). Taxonomy (GTDB): domain Bacteria; phylum Pseudomonadota; class Alphaproteobacteria; order Acetobacterales; family Acetobacteraceae; genus DATFDN01. Next base: position 878 of record JBAWFF010000040.1, read on the forward strand.
AGCGAAGGCGAATAGAGGCCGATACGCGAGGGCGCCCGGAAGCCAGCCCTGCCACACCTCCGGCAAGGCACCCAGAAGCGCCCCGGCGGCGTTGCCGAAGAAGCCGAGGGCGGTGTTGATCGAGAAGACGGGCGCCAACCGCTCGCGCGGCACTGCGCCCGCCAACCAGGCCTGCTCGACGGCGCCGAACAGCGCCGGCGCTCCCGCCGCGCCCCGGCCGTATCCGGCGAGCGCGACCAGGACCGCCAGCACCCAGCGCCGCGCCGTGCCGAGGGCCACGATCGCGGTCAATAGCGATAGGGCCTGATAGAAGAGCAGAAACGGCTTGCGCCCCCAGCGGTCGCTCAGCGGACCGGCGAGCGCGGTCGCGAGCCCCGCGAACAGCAACCCGGCGCCGATGACGCCGCCGATGAACTCCGGCGGCCAGCCCAACGCGCGCGCATAGAGCGCGAAATCCACCGCCATCGCGCCCTGGCCCACGCCCTGGACGGCGCGTGCCGCAAGCAGGCGCTTCGCGGTGAAAGGCAGCTTCGCTCCTAGCGCGCGCCGGTGGGGATATCCTTGAATGCCAAATCCTTGTCGGCCCGCATGTCGGCCGGTAGCCCCAGCACGCGTTCGGCGATGATGTTGCGCAGGATTTCATCGGTGCCGCCGGCGATGCGCAGCGCGGGCGAGTAGAGCAGCGCCTCCTCGAACAGGCCCTCGACGGGCATCTCCGGCCCCGCCTCCACCCCGGCCATCCCGAGCAAATCGAGCCCGTAGGCTGCGATCTCCTGCAGTTTGTTCGCCGCCGTCACCTTGGTGATCGAGGATTCCGGCCCCGGCGTCTCGCCCCGCGACAACGCGGTCATCGTCCGGTAGCGGGTGAAGCGGAGCCCCTGGGTCCGCGTGTACCACTCGGCGAGCTTCTCTTTCACCGCCGCGTTGTCGAGCGCCGGCCCGTCCTCCAGCGTCAGGTTCCGCGCGATCTCGAACACCTCCGCGACATCCGGGCCGGGCGATTCGCGCATCCCGTAGCGTTCGCGCATGAGGGTGGTCAGCGCGACACGCCACCCCTCCCCGACCGCGCCGACCCGCGAACTGTCGGGGATGCGCACGTCGTTGAAGAACACCTCGTTGAAGTGCGAGGATCCCGACATCTGCCGGATCGGCCTGATCTCCAACCCCTCGGAGTCCATCGGCATGATGAAATAGGTCAGACCCTTGTGCTTCGGCACGTCGAAATCGGTGCGCGCGACCAGCACGCCGAACTGGCAGTAATGCGCGCCGGAGGTCCAGATCTTCTGCCCGTTGATCACCCATCCGTCGCCGTCGCGCACCGCGCGCGTGCGCAGCGCCGCGAGATCGGAGCCGCCCGCCGGCTCGGAGAACAACTGGCACCACACCTCCTCGCCGCGCAGCGCGGGCGGAGCGTAGCGGTCGCGTTGCGCGGGCGTGCCGTGGGTGCAGATGGTCGGGATCGCCATGCCGAGGCCGATGCCGAAGATGCCGGTCAGCACGTCGTATTTCGACTCTTCCTGGTTGTAGATCACCTCCTCGATCGGGCTCCCCCCTCGCCCGCCCCACTCCTTCGGCCAGGCGATTCCGGCGAACCCCGCTTCCTGCTTGCGCCGCTGGAAGTCCTTGGCGGCATCGAGCGCCCCCGGCTTGTCCTGCCCACGCCGATAGCCCTCCACCTGTCCCGGCTTGCGGCGCGCGGCGTTGGCATCGAGGAAGGCGCGCGCCTCGGCGCGGAAGGCGGCTTCCTCGGGGGTGTCGTCGAAGTCCATGCGGGGTGCCCTTTGGTGCAGATGCAGCGTGACACGGGTGTTTCATCCAGGCTAGCCTGGAGGCCGTCATCTGCTGTGCTGAGCGGGCAATCACCCGACACGTGCTGTTCAGTTCAATGCGCGCGGCAACTTTCGGCATGAGGATTATAGCCAACAGCGTTCAGCTTGTATTGCCCGCGATGTCATCTCCGCGCTCGACGCGGTGAGAAAGCTCGATCGTCAGGCGCGGTAGGGAATGGAGCGGACAATGACGACCGACACCATGATCCGGCGAGCGCTGCTTGTCCTCTGCCTGCTGATCGCGCCCCTCGGGCTGATCGCGATCGAGCTGTTCCACCCCGCCAATTTCACCACCCATCCCGGCATGTATCAGTTCCTGTCGCATGCCGAGCACGACGAGGCGAATTTCAAGGCGATCGCGTATTTCGGGCCGGACTGGTGGTTCATCCTGCACATGGTCCAGACGCCGCTGGTCGGGCTGGTCGCCATCGGGCTATGGATGCTGGTCGACATGGCGCATGTGTCGGATGACTGGATTGCCCTCGTGCTCCGCTGGCTCGCGCGCGTCGCGATATTCGTCTTCCTGATCTACTACACCGTGCTGGACGGGATCGGAGGGATCGGCCTCGGGCGGACGATCCTGACGGTTCAGCGATTGCAATCGGACGGAACGCTGACGCCGCAACAGGTCGACGGCGTCGCGCTGGTCCTCAACCGCGTCTGGACCGATCCCTGGGTCGGCGGTGTGGGCTCCTTCGTCAGCAAGACCGGTTCCTGGGCGGCCTTCGCCTCAGCGGTGTTCGTCGCCGGCGCCCTGCGCCGGGCACGCGTGGCCGGCTGGCTGACCGTCGTGGCGCTGCTTGCCTTCGGCTGGGAGCTGCAGACGAGCCACGCGAGCCCGCACGGCCCGGCCGCCTTTCTGCTGCTGATCATCGCGTCCTGTGCCCTGTGGTGGAGGCACAGAGGACGGCCGACGGTCGCGGTGTCGTACTAGAGCGTGTCGTCAATTGAGCCAAATGGCTGCGGCGGCGAGGTGAACGGCGGCGAGGAAGTTTCGCGCGGTTTTGTCATAGCGGGTGGCGATGGCGCGGAACTGCTTGAGTTTGGCGAAGAAATTCTCG
>JBAWFF010000041.1:0-4081 GCA_049591635.1 Acetobacteraceae bacterium
AGCCCTGCGCCAGAGAGACGTACGCCTTGGGCACGGAGGTCCGCACCTTATCGGGCGCCGGGACCACGGCGGCCTCGGCGACCGCGGCGTGCTCGATCAGGATGCTCTCCAATTCGAACGGGCTGATGCGGTAATCGGCGGCTTTGAACACGTCGTCGGCCCGTCCGACGTACGTATAGTGCCCGTCGGCATCGCGCGAGGCGACGTCGCCGGTGCGATAGACGTCGCCCGCCATCGCCGGCACGGTCCCGTCGTCGGCCTGATAGCCGAGCATCAGCCCGGTCGGCCGCGGGTCGAGCGCGATGCAAACCTCGCCGTCCGCCGCGTCGTTGCCGTCGGCATCGAGCAGGCGGATGCGGAACCCCGGCATCTCCTTGCCCATCGAGCCGAGCCGCACCGCCAGCCCCGGGGAGTTGCCGATCTGCGTCGTCGTTTCCGTCTGGCCATAGAAGTCGCGCACGGTCAGTCCCCACGCCGCGCGCACCTGCTCGATCACCTCGGGGTTCAGGGGTTCGCCGGCGGAGCAGACCTCGCGCAGCATGGTCCGCACCGAAGCCAGGTCCTCCTGAACGAACATGCGCCAGACGGTCGGCGGCGCGCAGATCGTGGTGACGCCGTTCGCCGCGATCGCCGCGAGCATCGAGGGGGCGTGAAAGCGCGGCTGGTTGGCGATGAACACCGACGCCCCAGCGTTCCACGGCGCGAAAATGCAGGAATAGGCGTGCTTGGCCCAGCCGGGCGAGGAGACGTTCAGGTGCATATCGCCGGGCTGCAATCCAAGCACGTACATCGTGCTCAGATGCCCGACGGGGTAGCTGACCTGGCTGTGTTGCACGAGCTTCGGCTTCGCCGTGGTGCCGGAGGTGAAATAGAGCAGCTGGGTGTCGCTCGCCCGCGTCTCGCCATCCGGCACGAACGAAGCCGGCGCCTCGCGCAGCGCGTCGAAGCGGTGCCAACCCGGCGCCTCGCCAGTGCAGATGAGGGTCAGGCCCGACCCGATGCCCTCGAACTTCGCCGCCTCGACAGGGCCGGCCACGACGTGACGCACGCGGCCACGCGCGAAGCGGTCGAGCAGGTCGGCCTGGGTCAGCAAGGTGCTGGCGGGGATCACCACCGCGCCCAGCTTCATCGCCGCCAGCATCGTCTCCCATAGCGGCACGACATTGCCGAGCATCAGCAGGATGCGATCGCCCCGCTTCACCCCGAGCGCGCGCAGCCCGTTGGCAACGCGGTTGGAGCGTTCGGACAACTCGGCGAATGTCAGCGAGGCGGCGCCGTCGCCGACGATCCTCAGCGCGACGCGCCCGCCGCTCTCGCCTTGCGCCAGCTCCGCGTCGAACCAGTCGAGCGCCCAATTGAACCGATCCAGCGCGGGCCAGCGGAAATCGCGATAGGCGGTGGCGTGATCGCTGCGATGCGCCAGCAGGAAGTCGCGCGCCGTCTTGAATGCTTGCGCCGTCATGACACGTCTCGCTTCTGGGTTTCCAGCCAGCGGAACACGGCGGAGAAGTCCTTGTTGCCGAACCCCGCCGCCACCGCATCGCGGTACAGCGCCAGCGCGTGCGCGCCGAGCGGCGTCGGCGATCCGGTCGCCTCCGCCGCCGCCTGCGACAGGCCGACATCCTTGAGCATCAGCGCGGCGGCGAAGCCGGGCGCGTAGTCGCGGTTGGACGGCGCGGCGGCCACCATGCCGGGCGCCGGGCAGTAGCTGGTGAGCGCCCAGGACTGGCTGGTCGAGGTGCTGGTGATCGCGAACAGCTTGTCCCAGTCGAGGCCGAGAGAACGCGCGAGCAGGAACGCCTCCGACACGCCGATCATGTTGATCGCCAGCATCATGTTGTTGCAGATCTTCGCCGCCTGTCCCGCGCCGGAGGCGCCGGCGTGGATGATCGTCTTGCCCATCGCGGCCAGCACGTCCTGGCCGCGCGCGAACGCCGGCTCCGACCCGCCGACCATGAAGGTCAGCGTCCCCGCCCCAGCCCCCGTGGTGCCGCCGGACACCGGGGCGTCGAGCATGTCCAATCCCGCCGCGCGCGCCGCCGCCTCGACCGCGCGGGCGCTGTCCACGTCGATGGTGGAGCAGTCGATCAGCAGCGGCTTCGGCTGAGCTGCCTTGATCGCCTCGATGAGGCCGCCCTGATGCAGCCAGACCTCGCGCACATGCTCGCCGGCCGGCAGCATGGTGATGACAAACGCCGCCCCGCGCGCCGCCTCGGCGGCGCTGGATGCGATTTTCCCGCCGGCGGCGGTGAGGGCGTCGAGCGCCGGCTTGCTGAGATCGAAGCCGCTGACCTCATGGCCGCCCTTCAGTAGGTTCGCCGCCATCGGGCCGCCCATGTTGCCGAGGCCGATGAAGCCGATGCGGGCCATGCTCACAGCACCTCGAACACATCGTAGACCGGGCCTTCGGGCGGCCGCTGTCCGGTGCCGATCGCCCAGACGCGGTTCAGCCACGCATAGGCCGGCGCCGCCGTCTCGAAGCTGCCGGCGGTGCGGAAATAGAAGCTCGCGGGGTCGGTTGCCTCGCCGCGCGCCATCCGCTCCATGACGTCCTTCGGGCCGTGCCGCAGGCCGCGATAGGCGAAGCTGATCAGCGCGCCGTCGCCGGTTTCGAGCGCGAGGCGCACATCCAGCGTCATCACCCCGTCGGAGCGCAGCAGGAGCCAGTCGGCGCCGCCCGGCAGCACGGTGCCGCGCAGCCGCTCGCCCTCGAACGTGCCGCCCGCCACCAGCCCGATCCGGCGATCGCCCGCCGGCGCCGCGCCGATCGCCTGCATCCCGGCGACTTGGAGCCGCATCGTAAACAGATGCCGCGTGCGGATCTCGGCCATTCCCGTCTCCATCCCTGTTGCCCGGATCACACCCGATCCGCCGCTTGGCGGCAAGCGGCGCGCCCGCTAGCCTGCGCCGATGGGCAGCCTCTACGACACTGACTTCGCCGTCTGGAGCGCCGAGCAGGCCAGCGCGATCCGCGATGCCGGGCGGCGACGCGTCAACGCACCCATTGATTGGGATAACGTTGCCGAGGAGATCGAGAGCTTGGGGATTTCGCAGCGCCTGACGCTCCGAAGCCGGATCGGCACGATCATCGAACACCTCCTGAAGCTCCAGGTCTCCCCGGCGAACGAACCTGAACGGCTGTGGCGCGAAACCGTTCTTCGCACGCGGCGGGACATAGAGGTACTTCTGAGGAACAGCCCAAGTCTTCGGCGCGAAGTGGCCGACATGATCGAAGACGAAATGGCGTCGACTCGCACCCTCGTTCGGACCATCATGGCGGACTACGGGGAAACTCCTCGCCAGCCCGTTGAAACCATCATTTACGACGAGGCCGCGATCCTCGGCGACTGGCTGCCGGACCGCACGCCGCCGCCCGCATAATCGGAGGAAACGCGATGCCCTTCCCGTTGCCCGAGAGCGATCCCGCCAGCCTCGGCCTCGCGCCCCGTCCGCTGGAGGCGCTCGACCGGCTGATCCGCTCCCACATCGAGGACAAGCGCTACCCCGGCGCGCAGATCGCCATCGCGCGCGACGGCAAGCTCGCGCTGTTTCGCACCTACGGCGACGCGCGCACCGATGGCGGGCGCGTGCCCGCGACGAACGAGACGCTGTTCCTGCTGTTCTCCCAGACCAAGGTGCTGACGAGTTCCGCCTTGTGGACGCTGGTGGAGGATGGTCGCGTGTCCTTCATGGACCGCGTCGCCGACCACCTGCCGGAGTTCGCCGCGCGCGGCAAAGGGGCGATCACGCTGCATCAGGTGATGACGCATCAAGGCGGCTTCCCGTCTGGCGACGTGAGCCGGGAGAGCTGGACCGACCACGCGCGGATGCGCGCCGAGGTCTGCGACTTCTCCCTCGAATGGACGCCAGCCTCCAAGCTCCAGTACCACGGTCGCGCCGCGCATCTGGTGCAGGCGATGGTGATCGAGGCTGTCACCGGGCAGGACTACCGCGACGTGATTCGTGAACGGATCGTCGCCCCGCTCGGCCTCGGGAACGAGATCATGGTCGGCGTCCCGGAGTCCGCGCAGGCGCGCTGCGCGGACACGTACGCGCCCGAGGCGCGCGACAACTCCGACGC